>JAFGQW010000142.1 GCA_016935485.1 Planctomycetota bacterium | reverse complement strand
TCGGTCATGTAGTCGAGCACCCGGGCGTGGAGCACGCGACCGTCACGGGTCGCCTTGCCGCGCACCGCGATGCCGGTGCAGTGGAATCGCTCGGGAAGAAGGTTGGCATAGCGGCCATCGCGGAGCGCCACCCCGGCCGCGCGGCTCAGCGCGTCGCACTCCTCGAGGAACCGCGGCGGCACATGCGGCGCCGTGCGCCGCTCGATCTCCTGCATGCGGTCGAGGAACCACACGCCCGTGCGCAGCGAATCGGCAGCGCCGACGACATAGAGCACCGTGCGCGTCAAGCGCTTGACCTCGGCCGCAAGCAGCGCGCCGTGGGCCGTGCCCATCTCCTCCGGCGTGCCCGCCAGCAGCAGGAAACGCTTGCCCTCCGCTCTGGCCAGCACCCCGTGGGGCACGCGCCGGACGACCTCGAGCGCCGGGGCCTCCGCCGCCGTGAGGGCCCGCGCGCTTGCCGAGGGCGCCGGCGGCACTCCCGCCCAGAACGCGGCCGTCCACAGGAGCGCCGCGGCCAGCACCGCGCACGAGACGACCGAAGCGACCCGCGGCCTGAACACCCGTCTCACCGGAGCCTCTCCATGGCGGAATCCAGCGTCTCGTGCTCCGCGGTCCGCTCCATCGTGTACTCGAACGGCCGCCCGTTGTAGGTCTCGTCGACGCGATGGGTCCGGTCCCCCGGAGCCGCGAGCCCCCGGGCGCCGGTGGCCGCGAGCGCCAGGATCACCGCCAGCGTGAGCCCGGGTCGGCAAGGAAAGCGCACGGGGAAGTCTCCTGCTCGATGGACCGGGGCCGGCTCGATCACGCGCGGGTGCGCCCGTTCTCGACCCGCCGGATGCGGCGCACAATCGTCCGGAGTCTTGAGTGCGGCATGCGCGGAGGGTAGCACACCGCCGGCGATCTGGACAGGACCTCCTCCCGGGCCCAGGGGCGGTCGCAGGGGTCGCCGTAGTTCGCGACCACGAGGTCCGGCCGGCAGACGCCGGCACCCGCGAGCGAAATGACGACTCCGCGGGTTGGCTCGTCTGTCTAACACGCGAGTGCTTCACCGGTTGCGATCGGGAAGGAGAGCAGGAGCCCGCACACCGTCGGTGAAGTGTGAATCGCGTCGTGGGGTAGGTGAGGGGCCTCGCCACACGGGACCCTGGGGCGCGTGGAAAGGAGGTGGCTTGCATGATTGAGCTCTGATGCGGCGCCCGCTGCCGTCGAGACCTGGGACAAGTTCGACGCCCACCGTGGGTTGACGGAAGCCCGCCAACGCGGGTATCGTGGGCCGCGGGAAAACGCAGGTCGGGCACGGAGCCCCAACCCGAGGAAGGAAGTGCGAATGAGGACTCTCATCGCATACCTTTTCGCCTGCGCTGCATTGATGGCGTTCGCCTACGACGCGCACGCGGCTGTCACCTTGAGCATGAACCCCAACGTCGGGACGGTAAACCAGTCAGAAGCATGTGGTTTCACGATGACGGCGTTGACCCCAGGCAAGACGTACAAGGTCAACATCACTGCCGAAGGTCAGACTCCAGAACCGGAGCGAGAGCGCACGGCCGACGAGAACGGCGCGATCAGTGATCAGTGGCTATGCCGGATTCTGGATGTGGACAACCCCAGGAGACAAGCAGGTCACGGGAAAGGCCGATGCCACGGATGGAAGTGAAACGCAGGCCTGGGATACAGATGTCATTACGATAAGCTGACCCCAGGCTCGAGCGGCAGCGTCCTTCGTATGGCCCGGCACCCGAGTGGGTGTTGTGCCACCACTAACCCGGGTACGAGCGGTAGGTGTCACATGTCTCGTGGCGGCGGACCAGCGCTCGCAGCAATCCTCGTGCTTGGCGGGCTGGTTTTGGTCTGGCGGCTGATGGCCGCAGGAGAAGCTCCGCCTCCAGCCGTGCCGGCGGCATCGCCAGCCGAGCCGCAGCAAGGCGTGGACTCCACCCCCGAACGCCGCCGGCGGCGCGGTGAAAAGGAAGCGCAGCCAGAGCCGGCAATCAGGCCGGTTCCGGGAGGCAGAGACGTTGAGGTTGCCCCCGACGGGAGCACGCCGGAGAAGCAGACGCTCCACGTCAGGGGCCTCGTTCTGACCGCGGAAGGGGAACCGGTAGCTGGCGCGATCATTGCGTACGCCGAGGGGGCGGATGAGGCAAAGGCTTTCTGGTCGGGCCGGAGCACTCAAGAACTCCGGCGATACGCACGCTCCGGCGCGGATGGCCGGTTTGAGCTGGGGCCGTTTTCGGTCGCGGGGAATGAGGTCAATCGCACGATCTATGCGCGCGCCCCGGGATTCGCGCTAGCGGTGATGGAGGGCGTGCCCCTTCGCGCGAAGGAGCTGTTGATCACGTTGCGCCAGGGCCAGAGCATTCAGGGCATCGTGGTAGATCCGGGTGGTGTCAGAATCGCCGGCGCCACGGTCATCTGGAGGTCTCGGCCCGGGCCGCATGGGTTTCCGAGCGGCACCGTCGTGGCCGGAGATCGCGGAGAGTTCTCGCTGACAGAGGTGCCGATCATGCCGACGATCGAAGCGATTGCACCCGGGTTTTCGCCGACGCTTCTGCGGATCAGCGATGGGGAGGCGAGGTCGATTTCCCTTTCGATCACGCTCGCGAAGTGCAGTATGGTGCAGGGAAGCGTGGTCCGTGCCGAGTCGAGGGATCCGATTGCCGGGGCGACAGTGGAGCTTTGGATCGTCGAGAACGAGGGCGGCGATGCGGAGGGACGGCGCTCCTACGGAACCCGCATGATCTCACGTTCCACCACGGACGAAGCGGGCACATTCCGGTTTCCGGAGGCTCCCGCGGATCCGCCCGTCGCCAATGCGCACAAGATTCGGAGGGGCAGGCGCATCTATCTTTGGGCGAGCTCGAACGGGCGGGCTCCGGATCTTGTGGAAGTGAATGACGAAGAGCAGAAAGTTCTCACCTTGGCTCGTTCGGGGCGCGTCTCGGGCAGAGTGGTGCGGCAGGACGGCGCGTGCGCACCAGGCGAACGAGTGGTCGCGTTTCCGGCATCGAGCGGGGTGTGGCCGGAGAGCGGCGTCGTCGCGCGGCGAATGCGGCAGGGTCGTCTGAAGTACTCTCCGGAGAGCGAGGACAGTACTCGGCCGCCGTGGCTTACCGTGTGGGAGGCCACCTCGAATGAGGCCGGCGAGTTCGTGATCCCGGAGCTACCGGAGGGTCCGGTGAAGGTCACAGTCCAGTCGCGGAGAGAGCCAAGGGCGAGCGCAGGTGCCGTGGTTCTTCCGGATGGCTCGACGGCTCTGCCGCCGATGGTGACCCCGGATGCGGCGCCGGTGCTCGTGCACGGCACGGTAGAGACCCGCGAGGGCACGCCCATCGTGGGGGCCAGGATAACGATGCGGTGGGAGCGCGGTTACAGCGACCGGCAAGGACGGTTCTCGTTTCCTTACCCGGTGCCAGATCGCGATTCGAGCCAATCGATGCCGCAGATCCAGATCACTCATCCTGATTTCGCGAGCCTGGTTAAGGAAGTGGATCGCGATTGGATCGGTCGGGAGCGACGGTTCGTGCTGGACGCTGGCGTGACCGTGCGAGGGCGCGTCACGGATGGGAGTGGGCACCCGGTAGCCAGGGCTGTGGTGTTCCTCAGGGGTGGCGTTGAGGAGATCGCGCCCAGTCAGCGCGGCGTTCTGGAGAGACTGCTGGTGCAGCCAACCAATGCGGAGGGGAGGTTTCGGGAGCATCGGCTGGGAGTGGGCCCGGTGGAACTGCTGGCGGCGTATCCACATGAGAGTCGGGGACCGTTCTTCGGCAGAGCGAGCTACGTGTTGCCGGGGAGCGGCGAGGAACTGGCCGTTCGCATCGAGGGACTGGACGTCATGAACTTCGGGTTGGCGCAAATCACGATCAGAGTCTTCGACAAGGCGAGCAACGAGCTGGTTCAGGTGCCGGTGCGCGTCAGGCTGGAGAGCGAGGGAGTGGTATGGGGGCGCGCGGAGGCGCCGACAGGCACGGTGACGTTCAACGAGGTTCCGGGCCCCCTGGCCTATGGGCTCCGAGCGTCGGCGCCAGGATTCGGGTCGGTGTCGGGCGTGCTGCAGGTGCCGGGGAACGGCCAAGCTGGGGAGCACGCGGTGTATCTCGGGACCGGTGCGGAAATCGGCGGTCAGGTGACGGTAGACGGGGGGCTTTCGGGCGGACTGGCGGTGCTGTATGGCGAAGACGAGGCTAGCGAAGCGCCCGTGGATGCGTCTGGGCGATTCGTGTTTCGGGGCGTGGGTCGAGGTTCCTATCGGATCCTTGCCGCGCTGCGGGGCGAGAGGGAGGATGCACGTTGGATCGCGTTGTGCGGGCGGTTCGAAGTGAGTCGCGAGGGCGAGATGGCGCTGGAACTCGAAGGAAAGCCGGAGGCGTTGCTCTGGGTCGGTCTCCTGTACCCGTCGCTTCTCGAAGAAGAACTGGTGCAGGGAGACCTGCCGTCGCCGAAGCGTCGGCCCGGTGGGCGCCCGTTCGCGAGGTGTGATGGTGAGGTTCGCGTTCAGGTGAGAGATCAGCGAGGCGAGCTGTGGTACGATGGCCCGCCGAACGTTCGCGGTCAAGCAGCGAGGTCGAGACACGGATTCCAGGCAGTCCACGCGCAGGTCGCAGCGGGGGTGTACCGCGTCGTCGTCACGCGAGATGGTGAGGTGCTCGGCAGCGGGGAAGTCGAAACCGGTCGCGCCTCCGTGGTTCGCATTGGGCGCGCGGAATGAGGGTCCTCCGGCTCTCGGTGGAGAGCCCAAGCGGATGGGCGATGCAGGGCTCGAACCTGCGACCTCCTGCGTGTAAGGCAGGCGCTCTGGCCAGCTGAGCTAATCGCCCACGAGGAGAGGCGGACGACGCGGCGTCCCCGGGAGGCGGCAGCCGGCGCCCCGGCGGTCAGGCCGAAACCACCGGGCCGCCGAGCCGGGTGTTCGCCGCGCCGGGCCGCGAGCGGGTCCGTGGCCTGGCGCCGGCGCCCGATTCCCGCGGCCGCCGGGACTCCTTATAGCAAGGCCTTTCGCCCGGTCCACGCGATTGCCGAAAGGAGGGTCGGAACCGGGCTTTCCACGGCGCGCCGGCGGTGCTATTTTTCCGCGTTCGCGGCGGTGCGGGGGACCGGGCCACCTGATGCAAGCCGTTTCCAACGAGTGAGTTAGCGACACTCCGGAGAAGCAGGATGAGAATCGCAGTCTTCGGGACCGGGTACGTCGGTCTGGTGGTCGGCACCTGTTTTGCCGAGAGCGGCAACAAGGTGACCTGCGTCGACGTGGACACCGCCAAGATCGACGACCTGAACCGCGGGGTGATCCCGATCTACGAGCCGGGGCTCGAGGAGCTGGTCAAGCGCAACACCGCCGAGGAACGGCTCTCGTTCACCACGGACGGCGCCAAGGCGGTCCAGGAGGCGCTCGTCGTCTTCATGGCGGTGGGCACGCCGGAGGACCAGGATGGCTCCGCGGACCTGCAGTACGTGCTGCAGGCGGCCGAGAACATCGGCCGCGCCATGAACGGCTACAAGATCATCGTCACCAAGAGCACCGTGCCCGTCGGCACCGCGGAGAAGATCCGCGCGCGGATCCGCAGCGTCACGGATCTGGAGTTCGACGTGGCGTCCAACCCGGAGTTCCTCAAGGAAGGCACCGCGCTCGACGACTTCCTCAAGCCCGACCGGGTGGTGATCGGCACCGACGACGTGCGCGTGGCCGAGATCCTGAAGGAACTCTACCAGCCGTTCGTGCGCACGGGCCGGCCGATCCTCTGCATGGACATCCCCAGCGCCGAGCTGACAAAGTACGCCTCCAACGCCATGCTGGCCACGCGCATCAGCTTCATGAACGAGATCGCCAACCTGTGCGAGCGGATCGGCGCCGACGTCAACCGGGTCCGGGAAGGCATGGCCTCGGACTCCCGGATCGGCTTTCCGTTTCTGTTTCCGGGCATCGGCTACGGCGGCTCCTGCTTCCCCAAGGACGTCAAGGCGATCGTCCGGAGCGCCCGCGAGCTCGGCTGCGAGCTCCAGGTTCTCGACGCGGTGGAGCAGGTGAACGTGCGGCAGAAGGAGCGGCTCGCCGAGAAGGTGCTGGCCCATTTCGCCGGCAACGTGAAGGGCAAGCGCTTTGCCCTGTGGGGACTCAGCTTCAAGCCGCGCACCGACGACATGCGCGAGGCGCCTTCGCTCGAGATCGTGCGCAAGCTCATCGAGGCCGGCGCCGCGATCGCGGCCTTCGACCCGAAGGCCATGCCGGCGGCCCGCCGCGTGCTGGGGACCCGCGTGCACTACGCCGCCCGGAACTACGACGCTCTCGACGGCGCCGACGCCCTGATCGTCGCGACGGAGTGGAACGAGTTCCGCCACCCCGACTTCGACGAGATCAAGAAGCGCTTGAAGCAGCCGGTGATCTTTGACGGGCGCAACATCTACGACGCCGCGCGCGTGCGCAAGCAAGGGTTCGTCTACTACGGCATCGGCGTGCCGTGAGGACGACGGCGCGGGGCGTTAGGGCCCGAGGATGAACGCGATCGCAGCGAGCACCTCGGGGTCGCTCTCGCGGCTGCGGAGTGTGCGGAGTACCTCGCGCAGGTCAGATTCCTCGCGGTAGTTCCTGAGGCCGCTGATCGCGGCGCGGCGCAGGTGCGCGTCCGGCTCGTGCTTGAGCAGCTCGAGCAGCGTGTTCTTGATCTCGGCGCTGGGCGGAGCGCCCGCCAGTCCGCTGACCGCAAAGCGCCGGACCGGGAGGGGCTGGCCGCGGTCGAACACCTGATCGAGGAGCGCCTGGGTCACGCCGGGGTGGACGCCGACGTGCTTCGCGAGCGCGCGGAGGACGGCCGCACGTTCCACGGGCTGGCCGGCGGTAGCCAGCATGCCCAGCAGCAACGCGGCCGACTCCGAGGACGCCACGCGGCCGAGCGCGGTGATCGCAGCGCTGCGGAGCTCCCAGCTCGCGCTCGGGTTGCGCGCGGTGGTGCGGAGGTAGTCGAGCACCACGGGGTCCACGAGATCGGTCGGCTTGAGGGCGCGGACCACCCGCCGCTGCACGGCGGGGTCGCCGAAGAGGAGCGCGTCGTGCGTCTGCTCCGGCGTCTGCGGCAAGGCGGCGAGCAGCTCCTGGCGCTTCTCGTCGATCCGGCGCTTGATCTCCGCGGTGACCGCGGGCTGATCGATGTCGATCAACGCCTGGAACAGGAACGGGCGCGCCGGCCCCAGCCCGCCCGGCAGGCCGCTGAAGAGGAACCGGACCGCGGCGAGCGCCGTCTCCGGATCCTGCTCCAGCCACGCCTCGAACTCGGCCCGGGACGTGTCAGAAACCTCCCCGGAGGCCTCCAGTTCCACGAGAATCGCACCGAGGCGCTCGAACAGGCGGGCATCCGCCGCCGAGGTCTGGCCTGCCGGAGAGTCCGCGGCGCCCGGGGCGCGCGGCGCGGCGGACCCGTCCGGAGCGACCCGGGAAGGCGCCGGCGAGGGCTGGGCCGGCGGCGCCGGCCGCACCGGGGGGCACTTCTCGGGAGCCGCGGAGCTCGCGGGAGGCGCGGGCGCGGCGTCCGTGTCAGGAACCGCCGCGGCCAGCGTGAGGGGTCCGTCCAGGACCGGACCGTCGCTGAAGCAGATCGCCGCGGCCCCGAGCACTGTCGAGGCCGCGATCAGGATCAACCAGGTCTTCACCTTTGCCGCACCGGCTTGTGTTGTAGG
>JAFGQW010000141.1 GCA_016935485.1 Planctomycetota bacterium | reverse complement strand
TTATCGTCGGTTATGCAGGTGCGGAAAGTACCCCGAGGATAGCCAATTTTTTCCAGGTTCCGGCAAGGTCGAGCGCCGGCCGGGGCCGCGACAGGTCGCGAGCGTCCGGGAGCCGTCTCATCCGGGTCTGGCGGGATCCGGCGTTGCCTTACCCACGGACAGCCTATCACGCCGGAGAAGCCGGTCAAGCAAATTGTCCTAACTATACAAAACGAGTCCATCCGGGAACCCGGCTCCGCCCCGCCGCGGAAATATCCGCCGCCGTGGCGCGAATGCGGCCGGATACTACACTGAACCCGGGCTCGCGGACGAGCGCTTGAGGCAGGGTGGACCATGCGACTGGAGTGTCCTGGCTGCGGTGAGAGCACGCCGGAGGTCGTCGCCGAGGGCGGCAAGCCGGTCTACTGCACGCAGTGTGGCCGCGGCTACCGGTTCGTCTACGGGTTCTATCACCGCTATATCTACTTCGTCTTCAACCATCCCTTCCTCACCTACTCGCTGCTGCTCGTCGTCGCCCTGCTGTTCACGGCCAGCTCCTACCGCGGCTCCCTGAAGCTGCTCTACCTCACGTTCTTCACCGTCTTCTACTGGGCCTGTCTCCGCTGGGTGCAGCGCTCCTCGCGTTACCTCGAACAGCTGCCGACCGGTCCGGGAGCCGTGGGGCCAGGGGCGTTCCCCCCGCGGTCTTTGCCGGGGCGGCCGGCCGCTGCGGTTCACACGGTCCCCGTGCGCCGCGACGCAGGGCCGCGGCTGTCGCTGTTCGCGGTGTTCGTGTTCCTCGTGAACCTGTGCGTTTTCCCCCTCGCGCTGCTCGCCGGTCTGGCCTCCCTCGGTCTGGCGAGCGAGCTTCTTCTCGACCTGGTCCACAGCGTGGGCTGGGGCCCGGAGCTGGTGCGCGCTCTCGCGGCCACCGATCTCCCCCGGTTGCGCACCGGCGTGGCGATCTACTTCACCGCCGTGCTGCTGACGGCGCTGGTGCTGTTCGCGCTCAACATCCTCGCCTTCAGCGTCGTGCGGGCGCGTCGCCACCGGGGCAAGGAGCTGGTCGTCTGGGCGCTGGTGTTCTGGCTGGTGTCGACCGCGTTGCTCGGCGCGCAGCTGGCCTCCGGCATCCACCTGATCACGGGCTGGCAGGCCCAGGCAAGGATGGTCCGGGACGGCGAGGAACTGGCCCTCAACCTGGATCGCGAACCGCTGCACCAGTGGACCTTGCTCCACGCCTGGCGCGGCCATGCCGGTCCCGGGGAGGCGCTGCTGTTCTACACGAAGGTGCTCGATCGCAGCGTGGTCTACGATGCCCGGCATGCCTGGATGACGCGAGGCCTCGCAATGCGGCTCGCCGCGGCCGTGATCCGGGACCAGGCGCGCGCCTGGTCGGAGTCCGACGCCGAGCGCAAGGCGCGGTTCGTGGAGCAAGCCGACGACGTCTGCCTCCGGATCCTGGCGGCGCTCGCCGAGGCGCCTCCCGATCCGGCGCTCCAGGAGACGGCGCGGGACGCGCTGCGCGAGTTGGGGTCGCTGCCCTTCGCGCTGCCGCGCAGCGAGAAGCGCCTGGTCGAGGAGCATCTGTTCCCGGCGACCGGCCGTGCGTCGAGCCCGCCCGCCGCCCCGCCGGCAGACCTGGGTCGGGGCAGCCTCGCCGTGGCGCGCTGCCTCCAGGAGCTCGTTGACCCAGCTTCCGCGGTGCCGGCCGAGAGGCTCGGGGCGTTGCTGGCTCCGTTCGGTGATCGCGACGACGTGCTGACGCGCCTCCTCGACCTCCACCGGGAGGCCGCCAGGGGCTCTGCCGGTCGCCGCATCGTGGTTGCCGCGAGCTTCCTGGCCAGCGAGAAGGTCATCGCGTTGCTCCGCGAAGCGCTCGACGGCGACCGGGAGACGCGCTATCGCGGCCTGCAAGGGCTCTACCGGATCTACGAGCGGGTCGAGCTGCCGGTCGAGCTGGCGCGCGTGCGCCGCTACTACGTGGGCCCGACCGCGGGCCGGTACGGTCCGGATCCGAGCTACGAGAGGATCCACCGCGTGACCGCCCGCGCCTGGCAGCGCTTTCTGGCGGACCGTGCCGACGCGCGGTGAAGCGCGGCCTGAGAGTGCGCCCGGCCCGGAGCGGGCAGAGAAGCCGACGGGGCGACGCTCGCGAACAGCGCCTGCACTCCCGCCCGCTCGTCTGCCCTGCGGCGCCGGGAAGAGAACCGACCCCGGCCCCTCAGCCCTGATTGGCGGCCGCCGGCTGCTCCGCCCAGTTGCGCGCTCGCGTCGGCCGGGCCGGAACGGGCTCGCAGACGCGCTCCTTCATGAGGCGACCGGGCTTGAAGTGCACGATCTTCTTGGCCGCCACCTCCACGACCGCGCCGGTTCTCGGGTTGCGGGCGACCCGAGGAGCGCGCTCCTTGATCTCGAAGACGCCGAACTCGCGGAACTCGAGCCGGTTGCCCTTCTCGAGCTCGCTGATCACTTCATCGATGAAGTACTGGATGATCCTCTTCGCGACGACCTTCTTCTGGTTGGTCTTCGAGGCGATCCGATAGACCAGCTCCTTCTTGGTGATCGTGGGCATCTCGTGCTCCCCATCAAGCGACCTCTTCGTTTCCACTGCTCCGCTTCCGACGCGCCCCAGGCCGCGGTTGTCCGAGGCAGTGCCGAGAGATCGGCCGCCACCTATATCGGCGTTACTCACAGCGTTCCTTAGGGTTGCCGACGTTCTGCTGGATCGAGGCCCGGGCGGGAGCTCCGTCCCGCCCGGGATCCCGGGACCGGCCGATCACCACCTCCCTTCGCTCGAGCGCTGCAAGTGCTTTTATTGGAAGAGGTTGCCGAGACCTTGGCGAACCGGATCGGCACTGGACAACCCGGAACTTCCCCTCGGCCGCGGAGGGCTGCCAGGGATACCTTCACATTGCTGGTAGATCACGGATGCGCAAGACTTTGTTCCGCTTGCTGTTAGGGGCTGCGCAAGAATAGCTTTCCATGCTCGCGGACCGGAACGAGAATCTCGCTCGAAACCGGAAGGCTGATCTCGCGCGGGCCCCCGGGCGTACCCGCGAGAGTGCGCCCGTGAGGTACCGGATGCCGGTGCCGCGCTGCGCCGGGTGCCGAGCGCGTGCGGCGAGGCGCTCCGGGCCGGCCGATTCGGCGGAATAAGCCCTTTCTGGGCCTGTCTAAGCGGCAACAATCTGGCGGCTCCCATCTTGTGGCCGCGCCGTGTTCCGGGGCGGTGCGCGTGTCGGGAGCCGGGTCTGCGGACCCGCCTGTGAACGGGAGTGCTCGCTCCGCGGCGCGCATGGCCACGGTGCCGGCGAGCGAGCTCCGATACGGGAAGGAAAGGCCGAATGCGCCCCAGCCTCCACCGGATCGCCATGATGGCAGCCTTGCTCCTGGCGCTCGCCCGGATGGGCCCCGCACAGCAGGAAGAGCCGCCCGCGCCGCCGACTCCGCCGCCGCCGGCTGCCGAGGCGCCGAAGGAGGAGCCCCCTCCCGCCCCGCCGGGCGGAGACGACCGCCCGGAGGACAACGGCGAGAAGGTCTTTCCGTTCTCCACCTATCCGAAGGGGCTCCCCCTGGACCAGTTCATCAACTGGGCGAGCCTTGCGCTCAACATCCCCTTCATCTGGACCCAGCAGGCGCTGTCGCAGCTGGGGCTGGGCCAGCCGGGCGGCGGCCAGGCCAACAAGGTCGTCATCGTCACCGAGGAGATGCGGATCCCGGCGAGCTCGCTCCTGGATTTCGTCCGGACCAACCTTCGCGTTCACAAGTTCGCCCTCGTGCCGGTCGGGCCGCCGGGCGCCCCGTTCCTCCTCGTGGAGACCCTCGATCAGCCGACGCTGCTCCAGAGCTACAAGGTGTTCGTGCCGGAAGAGGAACTCGAGAAGTACCGCGACACCTACGAGCTGATCGTCACGACCGTGCACGTCGAGCACGTCAACGTCCAGCAGATCCAGACCCAGATCCAGCGCCTGAATCCCACGACCACCGCGTACGGCGCGGCGATCATCCCCGCGCCGAGCGAGAACGCCTTCATCATCGTGGAGTTCGGGCCGGAGGTCTACAATCTCGCCCGCCTGATCCGCGAGATGGACAAGCAGGGCACCAAGTTCGACCAGACGCTCGAGATCGTCCAGCTCGCCTACGCCGACGCGGGCGAGATGGAGGCGATCCTGAGCCAGATCGTCCAGGAGGAGGGATCGCGCCTGGGCGGCGGACAGCCGGGAGTCCCCCAGCCCTTCGGCGGGCCGAAGCAGGCGCCGCCGGCGAAGATCATCCCCGACGAGCGCGCCAACCGCCTGGTGGTCTGGGCGGTGGCGGAGGACCACGCGAAGATCCGCAGACTCGTCGAGCAGCTCGACACCGACGTGCCGCTCACCACCGGCCGGGTCACCGTCTACAGCCTCAAGAACTCGGTAGCCGAGGAGCTCGCGAAGACCCTGAAGGAGATCATGGAGGGCACCGCCGGCACCGCGCGCCGGGGATCGGCCGGGCCGACGCAGGGAACGCTCCAGACGGCAGCCGGCGGCGACAAGGTCGACATCGTCCCGGACAAGGGCGCCAATGCGCTGCTGCTGCGCGGCACCAAGACGCGCGTCCAGGAGGTGGTCGAGATCATCAAGGAGCTCGACGTCCGCAAGCCCCAGGTCCTCGTGGAGGCGGCGATCCTCGAGGTGCAGCACACCGACAGCACGGAGCTGGGCGTGGAGCTCGGCTACTTCGACGCCAAGAACGACCTCACCGAGACCTTCCGCCCGTTCGGCTACACCAACCTCGGGCTGAGCTCCATCTCGGTGGGCGAGAACGGCGTCTTCCGCATCCCGAACGTGGGCAACCAGGGCGTGATCGGGGGGATCTTCGACGGCGACGGCTTCCTGTTCCCGGTCCTGATCCGCGCCTTCCAGACCAAGGGGTACACCAACCTCCTGAGCATGCCGAGCATTCTCACCAACGACAACCAGGAGGCGACGATCAAGGTCTCCCGGTCCATTCCCTACACCCAGCTCAACCAGGGCGCCGTCGGCCAGGTCAGCACCCAGACGTTCGGCGACTACGCCGAGGCCCCCATCGAGCTCAGCATCAGCCCCCACATCGCCTCGAGCGACTACTTGCGGCTGGACCTCACGTTCAAGGTGGAGGTCTTCGGGACCGGGGGCACCCCGGGCATTCCGCCGCCGAAGACCTCCCGCGAGATCACGACGGCCGTCACCGTTCCCAACGGAGCGACCGTCGTGATCGGTGGGCTCACGCTGGACGATCAGCAGGAAGCCCGCTCGCAGATCCCGCTGCTCGGCGACATTCCGCTGCTCGGCGCGCTGTTCCGCACCACCGAGACGCGCCAGCAGAAGAACACGCTCTTCCTGTTCCTGACCCCGCGGATCCTGTCGGACCCGCAGTTCCGCGACCTCGACGAGATCAGCAGCCGGAGAAAGCGCGAGATCGCGGTCCTCGAAGGCCAGGTGGAGCTCGTCGATCCGGAGTTCGGGCGGCGCTTCGGTCTCCTGGACCGCGACCGGACCATCGACGACGTGGAGGCCTCCGGCGCGTTCGACCGCCCGGTGATCCACAGCCCTGCGGACGACCTTGCCCCGCCGGAGCCAGCGGTCCCGCCGCCCGGCGGCACGCGGCGCGCGGGCGCCCCGGACGGTGCCGCCGGCACGCCGCCCCAGGAGTGAAGACCCCAGCCATGACGATCGCGCAGTTTCTCGTGAAGGAAGGCCTGCTCGAGCGCGACCGCGTCGCGGAGCTCGTCCGCATCGAGTCCGAGACCGGCCAGACGCTGGATCGCTTGATCCTGAAGAAGGGCTATCTCAGCGAGGAGGACACGCTGCGCGCCTTCGGCAAGGCGCTCGGCATCCCCTATCTGCCCGAGATCTCGCGCGAGGCGGTCGCGGAGTCCTTCCTCGCCCGGGTGCCCGTCCAGTTTGCGCGCAACTACAACCTGATCGGCATCGGCGCGGGCAACGGCATCTGCCGGGTCGCCTGCTGCACGCCGCTCGATCTCCACCCGCTGGACGAGCTCTCGCTCATGCTCGACTGCGAGGTCGAGCCGGTGCTGGCGCCGCGCGTCGAGATCACCGCGCTCATCGACCGCGCCTACAAGAAGCGCCAGGACGCGGTCGAGGACGCGCTCGAGGGCGTCGAGGACGAGGACCTGATCAGCCTCACCAGCCAGATCGACGCGTCCGAGGACCTGCTCGACATGGCCAACAAGGGGCCGATCGTCAAGCTGGTGAACATGATCCTCTTCCAGGCGCTGAAGATGCGCGCGAGCGACGTCCACATCCAGCCCTACGAGGACAAGCTCCAGATCCGCTACCGGATCGACGGCATCCTCTACGACATGGAGAGCCCGCCCAAGAAGTTCCAGGACGCCATTCTCTCCCGCATCAAGGTCATGGGCCGGATGGACATCGCCGAGCGCCGCCTGCCCCAGGACGGTCGCACCACCACCCGGTTCGGCAACAACGAGGTGGACATCCGGATCAGCTCCGTGCCGACGTCCTCGGGCGAGCGCATCGTGATGCGACTGCTCGACAAGGGGGCGCGGCTCTACGATCTCGAGGAGATCGGGCTGACGCCGGAGAACAGCCGCGCCTTCCTGCATGCCATCGAGAGCAGCCACGGGATCATCTTCGTGACCGGTCCCACGGGCAGCGGCAAGACCACCACGCTGTACGCCGCCATCAAGCGCCTCAACTCCACCGAGAAGAACATCATCACGATCGAGGACCCGATCGAGTACCACCTCGAGGGGGTAAGCCAGATCCAGGTCAACGTGAAGAAGGGGCTGAGCTTCGCGGCTGGGCTGCGCTCGCTGCTGCGTCAGGACCCTGACGTGATGATGGTCGGTGAGGTGCGCGACCAGGAGACCGCCCGCATCGCCATCCAGTCGGCGCTCACCGGCCACCTCGTCTTCAGCACGCTGCACACCAACGATGCGGCCGGGGCCATCAGCCGCCTGCTCGACATCGGGATCGAACCCTATCTGGTCGCCTCGTCGCTGGTGCTGGTGATGGCGCAGCGCCTGGTCAGGCTCATCTGCCCGGATTGTCGGGAGCAGTACCGGCCGGCCGGCAACGACCTCAAGCGCATGCAGCTCCTCGGGCTCTCGCCGGACCGGCTCATCGACGGCAAGCTCACCCGCGGCCGGGGTTGCGACCACTGCTTCAACGGCTTCATGAACCGGACCGGGATCTACGAGATCCTCCCGATCGACGAGGTGGTGCGCGCCCAGGTCATGGATCGGCTCGGGGCGGCGACCATCAAGAAGGTGGCGGTCGACCGCGGCCACCGGACGCTCCGCATGGACGGCGTGGACAAGGTGATCCGCGGGGTCACCACCGTGGACGAGGTCCTGCGCGTCACCCAGATGGACGTGCTGTAGTTGGGGCCGCTCCCGCGAGGCGGCAGGATCCGATACACTTCCCGGGAGGCGCGACGGAGGCAATCAGGCAGCGCGGATGCCCATCTTCGAATACAAGGCGATGACCGGGCTGGGAGAGACCCGCAGTGGGCTGCTCGATGCCGACAGCGCCCGCGACGCCCGCGAGCAGCTGCGCCACAAGCGGCTGCACGTCGTCGAGATCCGGGCGCGCAGCCCGCGCGCCTCGGCTCGCGGCGGGCGCCCCCGGCGCGGCCTGGCGCTGGCCATCGTGTACAGCCGGCGCGGCGGCGAGATCGCGACCGTCACCCGCCAGCTGGCCACCCTGCTCCGTTCGGGCATCCCGCTGGCGGATGCTCTGTCCGCGCTCATCGAGCAGGTCGAGCACCGGGATGTCGAGGTGGCGCTGCGCGATCTCAAGGAACGCGTCACCCAGGGCGCGCCGCTGGCCGAAGCGCTGGCCCACTACCCGCAGTACTTCAACGACCTCTACCTCAACATGGTCAAGGCGGGTGAGGCCTCCGGGAACCTGGACGTGGTGCTCGCCCGGCTCGCGGCCTTCGTCCAGAAGCAGGCCAAGCTCCGCAACCGCGTCACGGCGGCGATGATGTACCCGCTGCTCCTGATCCTGATCGCCGCCGTCGTGGTGGTCGTGCTGCTCACCTTCGTGGTGCCGCGGATCACGCTCATCCTCACCCAGAGCGGCAAGGAGCTGCCGTGGATGACCCGCACCCTGATCGGCGTGTCGAACTTCGTCCAGTCGAACTGGTGGCTCTTGTTGCTGGGGGCGTTCGCCGGGGCGGCCCTCTTTCGCGCGTTCTACCAGACCGCCCGCGGCCGGCGGATCGTGGACCGCCTCGCGCTGGGGCTCCCGGTGCTCGGCCCCGTCTTCAAGAAGCAGGCGGTCTCGCGCTTCTCGGTCACCCTGTCGACGCTGCTCAAGAGCGGCATCCCGGTGCTCGACGGGCTCAAGATCGTCAAGAACATCGTCAACAACGCGGTGCTGGCCGACGTGATCGAGGTCGTGCACACGCGCATCCTGGAGGGGGCGGACATCGCCACGCCGCTCAAGAAGAGCGGCGTCTTCCCGCCCGTGGTCGGCTACATGATCTCGGTCGGCGAACAGACCGGGCAACTGGAGGAGATGCTGGACCGCATCGCGGAGTCGTACGACGAGGAGATCGAGATCTCGACGCAGAAGATGATCTCCGTCCTCGAGCCGCTGCTCATCCTCGTGATGGCGGTGGTCGTGGGCTTCATCATCCTGTCGATCCTGATCCCGATCCTCCAGTCCTCGGATCTCCGCGGCATGTGACCCGAGACGCCGCGCGCGCCGCGTCGCCGGCGCGCCGGCACCATGGCGACCGGCGCCGGGCGCAGCCCGCGCGGTGGCGCGGACAGGAGGTGAATCATGAACAGACGCCCCACGAGGCGCGAGGCCGGGTTCAGCCTGATCGAGCTGATGGTGGTGATCATCATCATCGGCATCATCGGCTCGTTCGCGGCGGTGAGCCTGCTGGGCAAGACCGACGAGGCCAAGGTTGCCCAGGCCATCAACGACATCAACGTGCTCGGCAACGCGGTCGAGATGTACTACCTCAAGCACAACGAGCTTCCCGAGTCCCTCGACGAGATCGCCGCGGAGCTCAAGGGCGAGACCATCCCGCCCGACCCCTGGGGCAACGACTACATCTACGAGAAAAAATCGCGGCGAAGCTTCGACATCCGCTGCCTCGGCGCCGACGGCGAGGAGGGCGGGGAAGAGGAGGTCGACAAGGACCTGAGCTACCTCACCCTGAGCACGCGGCGCGGCAGCGGAAAGACGCGGTGAGGGAATGGCCGCGCGCGCCCGGCCGACCGGCGATCGGAGCCGCGCCCGCGGACGACGCGGGACGGACGGCTTCACGCTGATCGAGCTCGTCATCATCCTGGCGCTCCTGGTCATCGCCTCCGGGTTCACGCTCATGAACCTCGAAGGCGTGACCGACGCGGGCCGCCTGCGGAGCGCGGGCCAGCAGCTCGCCGACCACCTGATGTTCGCGCGCGGCGTGGCGATCTTCGGCGGCCAGCCGGTCTACGTCTACTACGACCTCGACGAAAACGTCTACTTCCTCACGCGCGACTACTACGGCGAGGAGCGCGACGCGCCGCGCCACGACGAGCTCCGCCACGTCGAGAAGGCCTGGGAGCTGCCGCGCGGCGTGCGGCTGCACAGCGTCGTGAGTAGCGTGAAGTCGGCCGAGCGCTCGATCGAGCGCTTCGACTTCACGCCGCTGGGGTCCTGCGTCTCGCACCACGCCTACCTGAAGGGCGCGGGGGAAGAAGACTGGATCACGGTGGAGGTGAACGGGCTCACGGGCCGCGTGGCCGTGCACCCCTTCTGGAAGGAGTTCGATGGTGTCGTGGACGCGCTCCCCGGGCAGTGACCGGGGGCTCACGCTCCTCGAGGTGGTCGTGGCCACGGCGATCTTCTCGGTCACGGTGGTGAGCCTGCTGATCGTGCGCGACCGGGCGATCGTCCAGACGGCCGCCGCCAAGAACGCTCGGACGGCGCGCCGGCTGGCCATGCAGATCCTGGAGGAGATCCACGGCGGCAAGGACTACACGGCGGGCGAGGCAGACGCGTTCGACGAGCGGCAGTATCCCGGCTTTCACTGGCGCATCAAGGAGGTCGAGATGGTCGAGCTCGCGGAGGCGGAGCTCGAGTTCCTCAACGACCCGGCCAAGAAACCGGACGCGCCGGCCACGCCGGGGCCGGGCGCCGCCGAGCCGCTCGCGGGGGAGGCGCCCGCGGAGGAAGGGCTGAAGCGCTACGTGGTGGAGGTCACGTATCCCGCGCGCAACGACGAGGGCTTCTCCGTGCTGGAAGTGACGACATACTATCTGAAGGAGGCCGACGCGCAAGCGCTCGCCAAGGCGCTTGGCGGCGCCCTGGGCGGCGCCCTGGGCGGCTTGCCGAGCGACGGCGCGCCGCGGGGCCGATAGGAGAGCCACCGGGCGCGCCACCCCCTCCGGGAGGGGGCCGCGCGTCGGCGGCGGTCCGGATCGGGCCGGTCCCGGAGGAGGACCCACGATGCGGCAGACAGAAACGCGCGGTACGCGCTGCGGCGCGCCCCCCCACCGCGGGCGAGACGCCGGCTTCACCCTGGTGGAAGTGCTGCTGGCGATCACGCTCACGGCGATGATCTGCGCGGTGCTCTACGGCGTGGTCCACGGCACGCTGACCACCCAGGCGCGCCTGGCCGGCTACAACGACGCCGCCCTCCTGGCCGACCGGATCGTCGACATGATCGCCGCCGATCTCGCGACGGTCTACGTGGCCGAGTTCGACGGCGAGAAGCCCTTCGTCGCGGAGGACAACACGGAGCTCTCGCTGCCTGCCGACTGCCTCACCCTGATCAGCGCGACCCCCGCGCGCCTGCCCACGCTCGACCACGATCCGGTGGGCGTGTCCGGCTTCCGCGAGATCACCTACACCGCAGTCGCCAGCCGCACCCGCGAGGGCTACCTGTCCCTGTACCGGCGCGAGGCGATCCTGGACCGCAAGGCGAGCGAGGGCGGGCGGTTCGCGCTGCTCCACGATCAGGTGGAGGCGTTCGATCTCAAGTTCCTCGGGCGCGACGACACCGAGATCGCCTGGGACAAGGGCCGCGAGCACTGGGAGTACACCCCGGAGGACGGGCTGCCGCGGCTGGTGCTGATCATGCTCACCGTTTCGCTCGGCACGCCCGCCGCGCAGGACGAGGAGGAGCCCGGCGCCCGGCGCGTCGATCGGTTCCGCCGGCAGGAGGTCTACCGGATCGTCGCGCTCCCCCCGGGAATGAGCGAGGACAGCTCGAAGCTCGCTGCGCTCGAACCCAAGGACCCGCGCGCGCCGCAAGCCGCGGGCGGCCCCGCCACCCCGGGCGCCACCCCGCCGGGCTCCGGCACGACTCCCGCCCTCAACCCGCTGCTGGGCGGGTTTCCCGTCGGCGCGGTTCCTCCCCCGGGAAGCGTCCCGGCCAACAACCCGCTCTTGAAGCTCCTGGAGCGCCATCAGCTCGGCCGCTGATCGGGGTGCGGGAACCGGCGCTACGGGCCGACGATCATCTCCGCCTCGTTCCAGTTGCCCTTCAACTTGCCCAGCAGCGGCGTGTCCAGGTCGACCTTCACCTCGTAGCGCTGGTCCAGGGCGCCTTTGAACTCGAAGTCCGTGGGATACCACATGTTGTCCCAGCCGCCCTCCTTGCGGATGGCGTCGTTGCCGTCGGGGCGGCCGAGCTTCTTGTTCTGGACGATCCGGGCGCCGCTGCCGGCGACGCGGACCGACAGCACCGGGGTGTAGGAATCCGGATAGAAGTGCTGGTAGTGCTCTTTCATCGCGCCGTAGATCTTGACGTCCTTGCCCCGGATTTGCACGCCTTCGGGGGCCTGGCTGATCGCGCAGACGATGTCGTAGGGCGCGCCGAGCTCCTTCACGGTGGTCGTGTTCTCCTCGACCTCGAAGACCTCGCTCTTTCCCGTGGCGATGGTCGCCAACCGGATCTTCTTGCCCTGTCCCTGGGCCAGCATGCCCCTGGCGAACTGGTAGAAGCCGTTGGGCACCGTGACGGGCTCGCCGCTGCCCACGTTGAAGAAGCAGTTCTGGAATTCGCCGCGCGTGCACACCACGACGAGGAACACCGGAGTGACGCCCCGGCCGCCGGTCCACTTGAACTGGATCTTCCCGGTGTCGCCCACGTACTCCTGGAAGGAGACCTCGGAACCCTCGGGCTTGACCCGCGCGACGGAGTAGAGCGTGCCGCCGAAGTCCATGACCGGGCTGAGCGGCTGGGTCGGCTGCTTGTCGAACGCCACCAGGTCCTGGCCGTAGTCGTCGTACTTGCCGTTGAGGTTGTCGTCGACGAGCATGAACCGCACCCCGTTGAACTTGCCCTCCATGTGGCAGGCGCGGGCCATCTGCAGATACACCCGGGTGGAGGAGCTGAAGTTGAACCCTTCGCCGAGAAGTTTCTCGGTCTCGCCCAGCATGCGCAGGAGGAGGCGGTACTTGCCCGTGCCGCGCGCGTAGTGCACCGGGATGTCCATCACGGCCTGCGTGCCGGCGCCGGCCTTGAGCCGCACGGGGTTCTTCCCGGAGTTGTCCGGATCGAGGAAGAGCTTGGTGCCCCCCTCCCACCAGATGACCGAGCCGTCCCCGAGCGGCCAGGTCGCCGCCTTGTCCTTGCCCTTCTCCACGCCGATGCCCCGCCAGAGCACGTGGTCGAGCGTGTTGTGCGTCGCCAGACTGTCGAACGTCCCCGGGCCCTTGTCGGTCTTGTAGGTCAACACCACCGGCGGGAACGCCTTGGGCTCCCGGCGCACCTTCGGCGCCTTGCGCTCGACCGTCGGCGCCTCGCCGCCCGTCCGGTCCAGCCGGATGTCGTGGTCCTGCTCGATCTGGCGGAGCCGGAGCGCGACCTCGTTCTCCTTCTCCGTGCGCCGGTGGCGCGCCAGGCACTGGCGGGCGTGCGCGAGGAGCTTCGCCTCCTCGAGGTAGTCCTCCTTCATCCGATGGTAGCGGGAGATGAACTCGCAGATCTCCCCCAGGATGTAGTCCTCGCCGGCCCGCTTGAAGCCCTCGATGACCTCGGTGCCCTGCCCGATCATCTGCTCCACCAGCTGGGGCGTCTTTCTCTCGGTGTTGTGCAGGTTGAGCAGCCGGTTGTAGGTGTCGTTCGCCTCCACCAGGTCCTGCGACTTGTCGGCATCCAGGCTCTTGGCGAACTGGATGCGCAGCTCGATCACCTTGGAGCGATGGATGGTCTCGTACATGCGCCCGACGTCCTCCATCAGGGCCAGGCGACTCTGCACGTCCTCCTCGTTGTTCGCGATCCAGGCCTGCGCGATCGCGAAGATCTGGTAGGTCATCGCGCCGTGCACGAGGGTGCGGTTGTTCTGCACCAGATCGCGCCGCTTCGCGAAGCCCGAGGGGTCGTCGAGGGCGGCCTTGTAGTCGGTCCAGAAGTCGATCTCGCGCTGCGCGGCGAGATGTGCGCCCGCCATGACGGTCGTAAGGAAGAGCACGCCCAGAACGAGCGCAAGTCTGCGTGGGGTCATATCCTGCTCCAGCTCCTGGGACCGGACGGCGCCGGCACGCCCGCCGGCGGCGGGCAGCCACCCCCGACGCGGGGTCTGGTCGGCCGCGCGGCCCGCCTGCGGACCGCGCTCGCCCGATCCGGCCTCGTAAAAGATACTCTCCACGGGCGGATCGTGAAACCCCCAAACGCGGCGGCCGCGCTCTCCCTCGCGGCGTTCGCGATGCCGCCCCGCTACCGCAGGTAGCGCTGCTCGCGCACGAAGGCCTGGAACGCGGCGTCGAGCTGCCCGAGCGGAAGGCGGAAAACGCTCTCGAACCTGCCTGGCGCCACCGGGCCGGGGGCCCGCTCGGCGGCCACGTACTGCCAGAACCGGTGCTCGTAGCGCCGGCCCTCCCCTTCGAGGAGGAACCCGATGAACACGCTCGCCAGCGCGTACGCCCGGCGGTTGTCGAGCGCCGTGAAATCGGCGGGCGTGAGCGCGAGGACGTCCGCGACCGAGACCGGCAGCCGCTCGGAGACCGTGTCGACGTGCGCCGGCGTGAGCCCCCCCAGCCGGAATCCAACGCCCGCCAGCGGCCGGCTCGCCTCGAGGTAGGTCGCCAGCCCCTCGTTCAGCCACAGGCTCCAGTCGTGATTGCCCCCGCGCACCAGGCGGTCCAGCACCAGGTGGGTCGCCTCGTGGCAGAGGATGCGCCGGAGTTCGGCCGGCGCGGACAGCCGGCCGGAGACCAGCGCAATCGTGCCCGCGATCGGCTCGTACATGCCGGCGTTGAACTCGATCGTCTGCGTGCGGTAGCGCGGCCCGTGGTAGTCCTTGAGCCGTGCATGGTCGCGCAGCAGCAGCACCACCACCGGATGCTCGAGCTCGCGCTGGCCCACCAGATCGAGCCGCTCGCCATCGCCCCAGCGCGCGTAGAGGTGGTTGAGGAAGGTCCGCAGCACGTCGGCCGCTGCATCGCCCGCCGGGTCGTCCGCTTCCGCGTAGAGGGTGAACTGCTCGTTCGTGATCTTGCGCGGACGGTCGAAGTAGCGCTTGAAGTTCTCCTCGCGCAGGCGCGGCAGCACCAGGTGGAGCAGCAGGAGCAGCAGCCCCGCCGGCACGACGATCAGCAGGCTAGCCGCGAGGATCGTCCTTCTGGTAGAGCTTGCTCGCATGGTTGAGGAACCGTTTCTCGCGCGCGGTGAGCTTGTGCATCCCTTCGCGGCGGATCTTCTCCAGGAGCCGATCGACCGTCTCGCGGACGGCGGCTTCCCGCGCCGTCTCGCGGGCCTGCGAGCGCGCCTCGAAGCCCGCGAGGAAGGACTCCAGGCGACGGTGCAGGAAGTGGAAGGCGAGCCCCCCCGCGACCCCACCGAGATGGCAGAAGTGGGCCGTTCCGGGGCTCAGAAACCGCGTGCCCGACAGGAAGTCGATGCCCACCAGGATCAGGATCAGGTACTTCATCCGGATGGGAATCAGCAGGAAGAGCAGGACCTGACGGTTGGGAAACAGCAGCGCGTAGACCGTGAAGATCCCGTAGATCGCGCCGGAGGCCCCGAGTACCGGCAGCGTGGTGTTCTGCGCGTAGGCGGCGATCACCTGCCAGACCGCGCCCATGAACGCGCACAGATGGTAGAACACGAGGAAGCGCCGCGCCCCGAAGTACTCCCCGAGCTCGGCGCCGAACATCCAGAGAAACAGCATGTTGAGCAGGATGTGGAAGGGGTTGTCGAGACTGTGCAGGTAGGCGTAGGTCAGGAACTGCCAGACGCGCAGTCCCTCGACGGCGGCCTGCGGGCGCAGCGCCAGCCAGGAGCCCAGCAGATCCGAACCCGCCGCCAGGCTGAGCCCGTACTGCAGCGCGAAGACGCCGAGATTGGCGCCGAGCAGGATCTTGATCACCCGCGGCACGGGGCGCTGGAAGAAGTTCCAGCCGCTCCCGGTGTAGCTCGTTCTGTACATGGTCTCCTGCGAGCCGCATCGGCCGGGGGCCCGGAAATCGCGGGCGCGCGACCGGCGGTTCCGGACGGAGTCCGGACGCGGCGCCCGCCGGCGATTCCTCCGTCGACGGAGCTCCCCGCTCCTCACCGTAACGCCCGAACCTCTTCGCACGGCGAGCAGAAATCCGCAAGTCCATTCTCGAGCACAGCTTGCAGGACGTTCGATGAACCTGCCGGCGGTCCGGTACGGATTCCGAGAAACGTGCGGCCGGGCGTGATCTCGGTTACCCGCCGGGCCAGCCGTCACACGGCTCAAGCGGAGCGCTGACCGCTGACGGCTGTGGGCCGCGGGCAGTCCCCGCACTATACTGTGTCACGCGAACTTCCCACGGCGGCGCGAAGAAGCCGCCAAGTCCAGCGATCGACAGCCGTTACGCCGTACGCGTCGGCGCGCTGCCGCAGTCGAACCGCGGGCTGGCGTGCGCTCGGCGCCGCAAGGCGGACCGCCCCCGCGCGGTCCGGAACGACGCGGCCGGTAGCGGACAGCGCACCGCGGCGGCCGGGGCCTGCGAGAGGAATGGCATCTCTCTGCCGCCCCGTCATCAGGAGATCGGTAGCGCCATGGCGGCCCACATCCTCGACGGCCGGGCTCTCGCCGAGGAGATCCGCGCCGCGATCCGGCCGCGGCTGGCGCGGCTGGCCGCGCGTGGCTATTCGCCCCACCTCCTGGCGCTCCGCGCGGGAGAGGATCCCGCCGCGGTGCTCTACGCGAAGGCACAGGCGCGGGCGTGCGAGCGCGAGGGGATCGGATTCTCCGAGGAGGTCCTTCCCGCCGGGGCCGACACGGCGCAGGTGCGAGCGCGACTCGACGCCGCCAACCGCGACCCGAAGCTCTCGGGCATCCTTGTGGTGAAACCGTTCGGCCCCGGGGTCGACTTCGCCGCGCTTCGCGTGCACATCGACCCCCTGAAGGACGTCGAGGGCATCCATCCCCAGAACACGAGCCTGCTCGGTCCTGCCGCGAGCGCGCTGCCGCCCTGCACCGCCGCGGCGGCCGTGGAGCTCGCGCACGCCGCCGGCTTCCCGTTCCGGGGCCGCCACGTGGTCATCGTCGGCGCGGGCGAGACCGTGGGAACTCCGCTCGCGCTGCTCGCGCTCCAGCGGTGGGCGACCGTCACCGTCTGCCACATCTACACCGAGCGACTGGCCGACCACACGAGCCGGGCCGACGGCCTGTTCGTCGCGGCCGGCCGCCCCCGGCTCATCCGCGGCGACATGGTCAAGCCCGGCGCCGTGGTCATCGACATCGGCATCAACCGGATCGCGGACGTCGAGCCCGACGGAGCGACGCGCACGCGGATCGTGGGCGACGTGGATTTCGAGAGCGTCGGCGCCGTTGCGGGTCATCTGACGCCGGTTCCGGGCGGCGTCGGGCCCCTGACCGTGGCGCTGCTGCTCCGCAACATCGTCGCCGCGGCGGAGCGTCAGCGCGGCTGACCGCGGGCCCGCCTTCGCCCGGCACCGGGTCGGCGCCGGAGCTGCCGCTCAGGCGTGCGCCTCGAGCCAGTTGCTGCCCACGCCGACGTCAACCCGCAACGGCACTTCGAGCCGGAATGCCCCCTCCATCTCCCGGCGGGCCAGCGCGATCACTTCCTCCACCTCCGCATCGGGCGCCTCGAGGACGAGCTCGTCGTGGACCTGGAGGAGAATGCCCGCCTCGAGCCCCGCCGCCTGCAGGCGGCGGTGGAGGTTGACCATCGCCACCTTGATCAGATCGGCGGCGGTTCCCTGGATCGGCGTATTGACCGCGATGTTCCGCGCTTGCGCCTTGATGCGCGGGTCCGTGGAGCGGATCTCCGGCAGGTTGCGCCGGCGCCGGAGCAGCGTCGTGACGAAGCCGTCCTTCTCGGCCTGCGCGACGCAGCCGTCGAGGAAGGCCTTGACCGCCGGCAGCCGCTCGAAGTACGCGTCGATGAACGCGCGCGCCTCGGGCTCGCGGATCCCGGTCTCCCGGGCCAGGCGCTGCGAGCCCATGCCGTAGAGGATGCCGAAGTTGATTGCCTTGGCCTGGGAGCGCAGCGCCGGGGTGACGTCCTCCGGGGCGACCTTGAAGACCAGCGCGGCCGTGCGGCGGTGGATGTCCTCGCCCGCGCGGAAGCCCTCGAGCAGGGCGGCGTCCTGGCTCAGGTGCGCGAGCACGCGCAGCTCCACCTGGCTGTAGTCGGCGCTGATCAGCTTCCAGCCGGCCGCCGCCGGAAGGAAAGCCTCGCGGATGCGCCGGCCGATCTCGGTGCGGATGGGGATGTTCTGCAGGTTCGGGTTGGAGGAGCTGAGCCGTCCCGTGGCGGCGACCGTCTGGTTGAACGAGGTGTGGATGCGGCCGTCGCCGGGATCCACCAGCGCCGGCAGCGCCTCCACGTAGGTGTTGAGCAGCTTGGAGCGCGTGCGGTACTCGAGGAGCTTCGCCACGAAGGGGTGCGCGCGGAGCGCCTCCAGGACCTCCTGGTCCGTGCTGAGGCCGGTCTTGGTGCGCTTGATGCGCTTGACGCCCAGCTGCTCGTGGACCCGGAGCTTCTCGTAGAGGATGGGCTGGAGCTGCCTGGGGCTCAGCACGTTGAAGCGCTCGCCGGCCAGCTCGTGGAGCTCGGCCTCCAGGCGCGCCAGATCCCGGCCGAGCTCCGTGCCGAACGCCGCGAGGCGGCCCACGTCGACCCGAATGCCGCGGTCCTCGAGGTCGGCGAGCACGCCGATCAGCGGCACCTCCACCTCGCGGTTGAGCGCCACGAGGTCCAGCTCCTCCAGGCGCCTTTCGAACCGGTTCCAGAGCCGGCACGTGACGTCCGCATCCTCGCAGGCGTACTCCGCGACCCGCTCCACCGGGACCTCGGCCATCGTGATCTGCTGCTTGCCGCGGCCGATCAGGGATTCGGTCGGGATCTTCTTTAGGCCGAGCAGGCGCAGCGCCAGCGCGTCGAGCCCGTGCTGGCGTGCCCCGGGATCCTCGAGATAGGCCGCCACCATGGTGTCGAAGACGACCCCGGCCACATCGACGCCGTGGCGGCGCAGCACGAGGAGGTCGTACTTGATGTTCTGACCGCACTTGCCGACGGCCGGGTCGGCGAGCAGCGGCCGGAAGGCCGCGAGCACCGCGGCCGTGTCGTCCGGGCCGCGCGCTTCCGGAAAGAGGCAGCCCGCCGCGACGGGAGCGGCGCTCGCGGCCGTCTCGCCGAACATCGGCGGCTCCAGGTTGGTGGGCACGTAGAAGGCCTCGTGCGGCCGGATGGCGACGCTGATCCCGACGATCGCCGCCCGGCGCGGATTGAGACCGGTCGTCTCGAGGTCGAGGACGAACCGTCGGGCGGCCCGCAGCCGGCCGATCAGCTCGTCGAGAGCCGCCGGGGTGCGGATGACGTGATACTCGCGCTCTGTCCCGGGCACCTCGCTCGACGCGACCTCGCGCAGCAGATCCTGAAACTCGAGCTGGCCGTAGAGCGCTCTCAGCGCGGCGGGATCGGCGGCACGGCGCGTGAGATCGTCCGGAGCGACGTCCAGATCCACCGCCGCATCGAGGGTCACCAGCCGCCGGCAAAGGCGCGCCTGCTCCGCGTGCTCGACGAGGCGCTGTCCCGTGCGTCCTCCGATCCCGCCCTGCCTGGCCGCCTCGAGGGCCGCCTCGAGGCTGCCGTGCTCGGCGATGATTCTCTTGGCCGTCTTCGGGCCGATGCCCGGGACGCCGGGCACGTTGTCGGCGGTGTCGCCCATGAGGCCCAGCACGTCGACGACCTGGTCCGGCGGGACGCCGAATCGCGCCACGGCTGCCTCCGGCCCGAGAATCTCGGGGTTGCCGGCGCCGCGCTTGAGGTCGTACATGCGGATCCGCGGGCCGAGCAGTTGCATGAAGTCCTTGTCGCCGGCGACGAGGCAGGCGTCCATGCCCGCGGCGGCTGCCTGCCGGGCGAGCGTGGCGATGACGTCGTCCGCCTCGAATCCCGGTTTCTCCACCACCGCAACGCCGAGCGCTGCGACCAGCTCCCGGATCCGGGGGAGCTGGCGCACCAGCGCTTCGGGCATCACTTCGCGGGTGGCCTTGTAGGGCGCGTAGGCGCGATGCCGGAACGTCGGTTCGGGCGTGTCGAAGACGACGGCGATGTGGCTCGGCGATTCCCGCTCGAAGAGCGAGCGCAGCGTGCGGGCGAACAGGTAGGTGGCCGACGTGTTCTCGCCCCGCGAGTTCATGAGCGGGTTGTCCTTGAGCGCGAAGTGGGAGCGGTAGGCGAGCGCGCTGCCGTCGATCAGGAAGAGCCGGCAAGGAGCGGCGGCCATGGCTTGCCTCCTTCTGCTGGAGCCGGCGGCGACACCGCCGGCTCGGGCGGCTCGCGGCCTCAGAACGGCGGCGACGCGCTGTCCGGGGCCTTGTCCGGGGCGTTGTCCGGGGCGTGGCGCCGGGTTTCTTCCGGCGGCGCCTCGGCCCGGCGCGCCGGCACGTCGTCGCCGTCGAGAATCGCCAGCAGATCCACGCGGGCCAGGGTCTCGTGCACCTTGAGCGCGTCGGCGATCCGGTGCAGGAGCGTCTCCTCGGCGCGGAGGATCTCGCGGGCCCGCTCGTGGCACTCGGTGACGATGCGGCGCACCTCGGAGTCGATCGCCTGGTAGGTCTCCTGGCTGAAGGCGTGGTCGCGGGAGAAATCGCGGCCGAGGAACACCTGCTTGGTGTGCTCGCCGAAGGACAGCGCTCCCACCTTTTCGCTCATCCCGTACTGACAGACCATCGCACGGGCGATGTTGGAGGCCACCTCGAGGTCGTTGGAGGCGCCCGTGGAGATCTCCTTGAAGACGAGCTCCTCGGCCGCGCGCCCGCCCATCAGCACGACCACCCGTGAGAGGAGCTCCTTGCGCGTGTTGAGATAGCGATCCTCCTCGGGAAGGCTCATGGTGAAGCCGCCCACGCCGTAGCCGCGCGGGATGATGGAGACCTTGTGCACCGGGTCGGCGTCCTCCATGCGCTCCGCGACCAGCGCGTGGCCGGCCTCGTGGTAGGCGACGATCTCCTTCTCCTTGTCGCTGATGACGCGCGATTTGCGCTCCGGACCGGCGATGACCCGGTCCACCGCGCTCTCGAAGTCGCTCATCTCGATCTGGCTGGCGTCGTGGCGGGCCGCGAGCAGCGCCGCCTCGTTCACCACGTTGGCCAGATCCGCCCCGCTGAAGCCTGGCGTCTGCCGCGCCACCACCGCCAGGTCCACGCTGCGGCCGATCGGCTTGCCCTTGGTGTGGACCCGCAGGATCTCTTCGCGTCCCTTGATGTCCGGCGTGTCCACCACCACGCGGCGGTCGAACCGCCCCGGCCGGAGCAGCGCCGGGTCGAGGACGTCGTGGCGGTTGGTGGCGGCGATGATGATGACGCCCTTCTGCGACTCGAAGCCGTCCATCTCCACGAGCAGCTGGTTCAGCGTCTGCTCGCGCTCGTCGTGACCGCCGCCGATGCCGGCGAACCGCTGCCGGCCGACCGCGTCGATCTCGTCGATGAACACGATGCACGGCGCCTTGGTCTTGGCCTGGTTGAAGAGGTCGCGGACCCGCGCGGCCCCGACGCCGACGAACATCTCCACGAAGTCCGACCCCGAGATGCTGAAGAACGGCACGGCCGCCTCCCCGGCGATGGCGCGGGCGATCAGCGTCTTGCCGGTCCCGGGCGGGCCCACGAGGAGGACGCCCTTGGGGATCTTGCCGCCCAGCATCTGGAACTTCTTCGGGCTGCGCAGGAACTGGATGATCTCCTGGAGCTCCTCCTTGGCCTCCTGGCACCCGGCGACATCCTCGAACGTGGTGTTGGTCTCCTTCTCCGCGGTGATCTTGGCCTTGGACTTGCCGAAGCTCATCACCGTGGTGTCCGTGCGGCGCATCTGGCGCACGATCAGCACCCAGAACACCACCGCGATCAGGATCAGCAGGATCCAGTGCAGGTTCTGGCCGAGGCTGTTGGGCTGCTTGAACTCGTACTCGATCTTCTTTGCCTCGAGCCTGCGGCGCAGCTCGGGGCTGACCTCCTTGTCCGTCGGCGCGTAGACGGTCCGGAAGCGCCGGGGCGGCGTGTTCTCCTTGTCGCTCGGTTCCCGGTAGGTCCCGGTGATCTCCCCGCTCTGCCAGATGGCGACCACCCCGGTGAGCTTGTCCGCGTCGATGGCCTGGAGAAGCTCGGTGTAACTCCACTGTTGCGGTCCGCCCGGCAGCTCCAGGATGTAGATGAAGAACAGGACCGCGATGATGATCAGGATCCAGTAGAAGTTGAATCCGGCTTTCTTGGCCAACGATCATCCCTCCAGACAGCCGGCCGGATCATCGCCGGGACCCCGAACCCGGCGCGGCCGGACATGAATGGCAGCCGCGAACGAGGAAGGCGAGTGCGGCGCGGGTGCGAGCGAGTCGGCGTGATCCACCGCGCACTGCCGGATGTTCTAGTACAGTTCGACGCGGCCGGCCAGTCTGCCCCCGGAACCGCGGGCCGGCGGGCACACACTGCGGCCACACCCGCGGCGCCGCGCGATCCGTCCCCCGGCCTGGTGAAGCCAGGGCAGCGGGTTCCTACCGCGCGGCGGCCGGTTCAGGGGCCGGCGCGGCCGGGGACAGGTCGTGGAGCGTCACCCGCCGGCGGGCGATGTCCCGCAGCAGCCGGCGCGGGATCTCCCCCGCGACGCGGAAGGGCTCCAGCCGGTCGTGTCTTCCCCGCTTGAGTCCCGTGAGCCGGCCGTCGGCGTGCGTGCACTCGAGCACGTCGCCCCGCGCGAGCAGATCCTCGAAGACGAGCAGACTGAGCGGCGCCTCCTCCCGGGCGGCGGGACCGTCGTCCACGACCTCGAGCGTATGGAGGAGAAGCCCCATCGCGAGGAGGGCGCCGACCAGGCCCAGCGCCAGGATCTTCGCCGGAAGGCTCGGGCGGTTTGCGCTCATGGGCCTCTCTATCGGCAGCCGGAAGGCGGGATCTCCAGCCGCCGGAAGGCGGGATCTGCGGCGGGCGCACGCGGCCCGGCCGCCGGCGTCGCGCGCCGCCGGGGAGAATCAGCGGCGTATGAAACCGTAGACGAGCACCTTCTTCTCTGGCTCGAGAGGGTCGTTGGTGCAGATCGTCACGACTCCCTGGAGGTCGGGGTCGCTCCATCCCTCTGTCAGCGATAGGGTTATGCGATAGGTTCCAGCCCCGCCCTCTTGCACGGCCGCGCGCATGAAGTCCTTGCTGGCGGTGACCGACTTGACCTCGAGGACCTCGCCCAGCGCGGAGCGGAGGGTGACCGAGACGCTCTGCGCCTCGCCCTTGTGGAGATGCCCGAAGCTGAAGTAGGCGGGTTCCACGACGAGGTTTCCCTTCACGAGCGCGGCCACGCTGGCCTCGATCGGGGTGTCTTCCGCCTTGAGAGACAGGGTGGCCGACAGGGTCCCGATGGGTGCGTCGGGCAGCACCATCACCTTGAGCCCGACCCAGCCCTGCTCGGCCGGATACGAGCGCGGCGGCATGGCGGGATTGGCCGCCGCCTGCGTCCCGGCCGGCGGCTCGCGCGGCGCGTTCTCCTCCACCCAGGCGGCGACGTGCTTCGAGGTGGAGCGGATGTCGGTGACGCGAAACGCCCGGGAGCGGTGGTGGCGCACCCACAGGTAGCCGAACGCACCGGTGGTGGCGTTGACATCGGGAAACCAGAGGGTGACCGGGTCCCACTCGAAGACCCGGACGACGGTGCCCTGCAGCGAGAGGAGGGACTCGTGTTCCTCCGGGTCGTTGGTGATGAGCCGCAACTGGAAGGACATGAACCCCTGCTTGTAGAGGGTGTTCACGTAGGCCGAGACCCAGGCGCTCTTGCCCGGCTCGATGACGCCGCCGGAGTCCTTCTGCGCGACGAGCTTCTTCGGATCGGTCTCCTTCTCGGGCTTGGCACCGGCGATCAGGTCCGCGGCAAGCTCGCCCTTGCCGCCCACCATGGCCGCCGCGCAGCCGCAGGTCGTCTCGACCCGCTCGATCTTCAGGGGGCGGTCGCCGCGGTTGGTGATCTCGAAGCTGTGCCGGATCTCGGCGCCGGAGGGGACCTCCTCGAAGCTCCAGACCATCTCCTCGCACCACAGATCGGGCGCTTCGCGCGCCGGCAGGTTCCGGGGCGCATCGAGCCGGAGACTGACCCCGAGGTAGCGACCGGCGAACGTCTCGACGGGCAGGACCCTGATTCCGGCCAGCGGATCGACGATGCGGACTCCCTCCGCTGCCGGTCCCGTGCACAGCACGAACTGGCCGCTCAGGGGGTCCTGCTCGGTGTGCTTCGTTCGCACCAGCACGATCGCCGGGCGGCCGCTTGCGAGCAGGTCGGCGGACGGCTGGCGGCGCACGGTCGCGGCGATTCCGGACTGCTCGAGGTAGCTCCGGAGGTGCCCCAGACTGATCCCCTGGAGATCGCCCCGGAGCGTGCGACGGATCTGCGTCAGGGAGGCCGTGCTGTCGCCCTCGGCCTTGAGCAGCTGGTAGAGGCACGTGGACGCCGTGGGGAAGAGGCCTCGATCGCGGTAGGCCAGGGGGTCGGGCGCTCCCGGTTCGGGCGGCGCGGGCTCCGGACTCGCCACCGGCGGCGGCTTCACCGCCGCTCCCGCGGGAGGGACTGCGGGGGCGGCGGAACCGGCCGAAGCGCCGGGCGAGGAGACGGACGCGGTCGCCACCGGGGTCCCGGGATCGGGCGGCGGCGGGGGTTCCGCGGGCTTTCCGCACCCGCTGGCGAGGGCCAGAACGGCGATCGAGACCAGCCAAAGACGCGCGTGCGTGCACACTCCGGAGCGCATGGGTGATCCAGTCCGAAGAGCGCGCGACGCGACCGGCCGTCCGGCGGCCAGTCCCCGGCTCTCTGGCCCGCCCCGCCGCACATGGTGACCGGGAATGATAGCGCAGGCGCGCCGCTCGGCCCACGCCCGCGCCCGTCTTCGAGTCGGCACGTTGGCGGCCCGGCGAGGACCGGGCGGTGCGGAATCGTCGGCCCTTACCGACCTTCGCGCCGTGGTTCCCGACAGAGCTTCTCGATCGCGGCCAGAAGCTCCGGGCCGCGAATGTCGCGATACCGGATTGTGCCGCCGCGGTCCACCAGGAAGCTCGTGGGACATCCCATCGGCGCAAGCCGCCGGGCGATCGGATGGTCGTTGCCCGGGAGCGCGGGATCGAAGATCTGGGGGCCGCGGCGGGGATGTTCGGCGAGGAACGCCCGGACGTCGCCCTCGGAGCGGGCGAGCGGTACGCCGACCATGACGAGGTCCCCGTCCACCTGGGCGCGGAGCGCCCGCGCGCGCTCGGCGAAGTCCTCGGCCGCGTGGTCATCGGCGAGGTGCCAGAGATCCAGCAGGAGCACCTTCCCTTCCCAGAGCTCCGGCCGGACGAGCCTCCCGTCGAGGTCACGCCCCTCGATCGGCGGCAGCGCCGCTCCGGGCTGGAGGTGCTCGAGCTCGAAGAGGCGTCCCGCCATGAGGGCCTGCTCGGCGGCGCCGAGCCGCGGGAGCAGCCGGCGAATCGCCGCCGCCTCTCGATTCGGCCTCCTCCACCGGGCGTAGAGCTGCACCCGGAGCCAGAGCGCCCGGATGGCCGCGGGCTCCAGCTCCGGGCCGCCGCCGCTGCGGAGGCGCTCCTCCAGCGCGTCCAGGGCGCTCTCGGCCCGCTCGTAGCGCCCGAGGATCTGGACCTCGATCACGAGCATCCAGTGGTAGAGGCTGAGGGCGTCGGGCGAGGCGGGATAGGCCGTCAGATGGGCCCGGATCGCGTCGGCCTGCCGCTCCGCCCATTCCCGGCGTCGCATCCGATCCGGCGCGGGCCCCCCCACGGCGGACAGCAGCTGCTGCCGCGCGGCCGCTTCGTCGGGCGCTTCGGACGCGGGGGGCTCCAGGTTCGTGGACCGCGGAGGCGGATCGCTCGGCCGGCGGCCCCCGGCCGGTGCGCTGCGCGGTCCGACCCGCATGGCCTCTTCCGGCGCCCCGGGCACAGGAAGCCCCGCGAGGAGCGCTGCGACGAGCGCGGCGAGCGCGGTCAGGGGGAGTCCCCACCGGACAGTTGCCTGCGCGATCCGCGTCCACCGCTCGAGCCTGCCAGCCACGGGCTTCGTGCCTCCCCGTTCGATGGCGCCGCCATGCGGCGCACCGCCCCGGGTGTGACTTCCCCGTCCTGCTTCCGCGGGACCGTGAGACCGTGCGGGAACGTCCTCCCGGCGCCCTATGTCTATCGCCCGGCGGGGTCCTCAGGCCTGAGGGCACGCGCCCGTTTCAGGCGGTTCTGCGAGCGGGAAAGGGAACTGACGGGAACATCGGGGGCCCCGGCCCGCATCCAAGGGGGTGTACGCATCCGGTGCCCGGGCCGGGTGGGGGTTCCTTGAGATATCGCAGTTCAGTGCAACCGGGGAAACCGAGTCGAGGTGGCGCGTAGTGCGTTGACTTTCTGTTTTCTCCCCTTCTTTTCCCTTTTTTCTTCTCAAATCAGACTGCGCCGAAACACGAGGCCTTGACTCGTTTCCTGTACGGGTCGGAATCCTCCTTCCGACCCGTTTCTTCATGTACCGGCGGCCGGCCAGCCGGGATGCTCAGTCGTCCCTGGCGCAGCGGAAACCGATCCGGAACTGGTCGGACGCCGTCTCGGCCATGACGTCGATGAACTGGGCCGCCAGGGCTCCCACCTGGCGTGACCAGAAGCTCCCTCCCTTGACGACCTTGGCCATGGGCCGCTCGTCTCGGCTCACCTGCTTCCATTCGCCGTGCCCGGTGGTCACCTCCGAGGTCGTCCACTCCGAGACGTTGTCCGCCATGTTGTAGCAGCCGAAGGGGCTCTGCCCCGCCTCGAGCTTGTCGACCTCCACCGTGTCGTGCACCCGTTCGATGCCGGCGTCCTTCTGGCCCGCCCGGACCAGGTCGAAGCTCGTGTTGGCCTTGGTCTTCCAGTCGGCCTGCGTGTAGGTGTCTCCCCACGGGTAGCGGTAGCCCTGCGAACCGCGGGCGGCGATCTCCCACTCGTCGGCCGTCGGCAGGCGCTTGCGGACGAACCGGGCGAACATCTCCGCCTCACCGTAGAGGACGGCTCGCACCGGGTACTTCGCCCGGCTGTAGTCGTACTTGAAGTAATTGTGCGCCTGGACCCACTTGTCGGTGTCGTACTCCCCCATGACCACCGGGGGCGCGGCGAAGAACTCGCGCGAGTCCTTCGTGGCCCAGAGGAAGAACCACCAGTCGTTGTTCGTGACCTCGAACTTGTCGATCCAGAAGGCCTTCTCGAGGTTGTGGATCCGCTCGCGGTTGCCCCTGAATGTGTTGTCGCCCAGCTTGTAGCGGCCGGGCGGGATCTTCACCATGTTGTGATTGGTGTCACGCTTCTGGTGGATCCATTTCTGGATGTCTTCCGAGGACGGGATGATCCAGTCCTTGGTCTTCTTCGGGGGCTCCCGGCGAGCGCACCCCGCGACCAGCGCCGCCGCCAGCACGAGCAGCAGGCATCCGCCCCGGGTCCGCCTCGACAGTGCGTTCTCGAGCATCGCGCGTTCCTTCCCCGACGGCCGGCCGGCCGTCCTCGTCCTCTGACCACCGCCCGCGGGCCCGGAGCGCCCGGCGTTCGCCACGCCGTCCGGAGCAGTCGGGGTCCCGCTCGGGGGAGATGAATTGTAGCAAATCGGGCGCGTGCGTCAGCCCGGAAGCACGGTCCAGCCCGGCCTTCTCCGCCTGGGCGCCCCCCGGCCCGACCAGGTGAATCGCACCGGCGTGGCTCTGCGCCTCCCGCCCGTCCGGTCACCGCGCGCTCGCGAGCTCTTGACGGCCCCGCACCGCCTGCCTAAGATTCGGCCTCGTGGGCGATTAGCTCAGCTGGTTAGAGCGCCACACTCACATTGTGGAGGTCACTGGTTCGAATCCAGTATCGCCCACCAGCGATAACCCCTTCCGAAGGCTCAAGTTATCCCTGCCTGGCCCCGGTCGGTGGTGCGGGCCCAGAACGCACCCTCAAGACGGTACGTACCGTTCTTGAGGCCGGATCCCGCCGCAGTGCGGTGGTCCGGAGCAAGCTCTGGAGCGACGCGCCATGCGAGCCGGCCGGCTTGCGGCTGCGGGGTCGTGACTCGGCTGCAGGCGAAGAGCGCAACCGACGACGGGACACCCACGCCACGTGGGAGCCGTGGTGCGTGATCCGCCAGGTCGAGACCTACGGCAAGTGCCCGCCGGACTGACCCCGGAGGATCTTCCCTTCCTTCCAGCGTCGAAACGACGCACTCGCACAGAGCGTCAGAATCGCCAGGGCGACGGGCACGCCGGCGAGGCCGAAGCTGCCCGTCGTACAGGGGCAGCCCACCGCCGCGAGGAAGAACACGGCCACCCAGAAGCCGGTGGCGCTGAAGTGCCCGCCCCGTGCCGGGTCTCAGCCGCGAGGCTGTCGTCCACGCCGGGAAGGCCAGGAAGAAGGGTCCCGCCAGCCAGTTGAGGGGTCGGGCCACGCCGGCGAGCTGCGTGCTCGCTGGGAGCGTCGGCGGAGGAACGCAGGCCTTCTTGCTCTGTCTCTGCGAGACTGCACGGCGCGGCGGCTGACCGCCACCGGGAGGTCGGCGAGGAGACCCTGGGCCCCCTGCGGCGCGTGGGATACCCCGGCCGGGGACAACGCTTCACCGCCTGGCGCTTCCTGGCGAGTCCTCCGCGGCGGTACAGAGCGGCCGCGGGGGCGCCAGCGCATCGCGGGGTGCCGCGATCTCCGCGTCGCTGGGGTCGGGCTGCCGGCGCGATTCCGGCCGGCATGCGCGGTGGGCTTGCCTTCTTCGCGGGCGCCCGAAGTGGATGGCTTTCCGGCGTCGTGTCGAGCGGCGAGGGAACCTACGTCGTGATCGAGAACGAGAACGTGTTGGAGATCGACTTGACGCCGGACGGTGCCTGCCGGTCCAGCGTAACGAATGCCGTGTGCAGGCGGGTCCCGATCAGCGCCGGGAGGTCCGGAATGTGAATCGCCGCCTGGGCTTGTCCCTGGGAGTCGATCACGGCGCGGTACCCGGAGAAAACGCCGGGCGCAGCACCCGACACCGAGAGCAGCAGCAGAGCATCCCCGCGAAGATCGATCTGCCGGGTGTCGATGCGGATCGGGCCCGTGCCCTGCGAGGTGCCAACTTGGTAGGCGAGTCCGGCGTCATCGCTTGCCCAGAGGTTCAGGACTACTGCGCCACCCGGGCGCGGACTGCCGGTCCCTTCGAGGAGCGTTTGCACGACTCTCGCCACAAAGGCGTCGCCTTCCGGGGGACCGGCGTCGTTGTAGGTGAGATCGGGACCCACGACGACCGGAAAGGTGGTCTCGTTGCTCTGCGTATGGCCGGTCACGTAGGCATTGCCCGCGGGATCGGCGGCAACGTCCAGGCAGCCGTCCCACCACATCCCCCCGATGTAGCCGCAGTAGACGAGCGCGGTGCCCTGGGAGTTCACCCTGGCCAGGAACCCATCCCCGTAGTTCAGCATGACCCACGGACCGCTGTAGGTGAGAACCGGACCGACTCGCACCGGGAAGGACCGCTCGTCGCTGCACGCGACCCCAGCCACGTACGCGTTTCCCATGGCATCGATGGCCACCCCGAGGCCTTGGTCGGAGTCCGGGCCGCTGCCGCCGAGGTAGCCACAGTAAAGGAGCGGCGTTCCCCGGGAGTCCAGCTTCGCCACGAAGGCGTCGCCGTTGCCGTTGTAGGTCAGATCGGGTCCGACCTGCACCGGGAACGTCCACTCGTTGCTGCTCGTCGTGCCAGCAAGGTAGGCGTTGCCGGTCGCATCGACCGCAATGCCGTTGCCGGAATCTGCACCGGATCCGCCGACGTACCCGCAGAAGACGAGGCGCGTTCCATCCGGTGTCACCTTCGCCACGAACGCATCGTCCCCACCGTTGTGCGTCAGGTCCGGGCCCACCCTCACCGGAAACGTCGCCTCGCTGCTGTCGGTCTTTCCCGTCAGGAGCGCGTGGCCCGACGGATCCACGGCCACCCGGAACGCGACATCGGCACCCGCTCCCCCGACGTACCCGCAGTAGACCAGGGCCGTACCGTCTGGAGTCACCTTCGCGACAAAGCCGTCCACGTGGCCGCCGTTGTGTGTTGTATCCGGCCCCACCCTCACCGGAAACGTCGCCTCGCTGCTATGCGTTTCACCGACGACGTAGGCGGCGCCGAAAGCATCGACGGCGATGCCGTGGCCCCAGTCCGAGGACTGACCACCGATATAGCCGCAGTAGTCAAGCCCCGTCCCCTGCGGGTTCACCTTGGCCACGAAGGCATCGACGTTGCCCCTGTGCGTCAAGTGCGGCCCGTTCTTCACCGGAAAGCTGTTCTCATCAGAGCCGGCAACCCCGGTCACGAAGGCGTTTCCGGCCGCGTCCACGGCGATACCACAGCCCCAGTCCGAGGAAACACCACCGAGGTAGCCGCAATAGAGAAGCTGGGTTCCGTGGGGATCGACCTTTGCCACGTACGCATCGCTGGCACCGTTGTACGTGCGGTCCGGTCCCACCGCCACGGGAAAGGTCGCCTCGCTGACGAAGGTCTGGCCGGTGACGTAGGCGTGGCCCGCAGAATCCACAGCAATCCCGGTACCCGAGTCGCCACACCAGTGACCTCCGCCGCCAATGTACCCGCAGTAGGCCAGGAGGACAGGATCGATGACCAGCGCCGAGGTGCCGTCGTACGGCCCCAGGCGAAACGCGAGAACCCGATCCGCAGCATCTGCGCCGCCGTCGGCTTCCACGAGCGCAAACGCCACGGACACCGAACGGCCATCCCGGGCTTGATGTGCAACCGGAGCTTCATCCTCGAACACCGCCGCGGGCGTCTCGACGCGAAGCGCCCCGGCCCTGGTCGTCGTCACCGAGCTGGCTCCGCGATACCGGAGACGGATCTGGGCCGGGTCCGCGCCCGGTGCGACCTGGAACTCGTACTTGAGCACCCCCACGCCCGCCCGGTAGACCAAGTCGATCCCGGGCCAGAGATCACGGTAGACGATCCTCGAGAACGTTCGGAGCCCCGTTTTCCACTCCTCCTTCGGCCCCTTGAAGTAGCTGAAGATCGCCTGCTGCGGGTCTTTCCCGGAAGGAACCACGTCCCGGTTCGCGCCGATGAACTCCAGCTTGACGACCCAGTCCCGGTCCTGGCCCTTCAGTCGGAACGTGATCCCGGCCGGCGTGAAGAACAGCGTCTTGTCCGCGCCCTGGACGTAGAACTTGACCTCCTCCGGGTAGACGCCCCCGTTCTCCACGAAGTAGAGCGGGAGCTTGCCGAACGTGGTCCGGAGGAGCGATGGACTGGGGGGAGACACCGCCTGGACAGTCAGGGAGCCCCCCGGAAAAAGCGCGGTCATTCCCAGCGCGACAACCAGAAGGAATCGCATCGCGACCTCCCTGCCTCGAAGCTGACCCGAATCCGAGACCCCATCCTACCACCGCAAAGCCGGTACCGGCACACGGCCGTGTCGCGATTGCATTCTCGGGAATGGCTAGCGCCCGCCGCGCCCACTTCGCGCGCGCGACGCTCACCCGGAACCGCGCGCGACCGGAGCCCCGGTGTCCCTTCCGCCCCGGAAGTGACGGCGTTCTCGCCCGCACCTCGTGGGCTTGGCCGCTCAATCTCCCCCGGCCAGCACGCACGCGGCCCAGGCGGTGAGGCAGGAGACGCCCGGCCCCTCGGCAACGGCCTGCAGGTAGATCGTCGAGAACCGGCGGGGCGTGAACGTCGCCGGGCGCCAACGGACGGACGCCCGGCCCGCGGCGTCGAGGGTGCCCGAGGCCAGGGTCCTGGGATCCCGGATGCGCACCCAGCCAGACGGCGCGCGTGCCAGGATGCGGTGGGTGCCGGCCGCCAGGTGAAACCGGGCGCCCGCCGGCCCGTGGATGTGGACCTCCACGACGCCTGCCTCGGTTGCGACCGGCGTCACCTCCAGCCACCCGCCGTCGCGGTCCAGGCGAGGTGCCCGGTAGAGCGCGATCTCGCCAGCCGGCAGAGCACGGCGGGGGGCGCCGGCCAGGATCGCCTCATCCGGCGGCCAGGCGCAGCCGCCGCGGATCGCGGACGCCAGGCGCTTGAGGAACGCCCGGTCCAGCTCTCGCTCGCGGCGGAAGACCAGCAGGTCCAGGCCCACCGGCAGCGGCGCCGCGAAGATCTCCACCAGCTCGGGCGGCGGTCCGGGCGGATCCATCCCGACGAGCCAGCGCGCGGCCTCCACGGTGGGCCGATGACCCGGCGTCGGGTCGAGCTCGGCCGGGAGGGTGGTGGTGACGATGTAGTCCGCGCCGGCCAGACCCTCCAGGGGGAACGCGTGGTCCGGCATCGCGTCGAACACCAGCCCGAGCGCCAGTCCACGGGCGGCAAAGCGCAAGGTGTCGTGGTCTGCCCCCTGAGACCGGGTGAGCGCGACCACCGAGGCCTTCCCGGCCCGGCCCCGCGCGGCCCAGTCCGCGGCCACGGCCTCGAGCGCCCGGCCGTGCGGCCACGGTTCCCTCCGGGGCGGGGCCACCGGGGGAACGGCCGAGATGTCCACACCCCGCGCGATCTCCACGATCGCGAGTCTCCCCCGCACCAGCCCGAAGGCCGGGAGGAGCCCGGTGGCTGCGGTGAGCAGCACCACGACCGCGACGCCGGCGGTCCGGGCCCGCCCGGGTCGCACCGCGGTAAAGAGCCATCCCACCCCGAGCCACACCAGGGCCGGCGCGGCCGGGCTGAGGTGGCGAACCTCCTTGAGCTGCAGCAGGGAAAGCAGCGCGCAGGCCGGCACGAAGACGGCCACCGCGTGTGCGGCCAGCCGGTCGCGGCGGCCGGCCCTGGCTCCAACGAACAGTGCGAAACCCACCCCGGCGCCCATGAACAGCGCGAGGCCGAGGAGATCGTCCAGAGCCAGGGGGTAGAAAAGGTAGGAGACGAACGTGGATCGAGTGTAGAGGTGCTGCCAGGCGGGCGGGATGATCAGCGCCTCGTTGAAACGCAGAAACGCCGCCACATCGGGGGCGTGCGCCACGTACCAGGGCAGCGCCAGGCACGACCCGAGCGCGAAGAGCAAGAGCCCCCCTCCGGGGCCATGCCGTGCGCGATCTTGACGCGCCGCTTTCCACCGGCGCCACGCTTCCACGAGCGTGAGCACGAGCGGCCCCACCCAGAAGACCACCGCCGTCCACTTGACCAGCATCATCCAGCCCACCACCAGGCCCAGCAGGAAGGCCGGTCGCCGCCGGGTGAAGCCCTCGCTCGCGAGAGCCAGCCCGACGAGCAGCGGGACCATGGCCGTGAGCGGCGCCTCCAGCCGCAGGCGGGAGGTCTGCTGGAAGGCGAACGGCGCCACGCCGACGAGCGCGGCCACTAGCCAGCCGGCGGTCGGGCCGGCGTGGGGCCGCACGAGCCAGAAGGCGCCGGCCATGGCCACGAGCAAGTAGAGGACGTTCACGGCCCGGGTCCAGCGCACGTCGCGCCCGGTGGCAGCGTAGACGGGCAGTGCGGTGATGGTCAGTCCCGGCGGATGGGGAGCCCCGAGCACCGCCAGCCCCGCCAGCCCCGCGAGCGGCGCGGTCCGGATCCGGTCGAGCGCCTGGTCCAGCTTGCGGAGCTCCCGCAGCTCGTCCACGATGGGTGGATCGTGGTCGAGGCGGAGCCACGTCACGTGGAGGGCGCCCACGACCACCATCAGGACCACGAGCGCCAGCCCGGCCCGCCGCCCGCGCGCTCCGTGCTCACTCATGCGGGGCCTCCGCCTTCATGCGGTAGACCACCATGATCCGCGCGCCGTCGATCCGCACCGAGAACACCTCGTCCCGGTAGGGATACTCGCCGCGATGATGGCGGTAGTTGCTGATGAAGTAGTCGGCCTGCTCGGGCGTGAAGGCAGGCAGCAGGCGCTGGCGATCCGCTTCGGCGAGCCAGATCACGTTGAAGACGCCCGGCAGGTTGTTCACGTAGACCCGGATTCGCGGCGCGCGGTCGTGCGCCACCACGTACTCGAGGGCCTGCCGGTAGGAAAGCCCCCAGTAGTCCAGATCGAAGCGCGACTTGACCGCGGCCAGATCGCGACCCGCCAGCCGGTTGAAGTAGACCTGCTGGTGAGGATGATAGCGGACCAGGATCGACGCGATCCAGACGAGCGAGCCGGCCACGCCCAGCGCCAGTGCCGCCAGCACCGCGCGCCGGAGGCGTGGCCGGCGCAGGCGCCGCGCCGCGAGCCCGAGGTCGCGAAGCGCCCGGAGCGCCAGCAGCACCGCGGCCGGGTAGACGAAGTAGAGCTGGCGCCAGCCGTCGTAGAGCGCGGATCCGAGCCCGATCACCGCGCCGAGCGGGGTGAGGAACCAGGCCAGGAAGAGCAGATCGTCCCGGCGGCGGCGCAGGGTCTCGAGCGGCCGGCGGACGAGCTCGGCCACTACCGCTCCGGTCCCCACCACGAGCAGTATCAGCACCACCAGCGGCGTGGTCACGGCCATCCACACCGGCGCGTAGTGCCAGGGCACGTCCGCCGGCCGGATGAACTCGCCGAGGTAGAAGACCGTGGCCTGCATCGGGTAGTGGCTCATCCGCGCGAACGCCTCGAGGAAATGCGCTGCCGGGTTCGGCCAGAGATACGGCCAGAACGCCGTCACCAGGCCGGCGAGGGCCACGGTGTGGACGGCCAGCAGCGCGCCGGTCCTGGCCCAGCCTCGCGCCGGCCCGCGCCGCACCGCGGTGTCGAGCAGCATGAAGCCCGCGGTCAGCACGTAGATCACCGCGCCGGGCACGCGCAGGTCGATCAGGAGCGCCGAGGTGAGCGCGTGCAGGAGCGCGCTCTCCAGCGTCCGGCGGCGGAGAAAGCGGCGCAGCGTCACCACGCTGATCACGAAGAGCACGAGGAACGGGATGTCCTTGGAGTTGAAGAAGGCGTGGGCGAACAGCCGCGGATGGAGCACCAGGAACGCACAGCCGAGCAGGGCCAGACCGCGGCGGCGAAACCGGCACCGCGCCAGGTGGTAGAAGGCGATCGCGCCCGCGCAGAACACCAGGAAGACCGCCGTGTGCCGGAGGCGGTAGATCGCCCGCGCGTCATCGGTGAGACCCAGCAAGCGCTCCAGACCGATGAGCGCCAGCTCGAAGACCGGCCCGTACGTGCGGTCGCCGAAGCCGAGCAGCGTCGGGTCGCCGCCAAAAGCGTAGTCGAACGCGTGGCTGCCGATGGCGCGCTGGGCGGGCTCGTCCCAGGAGACGCCGTAGTCGGGCAAGACGAGCAGTCCCACCGCCACGTAGACGAGAAAAAGCCCTCCCACGGCGGCCCGGGCGACACGTTGTTTCTGCATCTTGATGCTGCGCAGCGCACGCTGGTGGTTCGGCCCGAGAGTACCCGAGCGCCCGCGGGATTGCGAGTCCTTTTCGCCGGCGCGCCGGCCGTGCATCGCGGGCCCGCCGGGCTCGGGGATGACGTGGCGGAGCGGGAAGCGTTCTTCACGCCGGCCTGAGGTCAGTTACAATCCACCGGCACCGTTGCCGGGATCCCGGCCGCGAAAGCCAACCGGGCGATTGAACGAGGCTCATGATCGATCCACCGTCGCCGCGCGGAAAGAGACCCGGAGCCAGACCGGAGACCAACGCGGGGAAGCTCCTGAAACCGCCTCGCGGTGCGGATCCCACCCTGGGGCGATCCGCGATCCGCGCCGCTCGCGTGGTGCGGCTCCTGCCGTTGTGGCTCCTGGGGCTCCTTGCGGCCGTGGTCGCCGTGCCGCTCTTCTCGGGTCCTTTCCTCCTCGGCCACGACGGCGGCTTCCACCTCTACAACACGTGCGAGTACGGCGATGCGCTGGCCCACGGCGTGGTGGTCGCCCACCGCACGCCCAACTTCTACGGCGGACTCGGCGGCATCAACTTCAAGTACTACGCGCCCTACGCCTACCTGCCGGCCTCGCTCCTGTGGCTGGCCGGAATGCCCGCGTACCGGGCGCTGGCCGCGGTGGCGGCGCTCACCTTCTGGCTGTCCGGCCTGGGTCTTTATGCGTGGGCCCGCCTCTTCCTGCCTCGCCGGGCGGCCCTGATCAGCGCCTGTGCTTACCTCCTCGCCTCGTACCATCTGCAGGAGCTCTACTTCCGGTTCGCCTACGCCGAGCTGTGGGGATTCGCCCTTGCCCCGTGGCTCTTCTGGGCGGTCACGCGGGCGCTGCGCGCCACCTCGCTGCGGCCGTGCCTCGGCGCTGCGCTGCTGCTCGCGGTGCTCGGGCTCGCGCACAACCTCACGGCGTTCATGCTCGCGCCCTTCCTGTTTGGCTATGGCCTGCTTCTCGGCCGGGGGAGCGCCCGGGCGTTCGGGCGGCTGGCCCTGGTCTTCGTGCTGGCCGGGGCGCTCGGGGCGTTCTACGCGCTGCCCGCGTTCTGCGACCGGGGCGACGTGCTGATGAGCCGGCAGTTCCGGGAGACGACCAGCTACCGGCACGCGGCCCTGGCGATCTCCGATCTGGGTCGCGCGCCGCGGGCGGCGAGCCCCTGGAAGCCGACGATCGACGGCGGCTTGCTCGTGCTGGGCGGGCTCGGCGCGCTGGTCGCACTCCGGCGCCGGTCCCGGCCCGCCACGGCAGGGCTGCCTCCGCGGGTGGCCGGAGGCGCGCTCGGCCTCGGGCTCTGTGCTTTGATGCTCGCCACCTCGTGGGGCGCGTGGGCGGCGGATGTGGTGCCGCTGCTTCGCTACGTGCAGTTTCCCTGGCGGTTCAGCCTGGTGGCGAGCCTGTTCCTCGCGTTTCTGGCCGGAGTCACGGTGCTCGCTCCGCGCCATGGCCGCGCCGGCGTGTGGCTGGCTTGCGTGGTCATGGCCGTCACGGTTGGCCTGGTATGGCTCGGTCTGGAGCGAAGCGGACCGGCGGATCTCACGGATCACCCGGGCACGCGCGCGGCGTACGTGCGGAGCCTGCGAGCGGTCCTGTGGAGCAACGACGTGGAGAGCAAGTACCTGCCCGTCTGGGCGGCGGACGCGGTTGCCCGGAGGCGCGCGTCGTCCGTCCGCCCGGAGCCCCCACTCCCGCACCGGGCCGTCGAGCTTCGCGACCACCACACGTGGATCGCATTCACGGTTGTCCCGCCGGAGCCGGCGTGGACGGTGGTCCTGCCGCGGCTCTACGTGCCGGGCTGGACCGCGGAACACGCGGGCGGCGACATCGCCATCCAGCCGGATCCCGACACCGGCTTGATGCGGATCGTCGGACGGAACGTCGGTCCCGACGTCACGCTCGTCTACCGCGGCACGCTGGCCTACCGCGCCGGCCGGATCCTGTCGTGGGCGGCTGCGCTGTTCGTGCTGCTCGCCGCCGCAACCTCGCTCCTGCGGCGCAGCCGGACGTAAGTTGCAGCGAGGCGTGCGGAGCGTTTCCCGCAGCGGGTCCGATGGAAGGCCCGGTTCGCGTGGCCCGGGCTTCGCCAGCTCGGCGGCTGCCACTGGCAAGGCGCAGACCGACGCCGCTCACGCGAAAGCTCGGGGCGCCCCAGAAGCGGACGGCGGACCGGCAGAACCGGGCGTCGTGGATCCAGCCATCCCCGTTGCCGGACGGATCCTTCGCGGAAACGCTTCCCGTTCTGCTCCGGCGCCTTCACCTCCGCACCGACCTTCACGGTTCCGAGTACATCCTCGAACACAGGACCTCCTCGAACCGGTCGTGCGCCCGGCCGCCAAGAGCGCGGCGCAGCGCGGCCGCAACCGGGTCGAAATGCGGGTTTCTCTCGATCAGGCCCACCTGCGGTCGGAACGTCTGGATCGGAATCTCCTGGAGCGAAACCGGCCGGGCGAAGAACTCGATCACGGCCACGGATGCCCGGACGTCATGCGTCAGGTATCGGACGACGTTTGCGTCCCTGGACACCACGCAGAGCACCCGCTTGCCCTGGATGGCGAGTTGCTGCGCGCGCTCCCCGATCGCCGTGGCCCGTGGGGCGAGGTAACCGGACGAGACCTCGGACTTCGGCAGCTGGACGAAGTAAGCCCATCCATGGGTCAGGACGACCAGCGTCAACGCCACCGGGACCACGGGACCGAATCGTGGCAAGCGGTGCAGGATCGCGCCGAAGCCGAGCACGGCCACCGCCAGATAGAACGGCAAGACGATGAGCAGGCGGGTCAGGCTCGGCCCCGCGATCCCCAGCACGAGGGTGCCCGTGAGCGCGGTCAGGAACAGGAACAGCATTCCGGGTTCACGCCGGAGTCGCCAGGCCGGAACGAACCCGAGGAGGAAGGCGCACGCGATCAGGGGGTGAATCGGACTGACCCCCACGCATGTCAACGAGGCGGCAACACCATCGAAGAAGTAGCCCGGCCCTTGGAGATCCCGGTACATGTCCGGGTAGTGGAATGGAAGCAGAAAGCACCACAGCAGATTCACCAGCCGGTCTGCCCACGCGCCGCGGAGGACGTAGTCCCCTCGGCTCACGAACTCCTCCGGTCCATGGAGCAGGAACAGGCAGTTGGGGATGGAGGCCACGAGCGCACCGAGAAGTATGAGTCCGTAGCTCCGCAGGAGGAACGACCTCGACTCCCGGGTAAAGGCCAGGCGGACCGCGCAGTACGCCAGAAAGGCGATGGGCAACACGCGACAGGCCGTGTAGGCGTAGACGCCGAGCCCGAGGACCCCACCGCAGATCACGGCCCAGCTCCACGACTTCCTGTTCTTCTCCACCACGTGAAGCAGCAAGCAGAAGCCGAGCGCAAACACGGGGGCGGAAATCGCCCGGAGCCCGGAGCGCGCGTAGTGGAATAGCCAGATCGAGGAGGCGGCCCCGAGAAACGGCAGCCAGGAAGGCAGGCGCGGATCGAGGCGCCGCAGGAGTCCCACCAGGAGCCAGACGGTGGCGAGAGCGAAACCCCAGCTCGTCACCTGGATCGCCAGGGTGGAGCTGCCCAGCAGCTTCACGACCCCGCCCAGCAGGTACAGGTACAACGTCTCCGCCGAATTCCCGATCACCCCGGTGATGACCTCGAACCGCTTCTCCTCGATCAGATGAACGCCGCGCAGCGCCTCCTCGGCGGTGTCGTTGCAGAGTCCGTCGGGAATGCGGCTCCGGAGGCAAGCCAGGGCGGCGAGATACAGAGCCGACGTCAGGGCGATTCTCAGGCGCGCAGGCAACATCGTCGACACTATCGGGCGTTTCGGCGACTTCCGCAAGTGGCTGGCGGGCGGGGCCGGACGGTCACTGGCCCGACCGGGCTTTCAGGATCTCGTGCACGGCCTCCGGCGGGATCACGACCACGAGGTAGGAGTACGCGACGTGAGCGACGGGTTGAAGGTTCTGGCGAAGCCACCAGTTGTGGGGATACTCCGCGGGCTTCTCGATGCCGAGGAGGATGTTCGCCGAGATGAGAGCGCGCCCCGGAAACGGGATCTTCGGATTGAGGTGCGTGCCGGGATGGCGGCGGACGTACTCGAAGGCGTACTTCTCGTTCTGCCCCCAGTCGAGGTTCGAGTCGGCAAGCACCCGGTAGGCCATCTTGCGGTCCAGGACGAGCTCGTTGAAGTAGGACAGGAAATGGGGATAGTACGACATCACCGACACGACCAGGTAGCACGCTAGCATGCCGATCGCCCACCGGAGCCGACGCCCCACGGCCGTGCCGTCCCGGAGCAGGCTGCCGCACAGGACGTGCAGCAGGGGAAGGACCATCAGCAGGTGACGGATGCCGAGCTGCGCGCTGCTGAAGAAGTTCAAGTAGGTCACGAAGAAGGCGGCCGGCAGGATCAGGCAGACCTCGTCGCGGGAGAAACGAAACGTCCGGCGTCGCCGCACGTACCTCACGAGCGCGAGCCCGACGAGCAGCGAAACGGGGATGGGGATCTTGTAGAGCAGGACGACCAGATAGTACCCGTCGAACCGGCCCCTCCGGGTCTCGCCGAGAAGGTAGCTCGGACCGCGTCCCTTCCCGGTGACGTCGTTGTCCCGGGTCCAGTCCAGTCCCTCGAGGAACGGCCGGGGAACCGGCAGCGCAATGCCGCCCAGGAAACCGACACGGGACTGGAGCTCCCGGAACAGATCGCTCCGGAACGTGTAGGCGTCGAGCGGCGCGCCGGTTCCGTGGAAGAGGTAGCCCGCGTTGATCACCACCAGGCTCACCAGAAGGATGAGAGCGCCCCACTTGAGGCAACCGGCGCCCATGCGGGCCAGCGCCCGGACCTGGCGTTGCTTCAGCGCTCCGGTTACGTGCGGCGCGTACCGCACGACCGCGATGAGAAGCAGCAGTGGGTAGAGGAGGATCGCGGTGTGCTTCGAGAGCTGGGCCAGGCCCAGGGCGGCGCCGGCGAGGACGGCCCGGCGCGCGCCTCCGCGGTCGAGGAACCGCCAGAACGAGAACAAGGCCAGGGTGATCGTGAACGCTGCGTAGAGATCCGTGGTGATCCAGCGGGAATGCGCGAGCAGATTCGGCGAGAAGACGTACAGGAAGAGGGCGAAGAGGCCGGCACGATGGCCGTACAGTGCGCGCGCCCACCCGCAGACGAGCACGCCGAGCAGCACCGAGAAGAACATGGTGACCAGCCGGCCGTTCCGGGGGTCGCCGAGCCAGTCCTTCCAGGCGCCCGGCTCGAGCGCGGTCGAGATGTGGCAGGGAAGCACGTTCAGGGCCGAGAACGGCATCTTGCTGTCATCGAAGCGGGCGGCGTCGCCGCGCAGGATCTGCAGGCCGTAGCGGAAGTGCTTGGGCTCGTCGTACGTGACGGTCTTGTGCCGGGCGCTCAGGACGTTGAGCCCGCACAGGACCGCCAGCAGCGCGACCACGGGAAGTTGCCTTGCCAGTGCGGGGAGCCACCGGCGGCGAGGGCAGGGACTCATGGCCTCATTGTAGGACGCCCCCCCGGAGGTCCGGAAGAGCCCGTGGGCCTCCGGGTCCGGGCCACGGGTCGCACCTCGCCTCGGGGTCTACGGCGGCGTCCCCCGGTTGACCGATACCGGTGGGAGCGGTCTACTGGTGAGAAGAAAAGCCGGGTCGGCCGCGCCGGCGCAGGCGCGCGGCCCGGGCACCTGTCGACCCCGATGGGTCCGAGAGACGGACGAGGCGATGGCCATGAAGAATGCACCCCTGAAGAAATCGCGACGGTCCTTCCTGAAGAAGCTGGGCGCGGCCGCCGCGGCGGCGGCGGGCGCGCCGTTCCTGCTCGGCGCCGCGCGGCCGCGGCGAAACGTCCGCATCCTCGAGCTCGCCGCCGAGCCCGCGCGTCGGGTCGCGCCGAACGACCGCATCCGGATCGCGTGCATCGGCACGGGCGGCATGGGCATGGGGGACGTCGACACGGCGCTCAAGGTGGGCGGCGTCGAGATCGTCGCCGCCTGCGATCTCTACGACGGGCGGCTCGCCCGGGCCCGCGAGAAGTGGGGCCAGGACCTCTTCACGACGCGCGACTACCACGAGATCCTCGCGCGCGAGGACGTCGATGCCATCCTCTGCGCCACCTCCGATCACTGGCACGAGGCGGTGTCGGTCGCTGCGCTGCGCGCCGGCAAGGCCGTCTACTGCGAGAAGCCGATGGTCAGAACGGTGGAGGAAGGACACCGGCTGCTCCGGGCGGAGCAGGAGACCGGGCGCCTCTTCCAGGTCGGCAGCCAGTACGTCAGCGGGCTCGTTCCCACCAAGGCCAGGGCGCTCTTCGAGGCCGGCGAGATCGGCGCGCTCAACTTCGTCGAGGCGATGTTCGATCGGCACTCGCCCCTGGGGGCCTGGCAGTACTCCATCCCGCTCGATGCCTCGGAGGAGACGATCGACTGGCAGCGCTACACCGCCAACACGACCCGGCGACCCTTCGACGCCAAGCGCTTCTTCCGCTGGCGCAACTACCTCGACTACGGCACCGGCGTCGCGGGCGATCTCTTCGTGCACCTCCTGTCCGAGCTGCACTACATCACGGGGGCGCACGGGCCGACCGCGGTGGCCTCGAGCGGCGGGCTGCGCTACTTCAAGGACGGCCGCGAGGTGCCCGACATCCAGATCGGGCTCTTCGACTATCCCGAAACGAAGCATCACCCTCCCTTCAACCTCGTGCTGCGCGCCAACTTCGTCGACGGCTCGGGCGGCCAGTACCTGTTCCGGCTGGTCGGCGACGAGGGCGAGATCCGCGTCGGGTGGGACACCGTCAAGGTGACGCGCAGACCGTGGCCCAAGGCGCCCGGCAAAGCCATCGACTCCTTCTCCGAGGAGGGCCGCAAGGCCTTCGAGCAGTGGTACGACGCGGCGCACCCAGCGCACTACGAGATGGAGGGGCCGGCGAGCATCGAGTACCGCACGCCGAAGAACTACCCCGGCGACCGCCACCTGCACTTGCGCAACTTCTTCGCCTCGCTCCGCGACGGGACGCCCTCGGTCGAGGATGCGACCTTCGGGCTCCGGGCGGCCGGCCCGACGCTCGCCGGAAACCAGAGCTACTTCGAGAAGCGCGTGGTCGACTGGGATCCCGAGAGAATGCGGATCACGACGCGCCTCTGAGGGTCGGCGGCGGCGGGCCCTCAGCGTGCCGCCGGGAGCTCCGGCCGGAAGTCCTTGCCGGCCTCGGCCCACCACGCCCGCAGCGCGCTCACGGCCCGGCGCCGCTCGGCCAGCGCTCCCGCCGGCCGGAAACCGAAGTCGCGCCCGCCCATGACTCGCCGGAGCGTGGTCCAGGCGAAGTCGACCACGGCGGGGCTGGGGTGTTCGAGCGCGTCGATGAGCGCCGGGATGCCGTCGGCGTACCGCAGCCGAGCGAGCGCCAGCGCAGCCTGGAGGCGCGTGTAGGGGTCCGGATCCGCAAGCCGCGGCACGAGCGCCGTCCTGAGCGCTGCGGAGTAGTCCTCGTAGGCGAAATCGCGTCCGATCAGCCCCAGCCCCTCGGCGGCGGTGGAGCGCACCATCGCCTCTGGGTCCTGGAGTGCGCCGACGAGCGCCGGCACCGCCGCGCGCTCCCCCAGGATCGCCATCATCTGCACCGCGTGGAACCGGATCCACCGGTCGGGCGATTCGCGCACCGCGCGTCGGAGCGTCGGCAGCATGCGGATCGCGACCGGGAGACAGCGCGCCTCCTGGTCGACCCGGTCGATCCAGCGCTTCCCGCCGGCCAGCCCGCCCAGCCACTCCTCCTCCAGCTCCCGCCGGTACACCTCGTTCTCGCGCTCCCAGAGCAGCTCCCTCTTTACCTGGTCGGGCTTGACGCGGATCACGGCGGCGTAGCGCTCCCACCAGCGCTGCCAGCGCACCACCGCCGCCGCGGGGTCGAGCTCGTGACCGAAGTAGGTCCATCCCGACAGCCGCCGCAGGGCCTCGACTGCCGGCTTGCCCTCCGCCAGGAGGTCGATCAGGATACCGATGGCCCGGGGGTTGCCCACGAGCGCCCCGGCGAACGCCGCCTCGATCCGCATCGCGTCCGACTCGCCGGCGTCCTCGGCGATCCTCTCGAGCCGCTCCCGCGCCGCGACGGCCCCCGCGAGTCCGAGAGACCGCACCGCCTGGAGGCGGACTTCCGGCGGCTCCCCCTGGCGGTTTGCCGCGATCGGGGCGAGCGCGCACCCGGCGGCCTCCCCGCCGATCCAGCCGAGCGCATCCACGAGCTCCCGCCGCGTGGCGGGATCCGCGGCGCAGCCGGATTCGAGCAGCGCTAGCACGTCGCCCTCCGCCCCGGCGAGCAGCGCCTCGAGCGCCGGAAACCTCCGCCCCTGCACCGCCAGCCGCCCCAGGGCGTGGAGCGCCCCGCGCACGATCCCCGGCCGCTCGGAATGCAGTGCTTCGAGCAGCGGCGCCACGGCGTAGGGGCCGAGGTCGACGAGAATGCGGCACGCTTCCTCACGCGCCGGCGGCGCGAGATCGCGGGCGTGAAGACGCACCAGGGCGCGCGCAGCCGGGGCGCGGGCGCCCACGAGCACCACGTGCCGGCGGCGGCGCGCGGCGGGCGAGGACGCGCTTCCCACCTCGCTCGCCAGGCGATCCAGGCGCGCGCAGAGCGCGGCCGACGGCTCGCTCGGCCCGACCGGAAGCGGCATCGAGGCGCACTCGCGGTTCCAGCGGAGCTGCAGCGCGTAGACTGCGCTGCGGTCCGGAACGACCCGCTCCGGCACCTCCAGCGCAGGCGCGAGGCAGCGGCGAAGCCCGTCGATCGCCGCAAGCACCTCGTCGCCCTCGGGCCGGAACGCGGCGCTGAGCAGCAGATCGACGCCGGCACGCGCGCCCAGCCGGCAGAGCGCGACGCCCACGGCCACTTGCCCGCGGCCATCCAGGGGCTCGAGCAGACGCGCCAGCAGATCCGGCACCACGACGTCGTCGCCCAGCTCGGCGAGCGCCTCGGCCGCGATCTCCGGGTCGTCGGCGAGCAGGCCCACGAGAGGATCCCGCGCTTCTCCCAGGCGCAGGCGGCCGGCGGCCCGGGCCGCTTCTCGCCTGAGCGTAGGGTCGGTTCCGGGGTCGGCCAGCCACGCCAGGAATTGCGGCGCCGCCGCGCGTGCGCCGCGGTCTCCGAGGATCCGCGCCGCCCGCGCCCGCACCGCGAGCGGCCGCTCCGCGCCGAGCGCTCCGAGAAGCGCCGACTCCGCCTCCAGCCCGGCGCGCGCCAGCGCGCGGGCGGCGGCTTGCCAGACCGCGGGATCGGGGTCGGCCAGCCGCTCGATCTGCCGCGCCGGATCCTCCGTTCCCGCCTCCGGCTGCGCGGCCGCCAGTGCGCTCACGATCGCGAGGATCGCCGCCAGAAGCAGGCCGCCGCGCGGTGCCATTCAAACCTGCTCGACGAAGAGCGCGCCCTTGTCGCGCCGCAGGCGGCAGTAGCTGCGGATGAGCTCCTTGACCTGCTCGGGGTTCTTCACGCCGTGGAGCTCGAGCGTGCCGACCTGCGCGATCTTCCCGTCGGGGCCGCGCTGGTCGCCGTGCGTGCGGTCCGTCGGCGCGATCACGACGACCGTGCCGAGGCTGAAGATCCGGTCCACCAGCGTCTGGCGGTACTGCACGTCGTCCACGCGGATGATCTCGATCTCGTCGGTCGTGCGGCTCAAGAAGCCCTGGATGTAGAAGACGCGCTGGCTCGTGACCTTGTACTTGCGGGTCAGATGCGCCTGGAGGTGGCGGAAGAAGGACCACAGGAAGAGCAGCCCCGCCGCGCACACGCCCGCGATCAGGAACCAGTTCTCCTGGAGCCCGAGGAGGTTCAGCAGGTAGATGATCACCACCACGAGCAGCACGACGGCGCTGAGTATCCACCCGCCCCCGCCCTTCAAGATGCTGTAGCGCCCCTCCCACAGATCCTTCTCCGGCGCCGGGCCTTGCGCCTCGGCGTTGGCCCCAGCCGGGCCGGCCCCGCGCATCCGATCGGCCGGCGTCGCCTCCCCGGTCGCCGCCGGCGCCTCGGTCTCGTCCTTCAGCTCCAGTCCGCAGGACTTGCAGAACCGGTCGCCGAGGTGCACCTCGGCTTCACACTTTGGACACTTCATGGCTCTGGATCCTCAACGGGCAGGCCTTCGTCCGGCCGCTCTTTCGCAGGCAAAGCGTCGAAGCTACCCGCCGCCCTCACCGCTGTCAAGGCCGCCCACCATCCGGCGGCGCAGCGCGAAGAACACGCCCCCGACCATGCCCTGCAGCAGGATCATCGCCCACACGGTCAGGCCGTAGGCGAGCGCCCCGGATTCGGTCGCTCCCTCGGCTCCCCACACCGCCGGGGAGAGGAAGACCACGAACAGGAACTCGCGCAGTCCGACGCCGTTCAGGCTGGCCGGAACCTGCAGGACCAGCAGCACCACCGGAATGACGAGGAAGTAGGCCTCCAGGCCGAGCGGCAGCCCGAGCGCTGTGCCGACCAGGATGTAGTGGATCACGACGTTGAGCTGGAAGACGAGCGACAGGACGACGGCGCCCGCGAGGACGCGCTTGCGCTGGCCGATGTCCTTGGCCGCGCCGAACGCCCGGTCCAGCGCCGGGAGCAGGCGTGCGAGCGGTCCGCGGGCGAGCTGCCGCCGGACTGCAGCCCGGCTCCACGGGGTGAGCAGGACGAGAAGGCCCGCGAACAGGAGCCCGAGCACGCCGATGCTCGCCACCACGCCGGGCTTGTCCACGAGATGGCCGAATCCCAGGACGAGCGCTGCAGCCGCATAGCTGAACAGCGCTAAGGCCCCGATCGTCCGCTCCACCACCACGACCGCGAGCGACTGGCCGCGCGGCAGGCCGCTCAGCGCGGCCACGTCCAGGCTGCGGTAGAGGTCGCCGCCGATGGTCGAGGGCAGGAACTGGTTGCAGAAGACTCCGATCAGGTAGGCGCGCATCAGCGACCACAACTTCGGGGGCCGGATCACGGCAGTGAGCAGCAGGCGCCACCGCAGCGCGCTCAGCAGGAAGCCCGAGGCATGCAGCGCGAAGGCGACGGCGAGCAGGGCGACGTCGCTCGCGGCGACCGTCGCGAGCACCCGCTCGAGGGGAATGCGCCAGAGCAGGTACGTGATCAGGCCCGCGCTCACGACCAGGCGGATCGCGAAGGCGAGCCGACCGCGGCGGACGGGCGGGCCGTTGGGGGCTGCGAGCATGGTTCTCTATTCCGCCCGCCCCGCGCCGGCGGTCGGAGACTCCGGACTGGTTTCGGGCCAGGCGGATGGTAGAATACCTGCCCGGCGATCGAGAAGATACCCCGGCCGGCGAGGCTCCTGCGGGTCGAGAACGGATCGGGCTGCCGGCACCGTGCCGCGCCGGGAGGTCAGGGGGAAGCGCCCCCGAGGTTCGCGCATGACCGGCCCGGATTCCACGCCGTACCAGCTTCGGATGTTCCGGAGATCGCTCAAGAAGCGCCAGAAGGTGGAGCAGCTCTGCCGCCATCTCGGCGACCTGTCCGGCTCGGCCTGTCTGCTGGTCACCTGCGGCGACAACAACGGCGCCATGAACTACCGCCTGCGGGCCGGCGGCGGGCGCTGGACCTGGGCCGATGCCGAGCCGCGGCTGCGCGCGGCGATGGAGCAGCTGCTGGGCGAGACGGTGCACACGATCGACCCCGCGCACCTACCGTTCGAGGACGGGGCGTTCGACGTCGGGGTGGCCATCGACATCCACGAACATCTCGCCGACCCTGCTCCGTTCACCGCCGAGCTGGCCCGCGTCGTGCGCCCGGGAGGCCGGGTGATCGTGACCGCTCCCGGCGGCGATCCGAAGCGGCTCGCCACGCGCCTCAAGCGCCGGCTCGGCATGACGCCCGAGGTCTACGGCCACGCCCGCTGGGGATTCGAGGCCGAGGAGCTGGCAGCGCTCGCGCGCACGGCCGGACTGGAGCCGGTCGGGACCTCGAACTACTCGCGGTTCTTCACCGAGCTGGCCGAGCTGGCGATCAACCTCGTCTACGTCAAGGTGCTCCGGAAGGACGGCGGACCGGGACCCCGCGAGCATGCCATCGCTCCCGCCTCTCAAGAGGAGCTCGGCCGGGTGAGCGCGAGCTATCGGCTCTACACGGCGCTTTACCCGCTGTTCCGACTGGTGAGCGCGCTTGACGCGCTGCTCTGGTTCCGGCGAGGATACGCGAACGTGCTGGAGAGCCGCAAGCCGGCCGCGGCGGCGGGCGATTGACGCGTGGCCCTGCGGCGGGCGGCTGGATCGACACGAGGCGCGAGCGCGACATGGCCGGAAGAGACGAGCGCGTGCTGGTGACCGGCGGCGGCGGCTTCATCGGCCACGCTCTCGTGGTCGATCAGCTCCGGCGCGGGCGGCGGGTGCGCTCGCTCGACCGGGCTCACCCCGTGCCGCTGCCCTCGGACCTCGCGCCGGCGGGCGAGCGCCTCGCGGGGAGCATTCTGGATTCCGGGGCGCTGGCGCGGGCGTGCGCCGGGTGCGCCCGGGTGTTCCATCTCGCGAGCGCCCATCTCGAGGTGCGCGCCCGCGAGCGGCACTACCGGCGGACCAACGTGGACGGGACGCGCACGGTCGTCGAGGCCGCGGCGGCGGCCGGCGCGGCGCGCGTCGTTCACGTGAGCACGGTAGGCGTCTACGGGCGGCATGCCGGGGAGATCGTCGCCGAAGACAGCCCCACCGCCCCCACGATCGCCTACGAGCGGACCAAGCTCGAGGGCGAGCGTGCGGCGCGGGAAACCGCCGCGGCTCGCGGGATCGAGCTCGTCATCGCCCGTCCTTCCTGGGTCTACGGGCCGGGATGCCGGCGGACCGGCAAGATCTTCGCGGCCATCGGCAAGCGCCGCTTCCCCATGATCGGCCGCGGCCGCCCCCGGCGCGACGGCCTCTACATCGACGACGCCACGCGCGGGCTCGATTCGCTCGGCACGCACCCCGCGGCTGCGGGGGAGACCTTCCTGCTCGTCTCGGGCGAGGCGCCGACCGTCCGCGAGTGGGTGGACGCGATCGCTGCGGCCCAGGGCGTGCCGCCGCCGCGGCTTGGCTGGCCGGTTGCCGCGATGTGGCTCGCCGGGTTCGGCATGGAGCTCGCGGGGTGGCTCACGTGCCGCGAGCCGCCGTTCAGTCGCCGCAGCCTCAAGTTCTACACGAACGCGACCGTCTTCGACCCCGGGAAGATCCGGCGGATCGTGGGCTTCGAGCCCGCGGTCGGCTGGCGGGAAGGCATCCGCCGGACCGCCGAGGCGCTCCGCGCGGCGGGCGGCGGTCGCTCGGATCCAGATCCGTGCGCGGGCGGCGATGCCCGCGGCGCGGACCTGAGCTGAGAGAGGAAGCGCGAGCGGTGGCCGATCCGAGTCGGGGCGGCGCGTTCTTCGACCGCTGGTCCGCCACCTTCGAGCGCGACCGGATGAGCACCTGGTTCCAGCACTACCAGACGCGCGTCGTGGACCGCGTCGCGGAGATCGGCGGCCGGGAGCTTCTCGACGTGGGGTGCGGAACCGGGTGGCTGCTCCGGAGGGCGGCGCGGCGACTGGCCGCGTGCCGCCTTGCGGGAGCGGACCTCTCCCGCGGCATGCTCGCGCGTGCCCGGGAGACGGCGCGGCAGGAGGGGCAGGAGGCGATCGGCTTCGTGCAGGCGGACGCGGGCGCTCTGCCCTTTGCGCCGGCCTCTTTCGATTGCGTCACCTGCACCGCGAGCTTCCACCACTACCGCGATCCCCTTGCGGTGCTCCGCTCCTGGCGCCGGCTGCTCAGGCCGGGAGGGCGGCTGCTGCTGCTCGAGTCGTGCACGACCTACCTGCCGATCTGGCTCTACGACAGGGTGCTCCGGGTGCTGGAGCGCGGGCATGTGCGCTACTACCGCACCGTGGATCTCGTCCGCCTGACCGAGGAGGCCGGGTTCCGGAACGTGCGTCCGCTGTGGCGCGAGCACGGCATGTTCTGCAAGGGAAAGCTCTTCAGCTCGCAGGTGCTCGTCGAGGGCGTCGTTCCCTGACCAGGGCACGGGGTCTGACCAGGGCACGGGGTCAGACCCCGTTCCCGGAGCATGTCCTGCGGGCACAGTTCGCACTGAAACGGGAACGGCGTCAGACCCCGGTCGTCACCCCCGCGGGCGCAGTCCGCCCGCGCCACCTGAGCGCGCGCCCTTCGCGCGCGACACCCGCACCCGCACCCCCGCGGGCGCAGTCCGCCCGCGCCACCTGAGCGCGCGCCCTTCGCGCGCGACACCCGCACGCTCACCGCTCCCCGGCCGGCGTCTCCCCGGAAGCCGGCGCGAGGAACCGCGCCTTCTGGCGCCGGACGAGCGCCTGGTACTCCGGCAGCCCGCGGATGTTGTCCAGATCCCGATCCAGCTCGAGCCACAGGAAGTCGGTGTAGTTCTCGTCGAAGGCGCGGGCGAGATACTCCAGCGCTTGCTCACGATGGCCGAGCTTCGCGGCGATGCAGCTCATGTTGTACCACGCGTAGTGGCGGCTGTTCCACAGCGTGAGCTTCTCCGCCGGGTAGTGCGCGAGGTAGCGCTGGTACGCCTCGAGCGCCCGGGAGTAGTCCCGCATCTGATGCCACTCGTAGGCCAGCTCGTACTGATAGTAGCCGGCCCGCTGCTCCAGCAGGCCCTCGAAGTCCGTGAACCGCCGCTCGAGCCAGGCGATGCGGTCCCGACAGGGCTCGGAATCGCCGAGCCGCGCGAGAACCCGCCGCGCGAAGATGACCAGCTGTCGCTCGGGATCCCGGTCGCTGCTCCGGAAGAGGTCCTCCGGCGACATGCCCCCGGCCAGATCGTCGTGAAAACGGCGCAGCACCGGGATGTGGCTCGCGTCGCCCGCCTCGGCCATGGCGCGGACGGCGAACTGCCGCACCGAGATCGGGAACCGCTCCCCGTCGAGCACCATCCGCAGCAGCACGTCCGCCGCTTCCGGCCCGATCGCGGCGACCGCCTCGAACTGCCCGTCGTAGAACCCCTTGAACTCCCCGCTCGCGTCGGTGTTCTCGCCCAGGATCCGGTGGATCAGATGGACCACGTACTCCCAGAGGAAGCGCTCCAGGACCCGCTGCTCCGCGGGGCCCGCCTCGGGCGCGCGCGCACGCGCGCGAACCGCCGGCCAGGTCTGGGGCGCGTAGCCGACCAGCGCCCTGGCAATCCCGTCGAGGAGCCGCGGGTCCTTCTCCTCGCCGATGCGGGCCAGCAGCGCGTCGCGCGCCTCGGTCTGCCCGATCTGCCCCAGGCCGCGGATCGCCAGGTCCCGCACGCGGTGGTCCTCGTCGCTAAGCAAGCGAAGAAGCTCCGGCACGGCCTCCGGGCCGCGCGCGAGCAACCCGGCGAGCGCGTCCTCGCGCTCCCGCAGGAACCTCGAGCTCAAGCGCGAGCGGATCTCGCGGTCGCCGGCCTCGGGCCGCTCCGCAGCGGCCGCCGCGCCGGCCAGCAGCGCTCCGGCCAGGACGCAGGCGAGCCACCCGGCCGGGCGCTGCCCCGCCGCACGCCGCCGCGTCGAGCCGGCCTGCCGCTCCGACATGGACGCCTTCCTCCCGGAAACCACACCGGCCGGGACGCCCCGCGCCGGGCGCCCGCGTCACTCACCCAACTGTACCCTCGCGAAGCGGCGCTTGCCCACCCGGAGTACCGCTCCCGTGCGCACCGCGACCTCTGCATCCGGGTCCGCGAGGCGCTCGCCGTCCAGCGAGACGGCCCCCTGCCGGACGAGACGGCGCGCCTCGCCGCCGCTGGCGACGAGGCCGGCGCGTCGCAGCAGCTCGACGATCCAGATGCGGCCGTCCGCGAGTCCCGTCCGGGAGAGCACAACGGCTGGCATGTCGTCCGGAAGGTGGCCGTGCGCGAACACCTCGTCGAACCGATGCTCGGCCTCCGCGGCGGCGGCGGGCGAGTGGAGCCAGGCGGCCACCTCGCGGCCGAGTCGCGCCTTGGCGTGGCGGGGATGCCCGGCGAGCAGCGCCCGGATGTCCTCCTCCGGAAGGTCGGTGAAGTGGACGAAGTACTTCTCCATCAGCGCGTCGGGAATGGACATGAGCTTGCCGAAGATCTCCCCGGGAGGCTCATCGATCCCGATGGCGTTGTCGTAGGTCTTGGACATCTTGCGCGTGCCGTCCGTGCCCTCCACGATCGGCGTCGTGAGCAGCACCTGCGGTTCCTGCCCCTCGGCCTGCTGGAAATCGCGCCCGACGTGCAGGTTGAAGAGCTGGTCGGTGCCGCCGAGCTCGACGTCGGCCCGGACGCACACGCTGTCCCAGCCCTGCATCAGCGGGTAGAGGAACTCGTGGATGCCGATCGGGTCGCCGCGGCGGTAGCGCGCGCCGAAATCGTTGCGCTCGAGCATCTGCGCGACGGTCATGCGGCCGCACAGCTCGAGGAAGTCCTGAAAGCGCATGGGCGCGAAGAACTCGCTGTTGTGCCGCACCTCGAGCGCCGCCACGTCGAGGACCTTGCGCACCTGCGCCATCCAGCCCGCGGCAAACGCCGTCACGGCCTCCGCGGTGAGCACCGGGCGGGTCCGGTCCCGGCCGCTAGGGTCGCCGACCCGCGCCGTGGCATCGCCGATGATCAGCACCGCCTGGTGGCCGAGATCCTGGAACGTGCGGAGCTTGCGCAGTACGACGGTGTGCCCGAGGTGCAGATCGTGACCCGTCGGGTCCATGCCGAGCTTGATGCGGAGCGACTGCCCCGTCCGCTGCGCCCGCTCGAGCCGCGCGCGGAGCTCATTCTCGTGCACCAGGTCCACCACGCCGCGCCTGAGGCGGGCGAGCTGCTCGTCGACCGGGATGTCGCGGAAATCCACGGCGTCCTCGCTCCTGTTCTCCAGCGCCCGGGGCCGGCCCGGGCCGGCCGGCACCGCCCCGGCCTGCCCGCTTGGAGTCATCGGCATCGCGGCGGGACGGTCTCGATCGTTCATTTGAAGGTGATGTCGGCGGGGCCGACGAAGGGCTCCGGCGACGTTTCGGGCCAGAACAGCGCGAGCGCTCGCTTCACCGCAGGCCGCAGCAGCGGCGCGCCGCGCTCCTGGCACGCCAGCAGCGCTTCCCGGCCGCGCTCCCGGTCCGCCCCGGCGAGCAGGCTCGCGGCGGCCAGCACGTGGGGCAAGAAACGTGGTTCGCCGGGCGCCCGCTGGAGCGCCAACTCCAGGTGGCGCAGCGGGGCCTCGAACATCGGCTCCGAGCCCCGCGGGAGCACGTAGACGGTGATGGCGCGCAGCGGGATGGCGCTGAACCACTCCTTCCCCCCCAGCCGCACCTCCACCGGCCGGATCCAGCCGCCAATGCGCACGCGCTTGAGGCAGGCGGCGGTCAGCCGGGCGGTGAACGCGGTCTGGCGCCGCGCCGCCTCGGGATCGATCAGGAACTGCTCCGACCAGACCCCGCCCGGATCGACGCGGATGTCTCCCGCGGGCTCCACGAAACCGTGGAAGTACTCCTCGCGGTGGGAGCCGAGGGCATCGAACTCGTCGAGCTCGAACTTGAGATCGATGACCGAGCGCCCCACCTCCTCGCGGAACACGAGCAGCCGGCGGCGGAAGTCGATATGCGGGATCACGAGGTCGACCCCCGCGCGGTTGTGCAGCGTGAGCGTGAGGGCGAGCTTCTCGCCGGCGACGATCCGGTCCCGGGCGGCGGTGAGCGCGCCCGAGATCACCTCCACGAGCGCCTGCTGCTTCAGGCGCAGGCGTTCCTCCTGGATCTCGGCGCGCAAGCGGTTGTCGCCGGCCCCGGCCAGCGCCTGGGCGAGCATCGCGAGCGCCGCGTCGAAGTCGCCGGCCGCCGCCAACGCCTCGGCCTGCCCGATCCGGGAGCGCGTCAGTTCGGGGGGATCGGGCTGGACCTTGCGCAGGACCGGCGGCCCGGCGGTCTCGGGCCGCTCCGAGGCGCATCCGGCGAGCACCGACACGACCAGCGCGAGGACGATCCCGCGGCGGCCGCGGCGGCGCTCCCGAGCATCGGCGGTGGTGGGCATGTGCAGGCACTTCCCGGCACCCGCGGCGCCGTCGCGCCGCGGGGACAGTCGACCGATCACGCGCCCGGCGGCGGCTCCGAGTCCGCGGGGCTCTCCCCGGTAGGCGCCGCCGTCGCCTCGGACAGGGGCGGCGGCACGTCGAGCGCGCCGGGCAGCGGCGGGGCCGGCACCGCTTCGGGCAGCGGCGGCGCCTCGGCCTCGGCCGCCGGCTGTCCGGGCAGGAGCACGCTCTCCGGCTGCGGCATCTGCTCCTCGCGCTCCCCGGCTCCGCCGGCCTCGTCCTCCGTGGGATCCGGTTCGGCGCGCTCGATGGGGTACTCCTTCATGAGGGTGAGCCCGATCTTGCGCTCCGCGGGGTCCAGCTTGATCACCCGGACGTGCACGACGTCGCCCACCCGGACCACCTGCTCGGGCGACTTGATCTTGCGGTCGCCGAGCTCCGAGACGTGCAGCAACCCCTCCAGATCCGGCTCCAGCTCGACGAACACGCCGAAGTTGGTGAGCTTGGTGACCTTGCCCCTCGTCTCGAGCCCGGCGTAGTAGCGCTCGGTGATGCGGGTCGCCCAGGGGTCCTCCTCGAGCTGCTTGAGCCCGAGCGCGACCCGCTTCTTGTCCTGGTCGACGCTCAGCACCATGGCCTGGATCTCCTCGCCCTTCTTGAGCATCTTCGAAGGGTGGCCGATCTTCTTGGTCCAGGACATGTCCGAGATGTGGAGCAGCCCGTCGATGCCCTCCTCGATCTCGACGAACGCCCCATAGTTGGTCATGTTGCGCACCTTGCCGGTGACGATGGTGCCGGTGGGGTACTTCTGGCTCACCAGCTCCCAGGGGTTGACCTCGCACTGCTTCATGCCGAGCGAGATCTCCTGCTTGTCCTTGTTGATGTCGAGCACCACCACGTCGACCACGTCGCCGATGCTGACCATCTCGGAGGGGTGGTTGATGCGCTTGGTCCAGCTCATCTCGCTCACGTGCACCAGGCCTTCCACACCGGTCTCCAGCTTGACGAACGCGCCGTAGCTCATGATGTTCACCACCCGGCCCGACACGCGGCTATGGACGGGGTACTTCTCCTCGATGTGATTCCAGGGGTTCTCTGTCTTCTGCTTGAGCCCGAGCGCGATGCGCTCGCGCTCGGCGTCGACCTTGAGCACCTTGACGTCGATGCGGTCGCCGATCTTCAGCAGCTCCGAAGGGTGGCCGACGCGGCCCCAGCTCATGTCGGTGATGTGGAGCAGGCCGTCGATGCCGCCCAGATCGACGAAGGCGCCGAAATCCGCGAGGTTCTTCACCTCGCCGGTGCGCATCTGGCCCTCCCCGATCTCCGCGAGCAGCTTCTTCTTCATCTGTTCGCGCTCCTCCTCGATCAGGCGGCGGCGCGAGATGACGATGTTCATCCGCTCCTCGTCGATCTTGATGATCTTGCCCTCGACCTCCTGACCGATGTAGTCGGAGATGTCGGCGCTGCGGCGGATGCCGACCTGGCTGGCGGGCAGGAACACCGGCACGCCGATGTCGACGAGCAGCCCGCCCTTGATCTTGTGGATCACCTTGCCCTTGACGATGTCGCCCTCCTTGTGGGTGCGGATGACCTGCTCCCAGCCGCGGATGCGGTCGGCCCGCTTCTTGGAGAGCACGATGTAGCCCGACTCGTCCTCGACCGCCTCGAGGTAGACGTCCACGGGGTCGCCGACCTTGAGCTGGGAGGGGTCGCCGAATTCCGCCAGCGGGATCGTCCCCTCGGACTTGTAGCCCACGTCCACCACCACCTCGTCGCCGAGGATGTTGATGATCTTGCCCCGGAGAATGCTCTCCTCCTCGAAGTTCTTCACGCTCTCCTCGTAGAGCGACGTGATGTTGTCGCCCGGAGAGCTCTGGAGCGACTGCTGGAGGAGCTGCTCGACCTCCTCCTCGGAGGGCACGAGCTTCTTGACGATGTCCTTGGGTTTCATGAGACGAGACACTCCTGGTTCCAGATCCCGGTTCGTCTCCGGGCGCGTGCCCGGAGGTGCCGCCCCGCACGGCACCGGCGTCCCGGCTTTGGTTTGGGCCGGGCGCAACCCGAATTGTAGACCGATCCGGGAGAAAGGCCAGACGCGGAGCGCGCTACGGCAGCGCCTGCTCCGCGGGCGGCGTGCCGCCCGCGGGAAAGCGCCCGAGCTCCGCGGTGCCCTCGGGGCCGAGCCGCACCACCCAGCCGCGCGCGCCCCACGCGCCGAGCGTGAGGAAGCGGCGCCGCCGGCCGCCCAGCTCGCCCACGTACACCGCGGGCCGGTGCACGTGGCCGGCCACGATCACGTCGTAGCCGCCGTCCCGGAACAGCGCGCGGACCCTCGGAAACGAGATCGCGAGCGCCTCGTGCGGCTTGCGCGCCACCGCGGCCGTGCTCCGCGACCGGAGCGCGCCGGCGAGCCGCAGGCTCACGGTCAGTGGGAGTACGCGCAAGCCGCCGCGCACGAGCGGCGTGCGCAGCACCCGCCGCATCCGCTGGTAGGCGCGGTCGTTCTCGAGGAGCAGATCGCCGTGGGACAGCAGCGCGCGGCGCCCGGCCCAGGGGACCTCCACATCGTCGCCGTGGAGGGTTACCCCCGGGATGGCCGCGATCTCCGCGCCGATCGCGAAGTCGCGGTTGCCGCGCAGGATGTGGACCGGCGCCTGGGCGGCCGTCGCGGCGATCAGCTCGAGGATCCGCCGGAAGCCCTCGAGGCGCGCTTGCCGCGGCCCCACCCAGTAGTCGAACAGGTCGCCCAGCACGTAGAGGGGCGCCCCTTCGCCGGCGACGTGCCGGCAGAGGCTGCGAAACCCGATCCACGGCGGCTCGGACGCCTCTCCCCGCAGGTGCAGGTCCGCCGTGACGTACCGATCCGGGCTCACTCGCGCTCCACGAAGAACACCCACGGCCGGTCCGCCCGGACGCGGTGCTCGAGGGTGCGGCCCTCCCACCGGCCCGCCCCGAACACTTCCCGGGCGCGGACCGGTGCGGGAAACTCCACGCGCACGGGATCCTCCCGCTCCCAGGCCTCGGCGTCAAGCCGCTCCTCCTCCTCGGGCAGGCGGTTTCGCAGCACGAAGTAGTAGTCGCCGTCGGGCGCCGGACGGCGCAGCACCTCGAAGCACCCTGCGCTCGCACCCGTTGCCCGGGCCCGGCAGGGCGCCTCGATGCCCGCGCGCTCGAGGTGTGCGGTGACCTCCGCAACGGCCGCCGGGAGATGGCCGCCGCGCTCGAGCTCCGTGAGATAGCGCAGCACCGGAGCCTCGAGGATCGCGGCGCGCCGATGCGCGAGCAGGGCGCCGAGGGCGGCGCCCACCCTGTCGGCGAGAATGCGCCCGCCCCGCTCGAGGTAGGCCCGGAGCGCCGCCTCCTCCGCCGGGTCGATCGTGCTCACTCCGGCGAGCACCAGCAGGCGCACGCCGTCGAGCCCGCGGCCGGCGGCGACCGCGCGCGCATCCACGTAGCGGTACTGCACCCCGGCGTCCTCGAGCAGCCGGTGCCAGGCGCGCCGTCGGCGCATCTGGGTCGCGTGCGCCACCTCGTAGGAACCGAACCGCTTCATCCACGTGGGCCCGTCCCGACGCGAGTCCGCCATCCAGCCCGCGCGGATGCTCGCCTGCGAGTAGTAGAGCGCCACGCCGTCGTCGGCGACCGGGAGCGCGACGATGCGGCGGGCCGCGGCGGAGGTCAGCGCCGCCAGCGCGCTCTCAAGCCCCAGCGCATAGGCCGTGGGGCGGCCGTCGGCATCGAGCACCTCGCGGTCCGACCAGAGAATCGCGCCGCGGTCGCCGTGCGCGAAGTACTTCCAGAGTCGGTGGCGATTGGCCCCTTCGCCGCGGCCCGCCGGGAAGTAGGTGCGGACCCGGATCACGTCGGGCCCGAGTCCCCGCACCACCTCCATCGCGCCGCCCTGGTCGTAGGCCTCCACCCAGTCGACCGCCGCCAGCAGCCGTCCCCAGTCGTAGCCTCCGTAGGCGGACGGCGCCTGCCCGCCGAGGAACCCGACCGGTGCGGCCACCCCGCGCTCGCGCGCGCGGGCGCGGAGCGCCTCCAGGGTCCAGGCCAGCGTCTCGTCCATGAACGCCCGGTGGTCGGCCCACGGTCCCAGGGCGTACGCTGCCGGCGCCATCCGGCGCTCGCGCTGCTTGATCCGGTCGGCCGTGAAGGGGACCACGGCGTCCCACGCCTCGAAATCGGTCCGCCACTGCCGGTTCAGCACCTCGAGAGTCCGGTAGCGCTCCCGGAGCCAGCTCCGGAACGCCGCCAGACAGTATGGGCAGAAGCAGAAGTCGAGGGGGATCAGGCGGCGGGTGATGCTGATCTCGTCGCCGAAGGAGCAGGCCACCGGGCGGTGCGGCGTCTGCGCGGCGAGCACGCGGTCGACGTGTTCCAGCAGGCGCCGCATCACCGCCGGATCGCGCGGGCAGTGGGGCCGCTCGAGGTGGCGCGGATCGCGGTCCTTCCAGTAGCGGTCCCAGTGCGGCTGGAAGTCCGGTTCCCTGAGATGCAGGATGCCCTTGCCCGCGGCGTCGCCGACGTAAAACCCCAGTCCCGCCGCGCGCAGCGCCGCGGCCGGCGCCGTCCCCTCGCGATTGAGGCCGGTGACGTGGAGGGAGCGGAGCGTCGTGAGGAGCGCCGGGTCGAGGGCGCGGTCGCCGAACGTCCAGAGAAACACCTGGTAGCGGTCCCAGACGGCCGGCGCCTCGCCCGGGTCCTGGCACGGCGCCGCCGCGCCGAGCGCCACGGCGCACACCAGGGCGGCCGCCCCGCGCCGTGCGCTTGCGAGATCGAAGAGAACCACGTCGTCTGTCGCCTACCCCTCCAGGCCGTACTCCTTCATCTTCTCCCAGAGGTTCTTGCGGCTGATGCCGAGCAGCGAGGCGGCCTGCGCCTTGTGGCCGCCGGTGGTCTTGAGGACCCGCTGGATGTGCTCGCGCTCCGCGGCCGCCACGACGTCCTTGAGCGGGGCGTCGGCGCGCGGTACCGCCATCCCCTTGCGGAAGTCGGGGCTCGGCGGCACGAGGTGCTCGCGGCGGAGCTCCCGGCTGTCTCCCGCGAGCGCGATCGCGCGCTGCACCGCGTTCTCGAGCTCGCGCACGTTGCCCGGCCAG
>JAFGQW010000140.1 GCA_016935485.1 Planctomycetota bacterium | reverse complement strand
GCATATCCGGCGGAAGAAGGCGCGGCGCGCGAGGTGCTGGGCCGCCAGCTCGTGAGCCCGGTCGCGTTCGTCGAGGAGATCGAGAACCTGCACGGCTCCGGCGTGCACACCTTCCTCGAGATCGGGCCGGGCCGCACGCTCACCGGGCTGGTGAGCGCGATCCTCGCCGGCCGCGAGCACGCCGCCCTCGCGCTCGACGCCTCGGGCGGCCGGCGTTCGGGGCTTGCGGATCTGGCGGCGGTCCTCGCGCGCCTCGCCGCCCTCGGCCATGGCGTGGAGCTGCGGGCCTGGGACCGTGGCTTCGCGCCGCCCGCGGTCGAGCGCGACCCGGGGAAGAAGAAGTTCACCGTGTCGATCTGCGGCGCCAACTACGTCAGGCCAAAGCCGGCGCAGCCCGCGCAGGACCGGGAGCGGACCGCTCCGGCACCGCCGCCCGTGGCTGCGTCCGCGGCGCCGTCCGCCGTGCCGCCGCCCGGGTCCCGAGCGAGCGCCCCGCGCGTCGAGCCCGCCGCGACGCCCGTGGCCCAGCCGCTTGCGCCGCCACCGCCCGCGCCGTCGTCGTCATCGCCGCCCGGGAACCTCGACGCGGCGCTTCTTGCCACCCGCGAGTACCTCCTCGCGCTCACGCAAGCGCAGGAACGGACCGCCGCGCTCCACCGCCAGTTCCTCGAGGGCCAGGCCGTGTCGCAGCGGATTCTCGAGCGCCTGATCGAGCAGCAGGCGGCGCTGTTCGGCGCCAGCGCCATTCCGGCGGCGCGCGCGACGCCTTCCGTCCTCGAGCCCTCGACCGGGGCCGCAGCCGCCTCGCCTCCTGCCGGTGCTGCCGCGATCGAGGCGCCGGCGCCGGTGGTGCGCGCGCCGGCCGAGTCGGCCGCGATGCCGGAACCCGCGGCACCGGCGCGCGAGACCGAGTCGCCGCGCACTGCCGGCGGTGCCGACCGCGCGCGGATCGCGGCCGTGCTGCTGGAGGTGGTCGCAGACAAGACGGGCTACCCGACCGACATGCTCTCGCTCGAAATGGGGCTCGACGCCGACCTCGGGATCGACTCGATCAAGCGCGTGGAAATCCTCTCGGCGCTGGAGGAGCGCCTGCCCGATCTGCCGGCCGGCCGCTCCGAACAGTTCGGCGAGCTGCGCACGCTGGCCGAGATCGTGGATCTGCTGGCGGGCCCTGCGGGCGCGCCGCCCCCGCCGCCGTCTGCCGAGCCAGCCGCGGCCGAGTGCGCTGCGTCCGAACCGACCGCCGGCGAGCCAGTCGAGCCACCGCCGCGCGAGACCGAGTCGCCGCGCCCCTCCGGCGGTGCCGACCGCACGCGGATCGCGACCGTGCTGCTGGAGGTGGTCGCGGACAAGACGGGCTACCCGACCGACATGCTCTCGCTCGAAATGGGGCTCGACGCCGACCTCGGGATCGACTCGATCAAGCGCGTGGAGATCCTCTCGGCACTGGAGGAGCGCTTGCCCGCTCTGCCGGGCCTCCGCTCGGAGCAGCTCGGCGAGCTGCGGACGCTGGCCCAGATCGTGGATCTGCTCGCCGGCCAGCCTGGCGCGCCGGTCGAGACGGTTGCGGCCGAGCCCACCGGGTCGGCAGCAGCTGCCGTCGAGCCGGCCGCGCCGCCGCGGCTCGAGCCCGAGCCGCCGCCGGAGAAGGCGGCGCCGCTTCCGGCCGGAGCCGAGCCGCCGGCCCGCCTCCTGCGCTCCGTGCTCGAGGCTGTTGCGCTCGACCTCACCCGGCGCCGGGACGGCGTGGAGCTTCCTCGCGGCGCGGAAATCTGGGTGACCTTCGACGCGACGCGCCTCGCTCCCATCCTCGCCGAGCGGCTCGGCGGGCTGGGCTACCGCGTGACGCCGGTCGCGCTGTCCGACGTCGAGGCCCTCGTCGTGCCCGAACGGCTCGGCGGCCTGGTGATCCTCGCTCCCGAGCGCGGCGCCGATGCCGCCCTCCTGCGAGCGGCGTTCCGCCTGGTGCAGCGCACCGGCCCCGCGCTGCGGAGAGTCGGGCGCGAGAAGGGCGCCCTGCTCGCCACGGTGTCCCGGCTGGACGGCGCGTTCGGGACGACGGCGTCCGGGCCCGCAACCGATCCGCGGGCGGGCGCGCTGGCCGGGCTGGTGAAGACGGCGGCTCGCGAATGGCCGGAGGTCTGCGCGCGCGCGCTCGACGTGGATCCGGCGCTCTCTCCCGATGCCGCGGCGGCCGCGCTCAGCGACGAGCTCTTCCACACCTCCCCCGTCGAGGTCGGGATCGGCGCGGCGCACCGCATCGTACTGGAGCTCATCGCCGCGCCGACCGCCGCGCCGGGTCCGTGCCCGCTCGCGGCGGGCGACGTCGTCCTCGTGTCCGGGGGCGGGCGCGGCATCACGGCGGAGGCGGCGGTCGCACTCGCGCAGGCCTCGCGTGCGACCCTCGTGCTGCTCGGCCGCACCCTCCCGCCGGAGCCCGATCCGGAGTGGCTTCGCCCCCTCGTCGAGGAAGCCGAGATCAAGCGGGCTCTTCGCGCGCAGGGAGACGAGCCCCTCACCCCGCGCCAGCTCGAGGCACGCTACCAGCGCGTGATGGCCAGTCGCGAGATCCGCCGCACGATCGCGCGGATCGAGGCCGCGGGAGCCGCGGCGATCTACCGGTCGGTGGATGTGTGCGACGCCGCCGCGGTGGGCGCGTGTGTGGCGGAGGTGCGCCGCGAGCACGGGCCCATTTGCGGGCTCGTGCACGGCGCCGGCGTGCTCGCTGACCGCCGCATTCTGGACAAGACGCTCGAGCAGCTCGACCGCGTGTGGGCGACGAAGGTGCGCGGGCTGGAGGTGCTGCTGGAGGCGCTCGAGCCGGACCGCGGCGGGCTCAAGCTGCTCGTGCTCTTCTCCTCCTCGACCGGACGGTTCGGGAGGACGGGCCAGGCCGACTACGCGATGGCCAACGAGGCGCTGAACAAGATCGCGCAGCGCGAGGCGCACCGGCGGCCCGGCGGCCGGGTGGTGGCGCTCAACTGGGGCCCGTGGGACGGCGGCATGGTCACCCCGTCCCTGCGCGGGCTCTTCGTGGCGGAGGGCATCGAGCTCATCTCCGTCGAGGCCGGCGCCGCGGCCTTCCTGGAGGAGATCGCGCTGGGCGCCGGCGCGCCAGCCGAGGTGGTGCTGATGGCGCCGGCGGCGGCGGCGGCGCCAGCCGCCGCGACCGCGGCGCCGATACTCGCGACGCCCGTCGATGCCATGCAGACAGCCTTCGATCGACCGGTGGATCTCGAGTCCTATCCGGTGCTCGCGGCGCACGTCCTGGACCACCGGCCGGTCGTGCCCATGGCGCTCCTGGTGGAGTGGCTCGCCCACGGCGCGATGCACGGCAACCCCGGCCTGCGCTTCCAGGGCTTCGACGAACTCAGGGTGCTGAAGGGCATGGTGCTCGAGGACGAGCTGCCGCACCGGGTGCGCGTGCTCGCCGGTCGGGCCACGGCGCGCGCCGGCGACTACGTCGTGCCAGTCGAGCTGCACAGCGACCTCCGGAGCGGGCGCGACACGCTGCACGCCGCCGCGGAGATCCGGCTGGCCGCCGAGCTGGAGCCGGCCGCCGCGCCGGCGCTCGCGGTGGACCCCGGCGCGTTCCCGCACGGCGTGGAGGCGATCTACGCGGAGCGGCTCTTCCACGGCGCCGAGCTCCAGGGCATCCAGACCGTGGAGCGCTGCTCGGCCGCCGGGATCGTGGTCGTCAGCCGGACCGCGCCGCCGCCGGACCGCTGGATCCGCAGCCCGCTGCGCCACCGCTGGCTTGCCGATCCGCTCGTCCTGGACTCGAGCTTCCAGGCGGTCATCCTGTGGTGCCTCGAGCACCGCGGCGAGGCCGCCCTGCCGAGCCGCGCGGGACGCTACCGGCAGTTCGCCCGCGCGTTTCCGGGCGAGGCGATCCGCATCGTGGCCCGCATCCGCCGGGCCAGCGCACACGCGGTGAACGCCGATCTCGAATACCTCTCGAGCGAGGGACGGATGGTCGCGCGGCTGGAGGATCTGGAGTGCACGCTCGGCGCCTCGCTCAAGGCGGCGTTCCGGCGCAACCGCCTCGCGCACGAGGCGCATCCCGCGCGGCCGGCCTGATGGACGGCGGCGCGGGCCGCGCCGGAGCGCGTCCCCGGGGACGGACTCGACCGGGCGAGGGACCATGAAGCCCAGCATCGCGATCGTCGGCCTCGGCGGCCTCTTTCCGGGAGCTCCGGATCTCGCCGGCTACTGGTCCCTGATCGCGGCCGGGCGGAGCGCCGCCGCGGACGTGCCGCCGGACCGCTGGCGGCTTCACCCCGAGACCGCGTATCGCGCCGGCGAGCCGCTTGCCGATCGCGTCTACTCCCGGCGCGCCTGTCTGCTCGGCCCCTTTGAGCCCGATCTCGCCGGCCTCGGGCTCGCGCCGGAGCTGCTCGCCCGGCTCGACCCGATGGCGCACGTCGCGCTCCATGCCGCCCGGGCCGCGCTCGCCGGCGCGCGGCTGAAGGCGATCGACCCCGAGCGCGTGGGCGTTCTGATCGGCAACATCGCGCTGCCCACCGACCTTTCCTCCGCGCTCACGCGCGAGCTGCTCCTGCCGCTCCTCGAGGCCGCCCGCTGCGGCGCCCCGCCGCGCTTCGAGGCCGGCGGCACCGAGCTCTGGAACCGCCACGTCGCGCACCTCCCGGCGGCGGTGCTTGCCCGGGCGTTCGGCCTGGGCGGCGGCGCGCTGGCGCTCGATGCGGCGTGCGCCTCCTCGCTGTTCGCGCTCAAGCTCGCGGCCGACGAGCTCCTGGCCGGGCGCGCGGACGCAATGCTCACTGGCGGCCTCTCGCGGCCCGACTGCCTCTACACGCAGATGGGCTTCTCGCAGCTTCGCGCCCTGTCGCCGAGCGGCCGGTGCGCGCCGCTGGATGCCGGTGCGGACGGCCTGGTGGTCGGCGAGGGCGGCGGCTTCTTCGTGCTCAAGCGCCTGGAGGACGCGCTCCGCGACGGGGACGTCATCCACGCCGTGATCGCCGGCGCAGGTCTGTCGAACGACTCGGGCCGCAATCTGCTCGCGCCCGACGCCGACGGCCAGCTTGCCGCCATGCGGGCGGCCTACGCCGCCGCCGGATGGCAGCCCGAGGAGGTGGACCTGATCGAGTGCCACGCGACCGGAACGCCGGTCGGCGACCGGGTCGAGATCGAGAG
>JAFGQW010000139.1 GCA_016935485.1 Planctomycetota bacterium | reverse complement strand
TCTGGCTCGCGCTGGCGCTCGGCGCCGCCGCCCAGCTCGAGCCGATCGGCACGCTCGGCTCCTATCCCGACATCCAGCTCGATCGCGCGGGCAATCTTCATCTCGTCTATGCCCGCTCCGGGCGCACCTACTACCGGATGCTGCCCAGCGGCATGAACACGTTTCTCGCCGAGGAGGACACCCGGGTCGGCGCGTCGTCCGACCACCAGAAGCAGCCCGACGTGGCTCTCGACTCCCGGGGAGGCGTCCACGTGCTCGGCAGCTCCACCTACAACACGCGCACCGCGCAGGGCTGGGGCACGCCGCTCGCGACCGGAGTCGGCCGCGACCATCACATGACGGTGGCGGCGAACGACGACGTCTGGATCGTCTACCGCGGTAACCAGCTTTCCGCGCGCCGCAAGCGCGCCGCCAGCGCAACCTTCGATGCTACCGTCAGCATCTTCAGCGGCGGCGGCACGGACCACGTCTACCCCGACATCTGTGCCGGCACGGACGGCACGGTGCACGTCGTCTTCCGGATGATGTATCCGACCAACTACGACTGCGGCTACCTGCGGTACGACGGTCAGGCGTGGGCCTCCGTGGAGTGGGCCTGCTTGCTCGGCCGCTCCAAGATGGAGGAGGCGCCGCACGTGGCGCTCGACCGGAACAACATCCCCTGGGTGGCCATGCCCGAGGGCTCGCTCCGGGTCAACCACCGCACCGGTGGCACCTGGCAGCACGAGATCGCCGTCATCGGCACGGCCCACTCCCGGTCTGAGCCCACCATCGGCGTCGACCAGGCGGACAACAAGTTCGTCGGCCAGTGGGGCGGGCAGTACCAGGTCTACAACGCCGCGACCCGGACGTGGTTCTCCGGGAAGCTCCCGAGCACCAACGGCGATCCCATCGGGTTCGTCGACGTGGTGGGCGACCGGCTCGGCGCGTTCCTGGTCTACGAGCAGGGCAAGTCCGTGAACAAGGACGTCGGCGCGGGCGCCGTGAACCTCGTGGTCGTCAAGGTGCTGCCGGACGGCAGCGTGGTGCCCCCCGGCTACGCGGTGAGCCCGTCGCTCGGGGTCAACGTGGCGCAGCTCTCGGCGCGCGCGGGCGGTCTCCTGGTGTTCGCCCTGGACGCCGGCCCGGCGCACGCGGGCAAGGGGTACGTGCTGCTCGGCGCGATGAGCGGCACCACCCCCGGCCTGCGACTCGGTTCCAGCGTGACCCTGCCGCTCAACCCGGACCTGCTGACGCTGTTCCTGCTGCAGTGGTCCGCGCTCGAGCCGCGCCTGTGCCGTTTCCTCTGGTGGCTCGACGGGCAGGGCAGGGCGTATGCCGGCTGGCTCGTCCACCCGCGCGAGCTCGCGCTGCTCACCGGCATCCGCGTCGGGTTCGCGTTCGTGACCATCCCGCAGTTCGACTTCGCCTCGAACGCGGTCTGCGTCCAGATCGAACCGTAGGCACGGATACCCGGCGGTCGATCGCGTCCCGGGCCCGGAATGGGCCCGGGATTTTTTTTTGCGCGCGGCGCGGCGGCGGCGCACTGGCGCGCGGGGCCGCGCCGGAGTAGGATCGCGGCATCGCGCCGGCCGGCCGGACGGCCGGGAGCGCGGGACGAGGAGGCGAGCCGATGCGCGCACGGATGATCGGGAGGGTTCTCGCGGCCGCGCTGGCCGGCGCGGCGGCGGTATCGTGCTCCGGCCCGGTGCCGTCGCCCGAGCCGGCCGCGCCCAGGCCGCCGGCGGTGGCGGCGCCGGCGCCGGCGACTCCGGCCGTGCGCCGCGGGCCCGAGGGCACCGAGATCCTCGAGACCGAGGCGCTGGTGCTGGCCTACCTGGAGGTCGAGGGCATTCCCTACACCGAGATGGGCGAGGGGATCGCGCGCGTCGCGCGCCTGCTGGAGGAGCAGGGCATCCCCGCCGAGGGCTTCTCGCGCACCGTGTACCTCGACGATCCACGCGCGGTGGACACGGCCGCGTACCGCTATCGCGTGGGCTTCCCGGTCGCCCGCACGGCGCTGCCCCGCAAGCCCCTCCAGCGCGAGGTGCTGGAGCCGCGGCTGATCGCCCGCGCTCGCCACGAGGGCGACTACGACGAGGCCTACCAGCTGCGCTTCTACGAGCGGATTCCCGCCGCGCTGCGCGCTGCCGGCTACGACGTGGTCGGACCGATCACCGAGGTCTACGGCTACCCGCTCGCGCAGGACGACCCGCAGCAGTGGGTGACCGAGGTCTGGTACCCGGTGCGCGAGCGCACCGCGGCGGCGCCGCCCGCCGCGCCACCGGCCGGTCCGGACCCCGGAAAGAAGCCCTGAAGGGCGCCTGACCGCAGGGGTCGGAGAGGAACTTCCGATGGGCTATGCACTGCCGGATCTCCGCTACCAGAAGGCGCTCGCCGCGCTGGACGCCGAGGCGCTCGTCAAGCACCTCGAGTCCTTCCGGCTCGAGCCGCGGTTCAGCGTCGGGGTTTGGTACTTCACTCCTTCCGGCGGCCGCTTCCACGCGCCCTACGTGGAGCCGGCCTCGATCGAGGCGCGCCTGGAGACCGCGGCCCGCCTGGCGCCGCTCGGGGTCACCGGGATCGAGGCCCACTACCCCACCGAGATCAACCGCGAGAACCTCCACCTCTACCGCGCGCTGGAGCGCACGGCGGGCGTGCGGCTCGTGGCCGTGGCGCTGGCGCACTTCTTCGCGCGCGAGTTCGAGTTCGGCGCGCTGTCGAGCCCCTATGCCCGGGTGCGCGAGCGGGCGCTCGCGATCACGGTCGAGGCGCTCGAGCTCGTGCGCGACACGGGCGCCGCATGCGCCATCTCCTGGCCCGGCATCGACGGCTACACCTACCCGCTCGGCACCGTGTTCCCGTGGATGTGGCGCAACTTCGAGGAGACGCTCGCCGCCGCCATGGACGCCGTTCCTGGCGTACGTGTGGCGCTGGAGCCCAAGCCCTACGAGCCCGCGCCGAACAACATCTACCGCACCACGGCCGAGGGGATCCTCGCCGCCCAGCGGATCGAGGCGCGGCTCGGGCATCCCACCAACCGCGCGCGGCTCGCGGAGGGCCACGCCCTGGTCGGGCTCAACCCCGAGATCGGCCACGTGCGCATGGGCTTCGAGGACGCCGCGGCCGCCTACGCGCTGGTGGGCATGGAGGGACGGCTCGCGCACGTGCACTTGAACAGCCAGCCGCTCGGCAACTACGACCAGGACCTGAACGTGGGCGTGGTCGAGTGGCAGCAGGCCGAGGCCATGCTCTATGCTCTGAAGATGATGGGCTACCGCGAGGGATTCGGCATCGACATCCACCCCGAGCGCATGCCGGTCGAGACCGCGGTCGAGCTCAACATCCGTGCGGTCCGCCTGATGAACGAGCGCCTCGAGCGGATCCCGCACGGCCGCCTGCTCGCCTGCTTCCTCGATCCGGCCGCGCACCGGGGCGGCGTCGAGTCGATCCTGCTCGAGCTCATGGCGCGGGGCTGAGCCGGGCGGCGCGGCGGCCGCGGCGGCCGCGCCCGCCGCCCCGATCAGCGCCCGGGATTCTTGGCGGCCCAGGCCTCGAGCGCGGCCTTCTCGCGCTCGGCGGGCAGGCCCGTCTGGCGGAAGGGCTTCGTGCCGCGCTCGGTCTTGGCCCAGGCGAGCGTGTCCCGGATCGTGTCGGCCGCCGGGCGGAAGACGAGCCCCTGCGCGATCGCCGCGGCATTGGCGATGGGGCCGCGCACTTTCGCCGGCAGCCACATGGGGAGCTGCGTCCACGCCCGGATCTTCTGGGCCTCGAGGAACTCCTCGCTCACCCAGGTGAACCGGCACGGCGTCACGGTGGCGCACTTGCAGCCGTGGAGGAACTCGGCCATGCTCAGCGGGCCGTTCAGGCCGACCGCGTTGTAGACGCCCGTGGTGTTCTCTTCGACGCACCGGACGAGCCACGCGCCGAGGTCGCGCACGTCCACGAACTGGACGAGGCCGTCGGGGTCGCCCGGTGCGAGCACCTCGCCGCCGCGGTCCACGCGCACCGGCCACCACGTGAAGCGGTCGCTCGGGTCGCGCGGCCCCACGATCAGCCCGGGGCGGATGTTCGCCACGCGTCCCGGCATCGCCTCCTCGGCGGCCTTCTCGCAGAGCGCCTTCATGGCGCCGTAGTGGGGGATCGACTCCCGCATGGTCTTCACGCCGGCCACGACGTCGGGCGCGACGGTGGCGAGCGGGCTCTGCTCGCTCACTGGCGCGCTGGACTCGCCGAATGCCGCGTAGACCGACACGCTCGAGATGAAGATGTACTGGCGGGCATGGTCGGCGAGCAGGCCCGCGGTCGCGGCCACGTGGCCGGGAACGTAGCCCGACAGATCGACCACGGCATCGAAGTCGTGGCCCTTCAAGGCGTCGAGCTCGCCCTGGTTGCGGTCGCCGCGAAGCTTGTTCGCTGCCGGGAAGAGCTCCGGGCGGGTCTTGCCGCGGTTGAACAGGGTCACGGCGTGGCCGCGGGCGAGCGCGACCTCGACCGTCGCCGGGCCGAGAAACCCGGTGCCGCCGAGAAACAGGATGCGGAGCTTCTCGGGGGCGGGATCGACCGCCGGACCGGGAAGGGGCGCCGCGCCGGGCGCCGCGGCAGGCCAGGCGGCGCCGAGCACCGGGAGCGCGACGCCGGCGGCGAGCGAGTGGCGCAGGAAGTCGCGCCGGGTGGGGGACTGGGTCATGATGTGGTTCTCCTCGAGGTCACCAGCGACGCGAATGATACGGACCGGGGGGCCGGGTGGATAGAGCCGGGTTGCGGATTGCCGGCGCCGCTGGTCGGCCTCTGGAGGCCGGGGTAGAATGGCGCCCCGGAACTCCGGCGCTCCCGGACCCCCCGCCGGAGGCCCCGCGAAAAGGCCTCTTCGAGAAAGGTGACACGATGCTTCGCACATCCGCATTGCCGGTGCTGCTGGCCTTGTTCCTGCTCGCGATTCCGGCGGGCGCCCAGGTCGCCGCCGACACGCCCGAGAAGACCACGCCGCCCGGGACCCGGGCGGTGGCCGCAGTGCGGGGAGATCTCCGCGAGCTCCTGGAAGTGAAAGGGAGACTCGTTCCGGCCGAGGCGAGCGAGCTCGCGCTCTGGCTCGACGAGTACAAGGGCGAGCTCGTCGTGCTCGACGCCCTGCCCGACGGCGCGCCGGTGAACGAGGGCGATCCGGTGGTGCGGCTGGATCTCGGGCGAATCGAGGAGCAGCTGCGCCAGGCCGAGTTCGATCTCGCCCAGCAGCAGGAGAAGGACCGCCACGCCGAGATCCGGGCGCGGGTCGCCGAGGAGACCGCCCGCGACGAGCTCGTGCGCGCGGAGCGCGACAACGACTGGGCCCAGCGCCGGCTGCGCGGCTACTTCGAGCACGAGAAGGCGCACAAGCAGGAGAGCGAGCGGCTGCGCTTTCAGTCCGAGGACAACCGTCTCGAGGACCAGCGGGACGAGCTCGCCCAGCTCGAGCGGATGTACGAGGAGGACGAGCTGGTCGATGCCACCGAGGAGATCGTGCTCAAGCGGTCGCGCCGGAGCCTGGCGTTCGCGCAGGCGAGCACCGAGCTCCAGCGGCGGATCCGGGCCTACGACCGCGAGCTGAACGATGGGATCCGGCAGGAGGAGCTCGAGCTCGGCGCGGCGCAGAAGGCCGCGGGGCTGGGTCGGAAGCGCGGGCTCGAGGAGCTTGCGCACGAGGGCCGGCGGCTCGAGCGGGAGCGGGCGCGGCGCGATCTCGAGCGCCAGCGGGCCGCGCTCGAGCGGTTGCGGCAGGACCGCGAGAAGATGATGGTGCGGTCGCCGCGCCGGGGCATCGTGCTCCACGGCGAGCCGGAGGCGCTGCCGGGGGCGGCGAAGCTCGAGCGGGGCACCGGGCTCCGGGCGCGGAGCGTGTTCGCCACCGTGGTCGTGCCCGACCGGTTCCGGGTGGTCGCGGAGATCGCCGAGACCGACGCCGCGCGCGCCCGCACGGGCAAGGCCGCCGAGATCGCGGTTCCGGCGGTGCCGGGGCTCAAGCGGATGGGCGCGATCCGCGTCGCGCCGCTCGCCACCGGCCGCGACGGCAAGGGCGGGAACGTCTGCAAGGTCGAGATCCCGCTCGACAAGGGGGATCCGCGGCTTCAGCCCCGCATGCAGTGCGATGTCGCGATCGTGGTGGAGGAGGCCCGGGGCGCGGTGCTGGTGCCCGTGGCGGCGGTCACGAAGCGCGACGACGGGGCCTTCGTGCAGTGCGGTGCTACGGCGGAGGGGCCCTTCGGCGAGCGGCCGGTCGTGCTCGGCGCCACCGACGGCAAGAACGTGGTCGTCAAGGACGGTGTCACGGAGGGCGAGTTCGTGCTCGTCGGTGGGAAGGGGGGCGGCAAGTGAGGGCGGCGGTCCTGGCCGTGCTGCTCGCGAGCACGCCGGCGGCGAGCGCGCAGGAGGCGCTCCAGCTCGCGCGGGAGATGCCGCCGGCGGGGCGGGTGACGGTGGCCGACGCGATTCGCGGGGGCGTGGAATTCCTCGTGAAGACGCAGAATCGCGACGGGTCGTTCGGCCGGTCCACGGTGGGCCGGACCCGGGAGATCCTGGCCAGCGTGCCGGGCTCGCTCCACGCCTTCGGAGCCGCGACCACCGCGCTGTGCTGGACGGGGCTCCAGGATGCGGGCTACGCGACGGACGAGAGCCGGGCGGCGGCGCGGCGGGCGCTCGGCTGGCTGGTGAAGCACGTGCGGGTCAAGCGGGCCAACCCGGTGGAGATGTACAACATCTGGTCGCTCGCGTACGGCCTCCGGGCGCTCGCGCAGGCCCTCCGCACCGGCGCGGAGGGCGCGCGCGAGACGGAACTTCGGGCCGCAGCGGCCGAGATCGTCCGAGCGCTCCAGATCTACCAGGTGCCGGACGGCGGCTTCGGCTACTACGACTTCGACGCGCGCACGTTCCATCCGAGCGGAACCGGCATGTCGTTCACCACGGCGACCGTCCTGATCGCGCTGGACGAGGCGCGGCGGGCGGGAATCGACGTGCCGCCGCGGCTGGTCGAGCGCGCGGTCCGGAGCGTGCGCGCCTGCCGCAAGAAGGACGGCTCCTACATCTACGGGCTCTACCTCCAGTACCGCCCGCGCATGGGCGTCAACGAGCCCAAGGGCTCCTCGCTTCGCACCCAGACCTGCAATGTGGCGCTGCATCTCTTCGACGGGGGAGTGACCGAGCAGGACCTCCGCGACGGGCTGCACGCTCTGGCCGCGCACCACCGGTTCGCGGTGGCGGCCGTGCGGCGGCCGATTCCCCACGAGTCGTGGTACCAGGTGTCGGGCTACTTCTACCTCTACGGGCAGATGTACGCGGCCATGGCGCTGGAGCGGCTGGGGGAGGAGGACCGCGCGCGCTTCTGGCCGGGCGTGGTCGAGAGCGTGCTCAAGTGCCGCGAGCCGGACGGTTCGTTCTGGGACTACCCGATCTACGGCTACGGCAAGGCCTACGGGACGGGGTATGCGCTGATGGCACTGGGGCGCTGCCCGGCGGCGATCGCGCAGGCGCTGGGGCCGGGCGGGGAGCCGGCGCCGGTCGTCCGCACCGCGCCGGCCGAGTAGCCTCTGCCGCCTGCCAAGCCCTTTCCCACGCGCCGGTTACGACACCACGTCCCGATGCGGTGGCCGCGTTGCGCGACGCCGATCCACCGGTGCGCGCGCACCCGGTCAAACCGGGCTCAAGCCGAGACCTCTCCGCGCCGATGAGGGGCGGAGAGAGCCCTCCCTCCCGGAGAACCAGACATGAAGAAGACGAGACGCAGCCAGAAACTGATTGAACCCCGCCTGCAGCTCAAGTTCGCGGCCGTGTTCCTGACCACGGCCGCCGCGGTCGTGCTGGCCCAGGGGTTCGGGTTGTTCTTCACCCTGGACAGGCTTGCCCAGAACCTGCCCAACGACGGCCACATCGTGCAGATGGAGGTCGCCTCCGTCATCCAGCGCAACTGCCTCATCACGCTCGCGCTGGTCGCGCCGCTCAGCCTGCTGGTCGGCGTGCTCACCATGTTCCGCCTGGTCGGACCGCTCTACCGCTTCCGGGTCTACCTGCGCCAGCTTGCCGGCGGCGTCGATCCCGGGCCCTGTCGGATCCGGGAAGGCGACGAGCTTCACGACCTCTGCAAGCTCCTGAACGAAGCGACGGAGCCCCTGCGGGAGGCCAATGCGCAGGCTTCGAGGCGAGCGGCCGCCCGGACGGACGCGACCCCGGCCGCCGCTCCTCCCGGACCGGCCGAGGCCGCCGAGCGCCTCGAGCCCGTTGGCTCCGGCGCGTCCAGGTAGCCTGCCGCCGGCGGGCGTGGCTACCGGCGCCTGCGGCGGGAACCGAGGCGCGAAGCGAGGCGCGCCTGCAGCCAGAGGCTGGCGAGCAGGAAGAGGCCGAGTGCGCCGAGCAGGACGCCGTTTCGCACCGAGGTCGGCCGGTACGTGAAGATGACCTCGTGCCGGCCGGCCGGGATCTCCACGGCGCGGCCGGTGATGTTGGCGCGGTGGATCCAGGTCTCCTCCCCGTCCACCGTCGCGACCCAGCCCGGGTAGTACGTGTCGCTGAGGAACAGCCAGCAGTCGCGCGGCGCCTCTACCTCGAGCTGGACGAGCTGCGGCTCGTAGGCCCGGATGCGCACCCCTCCCACAATGGGCTCGGCAGGCTCGCCGCGTCGAACGAGCGGGTCGTCTGCCCCGCGGTGGAGGAGCACCTCGCGCTCGGGATCGAACCCGGGATCGAGCAGCGCGAGCTGGTTCGGCGTCGCCCGGCCGGGCAAGGACCTGCGGTCGAGCATCTGACGCGCGCGCGGCACGAGCAGCGCGCGGGGCAGGGCGCGCGGGTTGCGGTGGAGGCGGATCTCGAAGGGCGGGGCCTCGACGAAGGCGCCCTCGCCGGTCGGCAGGCGCACGCCCTGGACCACGGTGTCGCCCGGATACCGGGCGATCACCGGATACCGCTCCAGCTCCGGCCCGAGCACGCGTAGCTCCGGGATCGCGTCGAGGGCCGATCCGCGCGGCGCCAGGATGTAGCGCACGTTGAACAGGTCGGCGATCCGCTGGAGTCCGCTCGCGAGCCCCCGCTGCGGATCGGCCGGGTGGTAGAAGAGCGGCGTCGCCTCACGCATCCAGCGCGGGTAGATCTGGTAGTAGATCTGCAGGTGGGCGATGCCGTGGAGGAGATTCAGGTTGGGGTCGAGCATGTTCCTCGAGACGTCGTAGGGCGCGAGATCTCCGGTCCAGCCGCGCGCGCGGTAGTAGGCGTTGGTGAACACCATCCGCATCGGATCGACGTCGGCGACCCGGAACGGCGCCGCGTCCGGGCCCTCTTCCTCCCGGATGCGCTCCACCGAGGGAGGCGGGTTCTCCCACCGCTCGCGCGCGATCCGCGGGTTGTGCTCACCGAGCGCCACGAACAGGTCCACGAAGCAGATCGCGCCGGCGATCACGGCGGCGGCGACCGCGGCGCTCCGGCGCCGCCCGCCCGGCACCCGGGCGACGAGCCAGGTGAGCCCGAGCGCTGCGAGCACCGCCAGGAAGAGCGCGGCCTGGAGCAGGAAGCGGTCGTGGAAGCGGAAGAGCTTGAACCCCGGCACGAGATTCCAGGCCACGTGGAAGAGACCGCCGTGCTCGCCGAGCACGAGCAGCAGCGAGACGGCGAGGAAGGCGCCCAGCAGCACCACGACGGCGCGGCGCCGCCGCCACCCCAGCGCGAGGGCCGCCGCGGCGAGCCCGAGAGGTAGCAGCCCGACGTAGCCGGTCATCTCCCAGTGGAGCATGCGCACGCCGCCGGGGTCGAACCCGCGGAGCCGGAACACCGCCTGGCCGTCCGGGGTGCGCACCGGCTGGCCGGTCCGGGGGTCGAGCACCGGCTCCTCGCGGAGCTCGCCGGGATCGCCCCAGTGGCCGGGCAAGAGGAAGCCGAGCAGGAACTTCGGGTGGTACTCCCACTCGGTGGCCTCGGCGACGGACATGCCGCCCTCGCGCGGGCCGACCGAGTTGAGCTCGGCGGTCGGGAGCAGCTGCGCCGCGCCGAGCAGCACGCCGATCACGACGCCGTACGCAAGCGCACCGCCGGCGAGCGCGGCGTTGCGCGGTCCGCCGCGCTCGATCGGCCGCCGCATTGCGGCGCGCACCAGCGCGACCAGCGCCCACGCCCCGGCGACGAGCAGGTTGTTGTAGACGATCTGCGGGTGGCCGGCGAGGATCATGGCGCCCACGGCGGCGGCCAGCAACCCCAGCGCGGCGGCGCTCCGGCGTGCGGCGAAGCGCTCGAGCAGCAGCAGCAGCAGCGGGAGCCACACCGCCGAGGCCGTCATGTTGATGTGCTTTAAGTGCGTGACGAAGAAGCCGGAGAAGGCGAACGCGATCGCGGCCACCGCGCTCGCGCCGCGTCCCGCGCCGAGCTGGCGCGCAAGCCCGGCGGCGAAGGCGCCGGACAGCACGACGTGGAGGAGGATGCCCCAGTTGAAGGCGATCGCCAGCGGCAGGAGGCCGAAGAGCGCGAGGTTCGGCGGGTAGAGCGCGGCGACCTGGCCCTCGGCGTGGAGCGGGAAGCCGGTGCCGATCTCGGGGCTCCAGAGCGGGAGCCGCCCGGCGGCGAGCTCCTGCTGGTAGAAGCGCTTCATCGGGTAGTTCAAGTGCCAGATGTCCGAGCCGCCGATGTCGTGCGTGAAGAAGAGCTCGCGGCCCGTGGCGATGCCCGCACCGTAGAAGAGGAGAGCGCCCGCCAGGGTGACGGCGGCGCAGAGCAGTCCGGTGAGGAGAAGCTCGCGCCACGAGGGCGCCGGCGGAGCGTCGGGGGGCGGGACTTCGCGCATGGATCGGGTTCCTTCGTGCGGCGCTCATTCTGGCAGACGGGCCCGGGCCGGGCAAGGCGGAAGGGCGGGCGCGCCGTCAGGCGATGATCCGGCTTGCGGCGGTGTGGGCGCCGCTTTCGAGCAGGGCCCCGGCCGCGCCCAGGAGCTCCTCGGGATCGGGATGGCGGCGGCGGTCGGGGCCGCTCAGGAGAGCGGCGCTCAGCGTCACCATGCGCGTGCCCTCGGCCGTGTCGATCAGCTCCTCCTCGACGTGGCGGAGCATCCGCTCGGCCAGACCGTAGAGCTCGTCGGCCCCGGTGCCCGGAATCACGAGCACGAACTCGTGCGCGCGGTTGGTGAACACCAGGTCGGCCTGGCGGAGTCTCCCCCGCATCACCCGGGCCACCGCGGCGAGGATGGCCGTGCGGACGGCGGGCGCGCTGCGCTGTTCGAGGTCCGCCCAGTTGTCCACGGCGAAGAGCACGATCGAGACCGGGCCGCCGCCCTCGAGCGCATCCGCGCACAGCTCCGCGAGATGGTCGCACAGCACCGGGCGAACGAGGCAGCCGGTGGTCGGATCGAGCGCGCGCGCCCGGACCTCCTCGTGCCGGAGGAGGTGGCGCAACCCGCCGGCCTGGTGGAAGCGATAGTTCGTCTCGCCCACCGAGACCGTGTCGAGGTCCGCGAGGGGGCGCGCCCGGTCGGCCGGCTGGCCGTTCACCTGCACCCGGTCGGTCCCGGCGGCAGGTTCGAGGAGCACGCGGTCGGGGTCGGTCTCGTGCCAGTGCCGGCGGAGCGCGGCGCCGTCGATGGCGGTGAGCTCGTGGCGGAGCACGACGCGTTGCCAGGGCTGCTCGGGCGCGATCCGGAGCAGGCACGGACGCGCTTCGGACGGCGGCCGGCCGCGCCTGCCGTCGGCAGACGCGGCGGCCGGCGTCCTGGCCTGGCGGCTCGGGGTGACGGCCTCGGCCACGGCGGTGTGCTCCCTCGTACGGTGGGCCTACGGGCGGGGGACGACCCGGCCCAGGCGCTTCGACACGGCGGCGCCGGACGGGCGCTAGTGGGCCTCCGCGAGGCCGGCTCTCGCCCGGATGTTCCATCGACCTGTCGTCGGCCGAACTTGAGACGGGCCCGCCGTCAGGGTTCTCCGGCCAGCCGCCGCGCCGCGGCGCCTACCCGCCGGAGCACCGCCTCCCGGCCGAGAACGGCCATGGACTCGACCAGCGGCGGCGTGGCCGTGCTGCCGGTCACCGCCACGCGGAGCACCATGAAGACGTTGCCGCGCTTCAAACCGCGCTCGGCGGCGAGCCGGTCCACGGCCGCCTCGAGGGCGGCGGCCTCGAAGGCCGGGCCGACCGCTTCCAGGTAGTGCGGAAAGGCCTCGAGCACCGCGCGCGCAAACTCGCGGTCGCACTTGCGCGGCACGAGCAGGGCGGGGTCGTAGCCGGCGGGGTCCGCGAAGAAGAAGTCGCTCCGCGGCGCCACCTCGGCGAGCGTCTTCAGACGCTCCCGGAGCAGGGGGAGGATCTCGGCGAGCCGGGCCTCGCGCTCCGGCGGTACGCCGAAGGCGCGCACGCGCGCGGCCAGCTCCTTGAGCGGGAGCGCGCGGATGTACTCGCCGTTCATCCAGTCGAGCTTCTCGAGGTTGAAGACCGGCGCGGCCGAGGCATTGAGCCGGCCGAGATCGAGCGCCTCGACCAGGTCCGGAAACGAGAAGAGCTCGCGGCCGTCCGGGAGGCTGAAGCCCATCAGCGCCAGAAAGTTCACCAGCGCCTCGGGCAGGTAGCCCTGGGCGCGGTACCACGCGATGCTCACCGGGTTCTTCCGCTTGGAGATCTTGGAGCGGTCGGGGTTGCGGAGCAGCGGCAGGTGCAGGAGGTGCGGCATCGGGTAGCCGAGCGCGCGGTAGAGGAGCACGTGCTTCGGGACCGAGCTCAGCCATTCCTCCGCCCGGATCACGTGCGTGATGCCCATCAGGTGGTCGTCCACCACGTTGGCGAGATGGTAGGTGGGGTAGCCGTCGGACTTCACGAGCACCTGGTCGTCGAGGAGCCGGTTCTGGAAGGTGAACTCGCCCCGCAGGTCGTCGCGAAAAACGGTCTCGCCCGCGTCCGGCACGCGCAGCCGGATCACGTGCGGCGCTCCGGCGCGGATCTTCTCGGCGGCGGCGGCCCGGCCGAGCTCGCGGCAGCAGCCGTCGTAGCCGACGTGGTCCAGGCCCTCGGCCTTCTGGCGGGCGCGGAGCTCGGCGAGGCGCTCCGGCGTGCAGAAGCACGGGTAGGCCTGGCCGCCGTCCACCAGGCGGCGGGCGTGCTCGCGGTAGATCTCCAGGCGCTCGGACTGGCGGTAGGGCCCGTGCGGGCCGCCGCAGTCCGGTCCTTCGTCCCAGTCGAGCTCGAGCCACCGGAGGCTCGAGAGGATCATCGCCTCGGAGGCGGGACTGGAGCGCTCCCGGTCGGTGTCCTCGATGCGCAGCAGGAACTGGCCGCCGGTCTGGCGCGCGAGCGCGCGGTTGAAGATCGCCACGTAGGCCGTGCCCACGTGCGGGTCGCCGGTGGGGCTGGGAGCGATGCGGGTGCGGGCAGGGCTCGTCATCGGGGGCGGTTCCTCATCGGCAAGGAAGTAGCCGGCGCGGCGGCGGCTTTCAATCGCCGCGGGCCGGCGGGCCCGCCGCGGCGGCGAGTGCGCGGAGCTCGTGCATGATTTCCCGCGCGTCGCGCCCGAAGTGGTCGTGCAGCCGGCGGTAGAGCGCGTACAGCCGGTCGTAGACCGCGCCGGCGCGAGGGTCGGGCGTCACCCGGCGCTCGGTCGCCGCACCCAGCCGGGCCACCGCTGCCGCGACGTCGGCCGGCTCGCGCGCCGCCGGCTCCGCGGCGAGCGCGCCGAAGATGGCCGCGCCGCGCGCCACCGTCTGATCGCTCGCCGCGATGTCGATCGGGCGGCCGAGGATGTCGGCATGGAGCTGCATCAGGAGGGGGTTCTTCCGCGCCAGTCCTCCGCACGCGACGATCCTCTCCACCGGGAGGCCGGCGGCGACGTAGGACTCCACGATCACGCGCGTGCCGAAGGCGGTCGCCTCGAGCAGCGCGCGGTAGATCTCCTCGGGGCGGGTCTGGAGCGTGAGGCCGAGCAGCACGCCCGACAGGCGGCCGTCCATCAGCACGCTCCGGTTGCCTTGATGCCAGTCGAGCGCCACGAGGCCGCTCGAGCCAGGGGCGAGCCGGGCGGCGAGCCCGGCGAGGTGGTCGTGGAGATCCCGGCCGGCGGCCCGGGCCGCGTCGCGAACCGCGGCGGGAACCGCCTGCGCCAGGTACCAGGCGAAGATGTCGCCGACGGCGGCCTGGCCCGACTCGTAGCCGTGGAAGCCGGGGAGGATCCCGTCGGCGACCAGCCCGGCGAATCCCGCGAAGAACCGGGCCTCGCGGCTGAGCAGCAGGTGGCACGAGGAGGTGCCCAGGATGATGACCATCGTCCCCGGAGCGCCCACTCCGGCGCCGGGCACGCCGGCATGCGCGTCGATCACGGCGGCGCTCACCGGGATGCCGGCGGGAAGGCCGAACTGCGCGGCGGCCAGCGGGGTCACGGCGCCCACCGCGCGCCCGGGGGCCACGATCTCGCCTTGCACCTTGTCGCGGTAGAAACGGGCCAGCTCGGGATCGAGTGCGGCGAGGAAGCGCGGCGAGGGGAAGCCGTGGCGCGCGGTCCACAGCGCCTTGTAGCCGGCGGCGCAGGCGTTGCGGGTCTCGCGGCCGGTCAGGCGCCAGACCAGCCAGTCGCCGCCCTCGAGGAAGCGGTCGGCGGCGGCGTAGACGGCGGGCGCCTCGCGGAGCACCTGCCAGGCCTTCGGCAGCAGCCACTCGAGCCCCACCACGCCGCCGTAGTAGGCGAGGAAGGGCTCGGCGCGCTTGCGGGCGAGCGCGTTGATCCGCGCCGCCTCTTCCTTGGCGCCGTGGTGCTTCCAGAGCTTCGGCCAGGCATGGGGCTCCCGCGCCCAGCGTGCCTGGAGGCAGAGCGGATCTCCCCCGGCGGTGACGGGAAGCGGCGTCGAGGCGGTGAAGTCGACGCCGACCGCGACGAGGTCCTCGCGGCGGGCGCCGCTGCCGGCGAGCGCTTCCCGGATGGCGCGGGCGGCGGCGTCGGTCCAGTCGGTCGGGTGCTGGAGCGCCCAGTCGCGCGGGAGGTCCTCGCCCGTCGGGAGGTTGTGGTCCAGCACGCCGTGCGGGTAGGGGGCCACGCCCTCGCCGACCTCGGCCGCGCTCTCGATGTCCAGAAGAAGCGCGCGCGCCGACTCGGTGCCGAAATCAAGTCCCAGCGCCATCCTGGCCATGGTGGAGCTCGTTTCGCAAGAACGCCCGGGAGCGGGCGCCGGCCTTGCCGGCCCCCGACCCCGGGCGATGCATGCTAGCGAACGCGAGGCGCCTCGTCTACTGGATACCGACCTTGACCGTGGGCGAGATGAGACTCACGCCTTGAGGAGCGGCGCCATCGAGCGTCACGTAGGCGTTGTAGAGCGTGATGCCCTTCAGGGCGGTCTCGTTGGGGATCACCAGCTTGGCCGTGGCCCTGCCGGCGAGACTGAGGGTGCCCGCGTAGTCCTTGAAGACGCTGGGCAGCGCGCCGTAAACCGAGATCATCAGGAGGCCGTCCAGGCTGAGGTCGAGCTGGCGCGTGCCGATGAGAATGGGCCCGGTTCCGAGCGAGGTGCCGAGCTGGTACGCCTTGCCGCCGTCCGGCGGGGCGATGAGGTCGAGATCCACGGTCGTGCCGATCTGGCCCGTTCCGGTGACGACGAGCTGGGCACCGCTCGAGACGGTCAGCCGGACCTTCAGGCCGCTGCCGACCCCCACGGTGCCCGTCGTGGCGGTCCACGCGCCCGTCGCGTTGTTCCAGGTCCGGTCGTGGTTGCCGCTGTCGTAGTAGCACGTGCCGCTGAAAGTCCGGGCGCCGCCGAGGATCCGGATGTCGATCGTCAGGCGGTCCACGCCATTGTAGCTGAACCCGCTGGTGAGCCCGATCGGGGACCACGTCTTGTCGGTCGTGTTCCAGGTGTAGCCCGAGAGCGCGCTCAGCACCGTGGTCGGATTCGGGATGTTGGTGTCGAACGTAGCGGAGGTCGCCACCGTGGAGTGGCCCATTCGCACCTCGAACTGCGTTGCCGTGAACACGCCCGTTCCGCTCGGCGCGAACGCAATCTCGTTCACCGTGAACGCCTGGTTACCCAGGAACTTCGCGTCGATCACGAGCTGGTAGCGCCACTCTGGATACAGGTTGAATGGCCAGCTGTTCCGCGAGCCGCTGCCGGGCGTGTCAGCCGGCACGTAGATCTCGTCCGCGGCCGCCGCCGTGATCAGGATCGCGAGCAGCAGCAAGCTCAGAAACGCCGTCTTCTTCATCGATACCTCCTCGGTCCTTTCCTCGCCCCTTCCTGGTGCGGGAACGTGCGTACACAGCCCGACCCCGTCTCCAAGGGGCTTTCGTCGAAATCGAGTTCACTCCATTCCGGCAGGAAACACAGCCTCCATGGTATGGAACCGGGGCCGTTCTGTCCATGGTCGGGCCCGATTGGCCGCGGGCGCCTCGATCGAGAGAAGTCTCGCCGCGCTGTCGGGAGCGATTGCCCTTCGAGACGGCGGCTGGCGGCCCCCGCTGCGGCGCGCAAAGTCCGGCGCGCGAGAACCTTGGAGCGGGGGCGCGGGTTTCGGGAGAGTCTCTTCCCGGGGGCAGGGTGGGGGCCAGTTCGCGGGGAGCGACCCGGATCGGAGTTTTTTTCGGGCGTCCGTTCGAATTCCTCAGGTTCGTATTCTTTTCGGCATGAAACGTCTCAAGCTTCTATATTCAAGATGGATAGGTCGCATAAAAAAGTACGAAAAAAAGGCTTTCCTTCTGTGAACGAAAACCTAAACTACAGTCTAAGGGGCCGTCGGAGAAAGCAGTTGTCCGGGGAGCGTGGATCGATCCGAGATCCTTGACAGCCCAACATGTAGTGTTAGTTTACCCGCCGTTCGTCACAGAGGGCTACAGGTTGGGGAGGGGCTTTCACGATGCCCTGCCCGCGGGCGGCGGGCCTGGCTGGCTCGGGCTCGTGAAACGTCATCCCTCCTCCGGGCACGAGTTTCGGCGCCGTCCGGGCGGCACGCGCGCCCCCCTCGGTGGGGCTCGCTGTCGCCGCGTTTCACGGCCGGGATTGCCTTGAGGGATGGTCGGTCATGAAGATCGCGAGACGCTTCACCACGCCGGGCTCCGAGCCGCTCCGGGAGATCGAGTACGAGAAGCGAAACACCCGGATCCTCAACGCCGACGGGTCCGTCGTGTTCGAGATGCGCGACGCCTGGGTACCGAAGGACTGGAGCCGGCTCGCGTCCGACATCCTCGTTTCCAAGTACTTCCGCAAGGCCGGCGTGCCGCAGCACGACGCCGAGGGCAAACCCGCGGTCGACCGCGAGGGCAAGCCCGTGCTCGGGCCGGAGCGCCGGGCCGACCAGGTGATCGGGCGCATGGCCGCCTGCTGGCGCCGGTGGGGCACCGCGCTCAATCTCTTCACCGCAGAGGAGGATGCCACCAACTTCCAGGCCGAGATCGAGCACATGCTGGTCCACCAGATGGCCGCGCCGAACTCGCCGCAGTGGTTCAACACCGGGCTCCATGACGCCTACGGCATCACCGGACCTGCCCAGGGGCACTACTACTTCGACCCCGACGCCGGCGAGGTGGTGCGGGCGGCCGACTCCTACTCGCGGCCCCAGCCGCACGCCTGCTTCATCCAGTCCATCAGCGATAACCTCGTCAACGAGGGCGGGATCATGGACCTGTGGCTGCGGGAGGCGCGGCTCTTCAAGTACGGCTCGGGAACGGGCACCAACTTCTCGCGCATCCGCGGGGAGTGCGAGCCGCTGGCCGGCGGCGGCGTGTCCTCGGGACTGATGAGCTTCCTCAAGATCGGCGACCGGGCGGCGGGCGCCATCAAGTCGGGCGGCACCACCCGGCGCGCGGCCAAGATGGTCTGCCTCGATCTCGACCATCCGGACGTGGAGAAGTTCATCAGCTGGAAGGCCGACGAGGAGAAGAAGGCGCGCATCCTGATCGAGGCCGGCCTGGAGGCCGACTTCAACGGCGAGGCCTACCAGACCGTGAGCGGGCAGAACTCCAACAACTCCATCCGGATTCCCGACCGCTTCCTCCGCCTGCTCGAGACCGACGGGGACTGGGCGCTCACCTGGCGCACGGACGGGCGCGTCGCGAAGACCGTGAAGGCGCGCCAGCTCATGCGGCTCATCGCCCGGAGCGCCTGGGAGTGCGCCGATCCGGGGGTGCAGTTCGACGACACCATCAACGAGTGGCACACCTGCCCGCAGGGCGGCCGGATCGAGGCCTCCAATCCGTGCTCGGAGTACATGTTCCTCAACGACACCGCCTGCAATCTCGCCTCGCTGAACCTGAAGAAGTTCCAAGACGACGAGACCGGCGGCGTCGACCTCGAGGGGCTGCGCCACGCCGTCCGCCTGTGGACCGTCGTGCTCGAGATCAGCGTGGGCATGGCCAGCTACCCGAGCAAGGAGATCGCGCTGAGGTCCTACGAGTACCGCACGATCGGTCTCGGCCACGCCAACATCGGCAGCCTGCTCATGACCCTGGGCATCCCCTACGACAGTGCCGAGAGCCGCGCGATCTGTGCGGCGCTCACCGCGGTGCTCACCGGCGAGTCCTACGCCACGAGCGCGGAGATGGCGCGCGAGGTGGGGCCGTTTCCGCGCTTCATGCACAACCGCGAGCCCATGCTGCGGGTGATGCGCAACCACCGGCGCGCGGCCTACAACGCGCCGGCGGACGAGTACGAGGGGCTTACCGTGGCGCCCATGGGGATCGATCCCGCGCACTGCCCGCCGGAGCTCCTCGAGGCCGCCCGCGCCGCTTGGGACCGTGCGCTCGAGCTCGGTGAGCGCCACGGCTACCGCAACGCGCAGGCCACGGTGATCGCGCCCACGGGCACGATCGGCCTCCTGATGGACTGCGACACCACCGGGGTGGAGCCCGATTTCTCGCTCGTCAAGCTGAAGAAGCTCGCCGGCGGCGGCATCTTCCGGATCGTCAACCAGTCGGTGAGCGCGGCGCTGAAGAAGCTCGGTTACGGCGCGGCGGAGCGCCAGGCCATCCTCGCCTACGTGGTCGGCACGGCGACGCTGCGGGGCGCGCCCGGGGTGAGCCGGGCCCAGCTGCTCGCGCGCGGGCTCCTGGAGAGCGAGGCGGACCAGATCGACCTCGCGCTCACGAGCGCCTTCGAGCTGCGCCAGGCGGTCAACGTCGCCACGGTCGGCGAGGAGGCGATGGTCCGGCTCGCCATCGCGCCGGAAGTGTACGAGAAGCCCGACTTCGATCTGCTCCAGGCGCTCGGCTTCACCAGCGACGAGATCGAGGCGGCCGAGGAGTTCGCCTGCGGTCACGGCACGGTGGAGGGGGCGCCGCGCCTCGCGGAGGAGCACCTCGCGGTGTTCGACTGCGCCAACCGGTGCGGCAAGCACGGCAAGCGCTTCATCCACTACCTCGGGCACATCCGGATGATGGCGGCCACCCAGCCGTTCGTTTCGGGTGCGATCTCGAAGACCATCAACATGCCGAACGAGGTCACCGTGGAGGACATCGAGCGCGCCTATCTCCAGAGCTGGGCGCTGGGCTTGAAGGCGCTCGCCCTCTACCGCGACGGCTGCAAGAGCTCCCAGCCGCTCAACGCGAAGTCGGGCAACGCCGGCGGCAAGGCCGCGGGCGCGGCGCCCACCGAGGCCCTCGCGCCGGCCGCGGTCGGGGCCTTGAAGCCGATCCGCCGCCGCCTGCCCAAGCGCCGCCTCGGTTTCACCCAGGAGGCGCGCGTCGGCGGGACGAAGGTCTACCTCCGGACCGGCGAGTACGACGACGGCACGCTCGGCGAGATCTTCCTCGATCTCGCGAAGGAGGGCGCGGCGCTGCGCAGCATGATGAACTGCTTCGCGATCTCGGTGTCGCTGGGGTTGCAACACGGCGTGCCCCTGAAGGAGTTCGTCGACTGCTTCACGTTCACGCGCTTCGAGCCGCAGGGCCGGGTGACCGGGCATCCCAACATCAAGATGGCGACGAGTGTGGTGGACTACATCTTCCGCGTCCTGGATCTGGAGTACCACGGCAACACCGAGCTGGTGCACGTGAAACCGGGCACCCTCGAGAAGGAGACCCGTGAGGTGGCCGCGCGGCAGGAGAGCGCGGCGCGGCCTCTCGACGCCGATCCGGGCGAAGTGCGGCCGCGCGGCAACGGCAGCTCGTCGCGCCGGGCCGACGCGCTGGCGGAGGCCGCGTCCCCGCGGGGCCGGGCGCCGGGGGGCGAGGCGCCCGCCGGGGGTGTGCGGCCCGCGGCGGCCGCGCCGGGCAACGTCTTCGACGAACTGCTCGGCGGCCTGATGGGCGACGCGCCGTTCTGCGACAACTGCGGCCACATCACGGTCAGGAACGGCTCCTGCTACCGCTGCCTCAATTGCGGCAATTCCATGGGGTGCAGCTAGGGCCCGCGGCCGCCGGCCCGGCGCGTGAAACCGGCCGGGTTCGCTGCTACCCTTCCAGCGCTCGCCGGGGCCGCGCGCCGCGGCCGCGAGAAGGGACGGTCCCGCCGTGAGGGGCGGCTTGTGAGCGCCGTCCCGAAAGCCTGAACGGGAGACCCGCCAGTGCAGCCCACGCGTGCCATCGCCCCCTACCGTCCCCGCCACCACGTGCGCCTGGTGACCGCCGCGTCGCTCTTCGACGGACACGACGCGAGCATCAACATCATGCGGCGCATCCTCCAGAGCACCGGCGCCGAGGTCGTGCACCTCGGCCACAACCAGTCGGCGGCCGCGATCGTGGACGCCGCCATCGAGGAGGATGCCCAGGGCATCGGGGTGAGCTCCTACCAGGGGGGGCATAACGAGTTCTTCCGCTACATGCTGGCGCTGCTCCGCGACAAGGGGGCGGCGCACATCCAGATCTTCGGCGGCGGCGGCGGCGTGATCGTGCCCGACGAGATCCGCGCCCTCGAGGCCGACGGGGTGACCCGCATCTACGCGCCGGAAGACGGACAGAGGCTGGGGCTGCAGGGCATCATCAACGACATGGTGGAGCGCTGCGACTTCGACCCGACCACGAACGGCCTCGGGGCGGATCAGGCCGCGCTCGCGGCCCGCCGCCCGATGGCGATCGCTCGCCTCATCACGCTCGCCGAGGCGGCCGCCGAGGGTGACGCCGCGGCGCGCGAGAAGCTCGACGGCGTGCTCGCGGCCTTTCCGGCGACCGACCGCGTGCCGGTGGTCGGCTTCACCGGCACCGGCGGCGCCGGCAAGTCGAGCCTGCTCGACGAGCTCGTGCGGCGCTTCCTCCGCGACTTCGCCGACCAGCACGTCGCGGTGCTGTGCGTGGACCCGACGCGCAAGCGCACCGGCGGGGCGCTGCTCGGCGACCGGATCCGCATGAACGCCATCCAGGACCCGCGCGTCTACATGCGCTCGCTCGCCACGCGCCAGAGCGGCACGGAGATCTCGGCGGCGCTCACCGACGCGATCCGGGTGGTGCGCGCGGCCGGCTTCGATCTGGTGCTGATCGAGACGAGCGGCATCGGCCAGGCGAGCGCGGCGATCACCTCGATCGCGGACGCGAGCGTCTACGTGATGACGCCCGAGTACGGCGCGCCCTCGCAGCTCGAGAAGATCGAGATGCTCGACCGGGCGGACTTCGTGGTGCTGAACAAGTTCGAGCGGCGCGGCGCGCTCGACGCGCTCCGGGACATCCAGAACCAGGTCCGGCGCAACCGGGGCGAGTGGCACGCCGAGCTGCGCTCGATGCCGGTCTACCCGACGATCGCCTCCCAGTTCAACGACCCCGGCGTGAACGGGTTCTACGCGGCGCTGCTCCGCCATGTGGGCCACCTGTCCGGCGCGAAGGAGCTCGACTCGCGGCTGGGCTTCGTGCCCGAGCCGGTGGTGACCGCGCAGCGCGCGCTGATCCCGCCGGACCGGACGCGCTACCTCGCGGAGATCGCGCGGACGATCCGCAGTTATCGCGCGCGGGTCGAGACCGAGGCGGCGCTCGCCGAGCGGGCGCAGGCGGCCGAGCAGACGGCCGACGAGCTTGAGCGCAAGGCCGCCGACCCGGCCGCCGTGGCGGCGGCCCGGGAACTGGCGCGGAGTCTCCGGGGCGAACAGGCGGCCGAGTTCCGCACGGCGCTCGAGACCTGGCCGGAGACGGTGCGCCGCTACCGCGAGGAGACCCAGACCTACGAGGTGCGGGAGCGCGCGATCGAGGAGGTGAACTTCACGGTGAGCCTCGCGGGGACGCTCGTGCCCAAGGTGGCGCTCCCCCGCACGCACGGCCACGGCGATCTGGTACGCTTCTTCGCGCTCGAGAACCTCCCGGGCTGCTTCCCCTTCACCGCCGGAGTTTTTCCCTTCAAGCGCAAGGGCGAGGATCCCAAGCGCCAGTTCGCCGGCGAGGGCGGGCCGGGACGCACCAACCAGCGCTTCCACTACCTCTGCCGCAACGACGAGGCCAAGCGGCTGAGCGTCGCGTTCGATTCGGTGACCCTCTACGGCGAGGATCCGGCCGAGCGGCCGGACATCTTCGGCAAGATCGGCGAGGGCGGGGTGAGCATCGCCACGCTCGAGGACATGCGCACGCTCATGCGGGGCTTCGATCTCCTGGACCCGCGCACCTCGGTCTCGATGACGATCAACGGGCCGGCGCCGATCGTGCTCGCGATGTTCATGAATGCGGCCATCGACCAGCAGGTCGACCGCTACGTGGCCGAGCACGGCCGCGAGCCGGATACCGAGGTGCGAGCTCGGATCCGCGCCCAGACGCTCCAGAACGTCCGCGGCACCGTGCAGGCCGACATCCTGAAGGAGGACCAGGCGCAGAACACCTGCATCTTCTCGAT
>JAFGQW010000138.1 GCA_016935485.1 Planctomycetota bacterium | reverse complement strand
CGTCCGATCGGCCCGGTTCATCACCTCGATCCGGTCCTCGTGCTCGCCCCGCTCGTCCCGGATCCCGGTGGTGTTCTGGGCCACGAACTCGTTGATGGCGAGCTCGGCCGCCACGGTGTACGTGAAGGGCGACCGCTCGACGCTGCACGGTTCGAAGCGCGTGCCGCTGCCGGCCGCCGGGGCCACCGCGGCCTCTACGCAGTACCGGAGTCTGCGGCGGGATCCGTCCGCCGAACACGCCGTCGCCGGGAGCGCCGTCGCGATGCGTGCCGTCGTCCTGCATCCGGACGCGGAGAAACGGCCCCCGCACGCGGCAGTGCAGGAACACGTCCTCGATCGGAGCGGGCGCCGTCACGGCGGCCTGGACCCGGACCTCCTGCCCGCCTCGGCAGCCTCCCGCCCGCCGACGACGAGACCGCGCCCGAGGCCCTGCTGCCGCTCGCGGCCGACTCCCTCGGCGCCATCTACACCGCGGCGATCCAGCGGCAAGACACCCGTGGCGCGCCCCTGCCTGTCCGCCTGCGCCAGTGCGCGCCTCGCGCTCGCCGCCGATGGCCCCCGGATCCCGCCCCCACCCCGCCGGCTGCCCCCGATCGAGTTCCCACCTTGACCCCACCCGAAGCCCCCGATACCCTGCCCGGTACGCCAGAACCGCGTTTGTTTGTCCTATCCGCGCTGCCGTCCATGGGATTTCCGTGTGACATCGCTGCCGTCTTGATCATCGCCAGAATCCGGGCGAGCGGGACCAGAAAGGAACAACCTGAAGGACCGGGAATGAAAACAAGAATGCCCTTTGTATGCTCCGCCGTGTTGGCTGCCGTTTTGGGGCTGACTCTCGTGCTCTCCGGCTGTGCATCGAATGTCGGACCGCGTCCGAGCTTCGCTTCGACGAGCTGGTCCACTATGTACGATACCCTGACGGCGGGTGAGGACGCCGCTTCCTCGTATGCCTCGTCTCCCCAGGCGGGTCGATCCAGAACCCTTGGCAACGACAAGGAGAGCAAAAGCAAGACGGATCGGCGACGGGGAAGGACCATCGGGGGCTTCGTCGAGGACGTAGAACTCGGAAAGATCGAGTTCAAGGACATCGACTTCTTGAATGACGACGTAGATGTCAAGGTCGATGACGTGTCCCGCAAGCGGGCCGGTTTAGGAATGAGTTTCGGGAACGAAGGGGTACAGGGTTATTTCCGTGTGTTTTACGAGGAGCTGGAAACCAAGCCATTCAGGAGTTCCATCCCGGATGCGTTCTTCAAGGATGACTTCGAAGGAGGTGGCGTAGGGGGCGGCGTGAAAGGTATACCGCAGCTGGCCGCGTTCAACGACCACATCAAGTTGATTCTCCCCTTTCGTGCCGGTATCGATTTCGGGTACAGCAGGAGCAATGTCCATGTCGACATACCGTCGAGTCCCCCCTACGCCGGCGTAGATGAAGACGTCGACGCGCACATGCTCTATGCCGCTTTCTCCGGAACCGTGGGGATCGGTCTGGACATCTACGGCGTTCAGCCCTCTGCCGGATTCGCCTTGGATGCGCTGTACGGAACGAGCGTAATCGATGAAAGCGACCTTGACAGCGACAGCTTTGAAGTCATGGGCCTCAATGCGGCAGGTTTTGCCGAGCTTCGATACAAGCATCCGGATTTTCCCTTGTTTGCGAGCGTGCGGGTCCTGTTCGGCAATATCGACGGTATCATGGTGAGTCTGGGCGTGAACTTCTGACGTGACGACGAAGGGGTGGGTGAGCGTGTGCCTTCCCCGAGAGCCCTGGTCACTGGAAATGACCATGGCTCTCCAGGTCGTGGTCGCGTGATGCGCGCCCAGCAGGAACTCACGCGCATCGTGCGCGAGCTGCGACCGCTGCTCTGCTACAAAGGGGCATGGCGCTGACCGCCCGGGATCGAGCCGGCGCGCGGAGGGAATCGCACGAGCGAATGCCTGCCTGGGCTCCCGGTCTGGTCAGCGGAGCTCCCGGGCGAGCGCCCCCGGAAAGGGCGCAACGGCGGTCCAGGAGGAGCCGAACCCTCTTCCCGCCACGCGCCGGACCATCGGGTATCTTGGAGCGCGGTGAAGCGGCGCGCCCCCAGCCGGGAGGTCGAGGTGAGAATCCCAAGCGTGGTGCTGGCAGTCGGCGGCGCGGCGAGTACTCAGCACGCCGACACCATCCGCCCTTTTCCCGGGGCTGCGCCTCGCGACTTCAGCGCCGTGAGCGTGATCGCCGCGACCCGTGACCCTTCTCTCCCGGTTGGAACGGTCCGCGAGATCTTCTGCGTACTTGTGGACTCCACCCGAGACAAGGAAGCCCTGGTTCGAGCCGGGTGCCTCCTCGGGCTGGGCGGCTCGACCGCCGGGGCCGATTGGTGATTCTGTTGTGATTCGAAGAAAAGGGCCGCCCCGGAATACCGAAGCAGCCTACCGCAGGATCCCTGGCGGGATCCAGGTTCGGGAGTTGCCCTTGCAAGGATTCGAACCTTGGACCCGCGGATTAAGAATCGCGCCACAACCCGCAGCGAATTCGCCGCTTATGTTGGTGGCCACCGGGGTTATGTTGCTCTTGCGTTGCATTGCGTTGCGTTCGGTTGCGCCGTTATCCGGCGGCCTTTGTGGTTTCGTTGTGGTCGTCGTGCTGCTCCGGCGGCCGCGCCGTTTTCTCGAGCTCGGGCGCGAGCTCGTCCGCGTTCAGGTGGCTGTAGACGTTCAGCGTCAACACCGGCGAGCTGTGCCTCGCGAGCAGTTGCGCGGCCTTCACGCCCACGCCGTTGCGGACCAGGTTGCTGACGAAGCTGTGCCGCAACGCATGGAAGTCGCAGACCCCGTCGTGCGTCCAGTACGGAATCCCCGCGGCCTCGAGATCGGTCCGCAGCATCTTGCCGCTCGACCAGCGCCAGGAGCCCGGGAAGATCGGCCGCTCCGGCGCCGCCTGGGCGAGCACGGGCCGGAGCGCGGCGGCCAGGTCCTTGCGCAGCGGGAGCAGCACGCGCCGGCCGTTCTTCGCGATCGACGCGCGGATCTCAAACACCGCAGTCGGGACGCGCGCGAGCTGGAAGTCCTCCGGCTTGAGCGCCGCGATCTCGCGGGTCCGAAGGCCGGTCCCGAGTGCCACCGAGTAGATCAGTGCCCGGGTGCGGCCGTCCATTGCGTAGACGCGCCTCGGGCTGGCCTCGGTCGCGCGCAAGAGTAGCCCCACCTCAGCCGCGGAGAGCGCCCGCCGTTGGTGCCGGGGCTCCACGACCTTCGCGGGTCGCAGACACGCGAGCCTCCGCCGCAGGAGCCTGCCATGCTCGACCAGCCAGCGTTCGAACGCCTTCGCGGCCGTGAGGTAGCTGTTGCTCGTCACCGCACCGAGTCCCTCGTCGCGCCAGCGCTTCAAGGTCGCGTCGAGAGCCTCCGGCGCGATGTCCTCGAGCCGGCGCCAGCCGCACGCCTCGACGATGCGCTCGAGCCGCTTCCGGCTGTCGTGCACGTGCGTTTCGGAGCGCCCGCGCCCCTCGAGCGTCGCGATGAAGTCCGTCAAGTGCGCCACGAGCGGGATCGCCGCCCACTTCGCAAACGGATCTCGGCGGTCCGCCTCGCCCTCAAGCACGCGCCGCCGGAGGTCGGCCATGTAGGCGAGCGCCTCCGGCTTCGCCCGCGTCGCCACGGCCTCGCGCCACACGCCGGTGCCGTCCTTGTACCGCACCCGGTAGCGTGGGTCGCCGCGGCGTTTGAACAACGTCGCCACGACCCGGCCGCGTTCGTCCCTCAGGACGTCGCGGTCGTCATCTCGTTGTCGTCTCATGTGTCGTTCCCTTCGGTCGCGGTCGGGCGCCGGCCTATCCGGCGCGCGCCGCAACCACTCTCAAGATATCTCGCGCGCGTGCAGGTGCGCGCACATTTCTGGTAGAAATCAGGCGCGCGCGCAGCGAAACGCCGCAAGTGATATCAGGATATCATCTTGTGCACGGAGGATTTCTCCGGCGATCGCGCGAAAATCAGAACGGCGTGTTTGGGTCCTCGGCGTCCGCGGCCTTCTCGCCGGCGTTCTCCGCGGGTGCCGCGTCCTCGGCTGCCTCCATCGGGATCGGCTCGAAGTGCGGCGGCCAGTTGAGTCGCGAGAAGAGGAACTCGAGGTAGCCGAGCTGCTCGCGCAACGTCTCGACCACGCGCTCGCGCCTGTCTGGGTCATTCATCACGGATGCCGAGATCGACAGCGTAACGCCATCCCCGTACGGCGGCACAGCGCTCTGCCCGTAGAGCACGGGGTAGGGCAGCCGGCGGGTAAAACCCACGTAGTAGTGGTGGAAGAGGTAGGCGTGGGCCTTCGCGACTTCGGGATCTTCGATTCTCATGTGCTTGGTCCTTCTCCTGGGCGCGTGTTTGCGGCCCGGCCGGCCGGCGCCCGGCGGCCGATCGGGCAGAAGTCAACGTCCGGTGAGTCGCCAGAAACCAGCGGTATCGATTCGCACCACGCCCCGGCCGGCGAGTCGCGCGAGCGTGAGCGAGACGTCGGCCACGGGCAGCGTGAGCGTCTCCGCGACCGCCTCGGTGGTCCACGCTCCCGCGGCCCGCGGCGGCTCGCAGCGCAGCGTCGCGAGCACCTCCCGCCCGGGCAGGATGGGCCGCCTCATGGCGTCGCCTCCTCCCCCGTCGCCCGCCCGCAGCCCGGACAGCACCATCGGCCGTCGGGCAGGAGCTCGAGCCCCTCGGCGCAGTCGCACCCGGGCGGCCGCTCGGGCTCAGTGACGTTCGGAACGTCATTCTGGGTATAAGTCTCTACGCGCGCGCGCGCGCAGGCCGATAAATGGGAAATGACGTTCCGAACGTCATTCTCGGCGGCCAGTCGGACCCCAGCGAACCCCCGAAAGTCGGCCCGCCGCCGGTAACGCCAACCAGCATCCCTGAGCTTGCCCGTGAATGTGCGCAGCCCGAGCGGCCGGACGCCTTGCTGCTCACACCACGTGCCGTAGGAAAAGTGCAAGGTCTTCGTGGTTAGTTCGTCGGCGTCGTCGCCGGTGAGCACGCAGCGGTCCGCGATGAACTGCCCGAGCACATCCTCGTCGGCCTGGTAGCCAGCGGTGGCAGTCTGAACCGCGGCCGGAGCCGCCAGCCCCTCGCGCCAGTAGCGGGCCGCACCCTCGACGAGCCACCCCAAGACGCCCGGGCCTTCGCCGCGGAGCTTCTCCGCCAAGCTGGCGTCCTGCTCGTCGGTCGGGATCACGACGTCGAACTTAAGGAGCACGAGCCGGCGCCAGACGCCGTGATCGCGCCCCCGGACGCGCGGCCGGTTGTTGGTCAGCAGGATCACCTTGTGGGTTGGCCGAAAACTCCAAAAGTTCTCCCGCATTTTTCGCGCCGTGATCGAATCGCCGCCAGTGATGAGCTTCACGAGGGACTCGTTCAGCGGCGCGCCTTCTGGCGACTCGCTGGCGATCACGAGCCGACGTCCATGCAAGAACGCGAGTTCGGCCGGGTGCCGCTCGCCCTGCCGCGCGATGAGTAGATCGGGAGGCGCCGGAGCGCAGTAGTCGCCGAGTACGTAGGCCAGGGTTTCGGCGAGCACGGATTTGCCGTTGCTGCCCGGGCCGACAAGAATGGGCAGCACGTGCTCCCGCACGGCGCCGCTGGCCGCGTAGCCGAGCAAGCGCTGGATGTAATCGCGCACGTCGGGATCCGGCAGCACGCGCTCGAGAAACTGGCGCCAGCGTGGCGCTTCGGCCTTCGGGTCGAAGCCGGCGCCGGCGAGCTTCGTGAGTAAGTCGCTGCGCCGGTGCGGCCGGACCTCGCCGCTCCGCAGATCCATCGTGCCGGTTGGCGTGTTCAGCGCCCACGGGTCCGCGTCCCACGCCTCCACCCCCGCCACGACCTCGAGCTCGGTCGAAGCGAGCGCGAGCGCGTCCGCCAACACGCGGCGCGACTGGAACCTCTTCGCCGCGGCGACCGCAGCACCGGCCGCCTGCATCGCCTCTTTCGAGGTCGCGATTGCCATCTTGCCTCGCGCGGTTTCGAGCAGGTCATCGGCGACGGCTTTCGCAAACCGCCAGGTCTGTCCGTCCGAGTCTTCGCGCCACCGGCGCCCGTCCCAAACGAGCCACGCCGCCCACGGCCCGACGAAGCGCACATCGGCGCCATGCTCCGCGACGAACTTGCGAGCGAAGCCGAGCTCACTGTCTGTCGGTGGTGTGTCGAGCACGCGGCGATGCGGCGTATGTGCTGGCCGCCCGGGCTCTTGCTGGCAGATCAGGGATCCGTCGCCGGGGCCGGCGAGCGCCGCCGCGAGGAGGTCACGGGTGCTCATCGGGCACCTCCTCCTCGCCGGCCGGATCGGCGCATCGCTCGAGCCGCGCGAGCAGCGCCTGGCGCATCCGGCGCCGCCTGGCGAGCTCGTGGAGATCGGCCGCGATCACATCGGCAGCGTGGGAATGCGGGACGCTCTCAGCAAGCTGAAAGAGAAACTCCGGATCCGCTGGGCCGCCCGGGTCGCGGGAGTGGCCGCGCGCTCGCAGGCCGTGGTAGATGCTCGCGAAGGTAACCTCTTCGCCGCGGTCGTAGAGCTCGAAGGCCGCTTCGAGCACGGCCCGGAGTCGCAGGTCCTCGACATCGGCGAGCTCGAATTGCGTGGCCCGGATCCGCGCGATGTCGGCGCCGGACAAGACGCGGCCGGTAAGGTCCGCGGCGTCGGGCCAGAAGATCGCCAGGTGCGGGAGGGAATACAATCGGTCGTCCGGTGGCGCCTTGACAGCGGCCGCCGGTGCGTGTACCGTGGGCATGGTTACTGCTCCTGCGCCCGGTGTGTCCGCCGGGCGTGTTCGTTTTCTGGGGTAGCTACGACGCGCGGCCAGCTGGCGGGGCGTCGCGTTCGGCGCGCTTCTGCAGCCAGGCCATGAGCTCGGAGCGCAGCCACCTGCGAGACTTACCGATCCTGATTGATGCAGGGAGCGTCGCCGCGTGCGCGAACAGCGTGCGCTGAGAGATGCCGAGAAGCGCCGCGGCCTGGGGCGCGGAGAGCGCCTCAGTCTCGGGGACTTCGCGGACCTTGGTTGTGGAGTGCACAGGGAGTGTTCCTTCGGATGAATAGAAAGTCGATCGATCCGCCTCGTGGGCGTTGCGCCCACCCGTCGACTTTCACAGCGGCACAACCGCCGTGCGCAGCAGCCCACCCACAAGGTGTGCCCGGGCGCGGCCCAACCGTGCCCGACCCCGGCGCGCCATCGAGCGCCCGGCCCAACCGGGGCTCGCCTACTCGCGCCGTGGCGCGTCTCCGACGTCCTTGACGTCGGGCTCGTCCTTCGCCGAGCTCGGCTTAGCTTCGCTCGGCGGGCGGTACCTCCTCAGGCCTCGCCTTCGGTGGCCCGCTGCTCGCATCATAGTTTCGCCTAATAGGCGTCAAGTATAAACAAGCTGCGAAAGACTGCGAATCTTTGCGCGCGCCGCAAGACACTGGCGGATACGGAGTTGCGCTGCCGATTGATGCGCGCCGCGGCAAAACCGTCTCATAACTCGCGCGGCGCTGCGTTATGTGCAGCTTCCCCTTGGTGTAGGTGTCGTGCGAGACGCCGGCGAGGGAGGCGGCCTCTTCGCGCGTCTTGCCAAGATCCATCGCTTGTG
>JAFGQW010000137.1 GCA_016935485.1 Planctomycetota bacterium | reverse complement strand
GTCGAGAAGCGGCAGCACGAACTGCGGGATGCTCTCGAGCGGGGTGCGCCTGGGATCTCCGAGCGGCGGCGGCAGCTCCGGCCCTTTCTTCTCGGACTTGCCCTCAACGGGCGGCGGGCGGTCCGCCGGAGGCGCGGGCGGCTCGGGATGGGGCTCGGGCCTGTCCTGGCCGCCCTGTCCGCCGTCGCCATCCCCGGACCGGGGCGGCTGGATCCGGAAGGCGACCGCGCCGGACTCCAGGGTTCCGCCGGACGGATCCTGGCCGCGCACGAACACCGTGCGCCGGCCCGGCCCGTCGGTACCGGAGCTGCGGAGGACGGGTGCGAGGTCGAAGCGCAGCGGCGTGCTCGCCCCCAGATGGATGCCCAGCGGTTCCACGGCCAGCCGCTGGCCGCGCTCCCCGTGGATGTGCACGGCCAGCCGTTCGAGCGTCGAGCCTCCGCGCAGCACGAGCTCGCAGCCGATCGGCGCGCCGCGCGGGAACTCGGGGTCCCGCCCCGCATCCAGCGCGAGGGTCAGTTCGGGCTGGCGGCCCGCTTCGGGCGCGGCGGGCCGCGCCTCGCCGCGGTGCGCCGCGATGACGTCGGCCGGAACCACACGTGGGCCGAGGGCCCCGTGCGTGAAAAGCACCAGCGCGAGCAGCAGCAGGACCAGCAAGTGCGCTCTCCAGCGCCGGAGCACACGCCGCAGGCGCCGCGGAGCCGGCGCGGCCGAGGATCGCGGCGGCGCGCTTCGCCGCGCCCCGAGTCGCATCTCGACCTCCTGGGCGAGCAGGGGCGCGAACCGCGCCGACCGCGCGCCGGGATCGAGCGCCGTCACGAGCCGCTCGCCGAGCTGGAAGGCGCGGTCCGCGATCCACACGGGAATCTCCGGCGCCACGGGAAGGACCCGGGCGAGCACAAGCGAGCCGGAGAGGACCAGCGCCCCGGCCGCAGCGGTCGCCAGGACGAGCTCGGCGGTGTCCAGGCCCGAGAAGACGACACCGGCGAGAACCGCGCCCAGCAGCGCCGCAAGTCCGGCAACCAGGAAGCGGCGCACGCGGCGTCGCCTCCAGCGCCGGGTCGCCCAGGCCAGCGCGTCGCGGACCTGGGAAGAAAGCCGTGGAGACTCGCTGGCCATGCCGCTACTTCCCCGCCGGCCCGCTCCGCGGGCAGGCGGCAGCGTCGATCCCGCGCGGCCCGGCGTGCCGAGCGCCACCTGGGCGGGAGCGCAGCCCGGTGGTATAGTGTCAGGATCCGGAGTGGCGCGGGCGCCCGCCGGCTGCCGCTCGGATCGGAAGGAGCATCTCGGGACGGTTGTAAGGATCGGTCATGAAGCCGTCGCTGCAAAGGGCCTTGCCGGTGCTGCTCCTCCTGGGTGCCGCCGTCGCCGCCGCCGCCCAGGAACGCGCCCCCGGCGCGCCGGACGCCGACCGCGCGCCGGAAGAGCGCCGGGACGGCGAGCCCCAGGACCGGGAAAAGCCGACCATCTCCGATCTCACCGATCCCATGCGGACGCTTCGTCCGGCGACCGGCTCCACGCGCAAGGCCACCGCCGCCGACGATCTCCTCCGCCTGGTGCCCGGCCGCGGCGGCGATGTGCTCGCCGGACTGGTGGAATCCGAGCAGGACCTTTCTCCCGACCTCCGGCTGCTGCTCGATTTCCTGCGCGATCCCACGAACGATGCGCGCCAGCGCGCCGTGGCGGCGCCGCCGGCGGAGATGAAGCCGTTCTTGCTCTTCAACACGGCCGGCATTCCGCTCTGGGGGGAACAGGAGCAGCGCGACGCGTTCGGGCGCATTACGTCGATGGCCGACGCGCTCGGCAACCGGACCCACTTCCGCTACGACGCCCGCGGGCTGGCCGGCGTCGAGGCCGAACCCATCGGCCCGCTCAACCTCCGCTGGGGCGACTCGGGCCGGCTCGTCCAGGAGAATCCGCAGCGCGGCGGGCTCGAAGAGCGCCCGATCTTCGACAACGTGCCGCAGGAGTTCCGCGCCGCCCGTGCACCCTTCCTGACGGCGTCACCGTACTCCCTGGTGACCGAACAGCGCGTTCATCCCGACGGGGGGCACTCCTTCACGGTCTACGATCTGATGGGGCGCCCGGTCTACACCTACGACGCCCGCGGCAACCTGACGCTCAACCGCTACGGGCCGGGCGGACAGCTCATGGGCACCTACGACGCCCAGGGGCGCCTGACCCTCTACGGACACGATGCGCTCGGGCGGCGCAACTTCGCCGTCGACAGCCAGGGAAACCGCATCCTCGTGGACCACGACCGGCAGGGCAGCGGCGTGCTGGGAACCGCCGACGGCGAGGCGGTGAAGGTCGGCGGATCCTACGTTCCGGCAAGACCCGTCGACCCGGTGGAGGGAACGGCGCCGGCCGGCGCGACCCGTCCCCGGAGCCAGCCCGCCCGAACCGGCGATTGACGGTCGCGGCCGCCGGACGCGCGGCCGCGGGCGGGATCGGGTGCGCCTACCGCTCCGTCGTGATGCGCGCGGGCAGCGCTTCGTGTCCCTTGCTTCCCTGCACCACCAGATCGATCTGGTAGGTGGCGCCGCTCTTCAGGCGGCGGATGCCGATGCGCTCGCCCTTGCCGACGATCACTCCGGGCCCTGGGTCGAGCAGCCGGAAGGACCGGTTGGGCCGGAGCCGGTACTCCTCGGCAGCCGCGAAGTCGGAAATGAAGATGCCGTCCAGGGCGACGACGCCGTGGATCACCTCACGGATCGTCACCACGGCCGACTCGAAGCGGCCCAGGCGCTCGTCCAGCGTGAACTTCACCAGTGGACTGGTGCTCACCGGTTCGCTGAACACGCAGTAGAGTCCGTTCGCATCCGCCCTGCCTTCGACGCCATCGACGACCAGGCGGACCTTCCACGGCCCCGCCGGGTCGAGGCGCGTCCCGGGCTCCTCGGCGGGCGCCGCCGCGGAGACGACCTCCTCGGGGGCGAAACCTGCACTGGAGCCGCATCCCCCCAGCGCGACGACGCCGGCGATCAAGGCGATCCAGACCAGCCAAACCCCGCGCATCCTGTCCCCCTTCCGAAATCCCGGTCCACGGAGCGCTACGCGCGGCCGTCGGCGTGGCGGCCGGTGCGGGCGGGCCGTGCTCGAGCTCAGGCGTCCGCCTCCCGCAGACTCCTCTGGACGTCCCTGAGATAGACCCGCATCTCCTCCACTGCACTGACGACCTTGCGCAGCGCGGCGGTCCGCTCCGCGTCCCGGCCGAGCAGCAGCGCCAGCTCGCTCTCCGTCATGATCACGGCGGCGAAGTTGTTGATGCGGTGCACGACCTGCCGGAGGCTCGCCCGGCTGTCGGCATCGGTCTTCGCGTGGATCTCCATAGCCACTCTATCGGCACGCGAGGCCGGGCCCATGCTCCCGGGCCTGGCGATTCCCGGCCCCGCGCGGCGCGCCCGGAAAAGGTTTCCGGGCCGGCCGGTAAAGCGCCGGCCGGCCGCTGTCGAAAGCTGTATCGGCGGCGCCGGCCGGACCCGGACCGGGTGTCGGCATGCATCCCATCGGAAGCTGGGGACCGCCGACGAACTGCCCGCGGAGGTTCCATGTCTCAGTCCGTGCCCCGTCCGGAATCCGCCAGCGCGACGGCCGATGGCGACCGCGACCAGTGGGTCCTCGACTATCTTCCGCTCGTCAACTTCGTGCTCGGACGGCTCGGGATCAACCTGCCGACGCACGTCGACCGCGAGGATCTCTTCAGCGCCGGCGTCATCGGGCTCATCAACGCCGCGCGCCAGTACGACCCCGACCGCGGGGCGAGCTTCAAGACCTACGCGTACACCAGCGTCAAGGGCGCCATCCTGGACGAGCTGCGCCGGCAGGACTTCCTGCCGCGCACGCAGCGCGAGCGGATGAAGGCCTTCCATGCCGCCCGCCGCGCCCTCGAGATCCGGCTGGGGCACCCGCCGCGCGTCGGCGAGATCGCCCGGGAGATGGGGGTCCCCGAGCGCGAGGTGGACGAGATCCTCCTGCTCATCCGGAGCGTCACCTGGCTCAGCCTGGACGAGAACCTCGGCGGCGGCTACGGCAGCGACCTCGTGAGTCGCTACCTCGCCAACCCGCGCGCCGAGGATCCCGCCGACGCCTACGCGCTCAAGGAGCTCAAGGCGTTCCTCAAGGAGGCCATCCTCCATCTGAGCGACATCGAGCGCAAGGTGATCCTCCTCTACTACGACCAGGAGCTGCTGCTGAAGGAGATCGGCGAAGTGATCGGCATCTCCGAGTCGCGTGTCTCGCAGATCCACAGCCGGGCGATCTACCACCTCAACCAGGAGCTCGAGAAGCTCGAGCGCGTCAAGCCGGGCCGGCTGTGAACGCGCGGGAGGTCGACATGCTCGCACCTTGCGACCACCGCCGCCGCACCTCGCGCCGCCCGCGCCGCAGCGCCGTCGCGGCGGCAGCTGTGCTGCTCGCGGCCCTCGGGCCCGCGCCTTCCTGCAGCACGCCGGACCCTGCGCCCGCGCCCCTGCCGGCCCGGATCACCACCCTCGAGGACCCCGATCCGCTCGCGGGCGAGCACGGGGACCGCTCCGAACAGACGGTGCTCGAGGCGCTGTGGCATCTGGACAAGACGGTGCGCGAGCGCGACCGTCGGATCGCCGCGCTCGAGGCCGAGCTCGAAGCGGCGCGCGCGGAGCTCGCCGCACTCCGCGCGGCGGCGGCGGCGAACCGCGCGCCCTGAAGCGGGGCCGGAGTCCGGCGCGGGTCAGTCGGCGCGCAGCCGGCCGAGCGCGGGATCGTCGCTCCCGGCTCGCTGGCCGAGCAGGCCCTCGACACCGTGATCGAGGAAGGGCTGGGTGGTCAGGCGACCGGACCGGGTGAGCGCGCGCGCACGTTCGACGCGGACCTTGCGGGTCGCCCGGATCAGGCCCGCCGCGCGCACGCCGATGCGCTGCCGGAGTCGGCGGACGACAGCCAGCTCCTCTGCCGTGACTCTCGCTGTCATGGCGATCCTCATGATCCCCGCCCCGAGGGCACGCTCCGACTCGCGGAGCCGATTGTCTCGGCCGTCTCCTGCCCCGGCGCTCAGGCCCTGGCGGGCCGTGCCGCCGGCGCTGCGCGCAACGCGCCCGTGCTTCAGCATGGCTCGACCATCCTTCCGGCCGGCCGCACCCGGGAACATCCGGGCGTGCCTGCCTCCCTGTGCTGTCCCTTCATTGTCGGCGCGCCGGGCGGCCGGCTTTACCCGGTCCCGGCGCGAGAATCGTTACTCCTGGCGCGCCTACAGCTTGGACATGCGGCCGAGCCGCTGGGGCACGGCCAGCGCAGGCACCTTGAGCGGCGGCCGCCGGGGCTCGCGCCGCTTGCGGAGCGGTCGGTACGCGTCTCGCGCGATCACGCCCTGCTCGCGGTAGAGCCTGAGCTTGTTGTGCAACGTGCGCGCCGTGAGTCCCAGGATCCGCGCCGCGGCGGTCTTGTTGTTGCCCGTCTCCTCGAGGGTCTTCAGGATCATCTCTCGCTCGACCTCGTGCACGCTCAGGCCCACGAGCGAGCCGAACAGATCGCTGCGCCCGGCCGGCGCACCGCCGATCTCGGCCGGGAGGTGCTCCGGCGCGATCTCCTCGCCCGGATCCTGCGCGACGAGCCGCTCGATCAGGCTGCGCAGCTCGTGCACGTTGCCGCGCCACACGTGGCGCGAGAGCAGTTCCATCGCCTCGGGGCTCACCCCCCGCACGCGCGAGGTGAGCTGCTGGCGGTAGCGGTTGACGAAGTGCGCCGCGAGCAACGGCACGTCCGCGGCCCGGTCCCGCAGCGGCGGCAGCTCGAGGCAACACTGTGCCAGGTGGCGGTGGAGATCGCGGCGGAAGGCGCCGGACTCGGCCTCCCGGGCGAGATCCCGCGTGGTCAGCGCGAGCACCCGCACGTCCGCCGCGATGGCGCGCCGCCCGCCCGCACGGCGGAACTGGCCGGTCTCCAGAACGCGGCAGATCCGGTCCTGGAGGTTCACCGGAATCTGGTCGACGTCTTCCAGCACCAGCGTGCCGCCGTGGGCCAGCTCGATCCGGCCCTCGCGCTTGCGGTGCGCACCGGCAAACGCGCCGCGCTCGTGGCCGAGAATCTCGCTCTCGAGCAGGCGCTCGGGCAGTCCCGCGCAGCGCACGCGGACGAACGGTCCCGCCGCGCGCTTGCCCTCGAAGTGGATCATCCGCGCCAGGGCGCGCTTGCCGGTGCCAGCCTCCCCACGGAGCAGGATCGGCGCGCGGTCGTCGGCGAGCTGGCGCGCGGTCCGCACCGTCCGGCGGAGGGCCTCGGACTCGCCGATCAGCTCGTCCGCGCCGGCCTCCGTCCGCAAGGTCTCGCGCAGATGCTCGATCTCCTGCTGGAGCCGGCGCCGGTGCAGGATCTTCTCCAGGAGGAGCTGCAGCCGCGCGCGATCGAACGGGCGGAGGAAGAAGTCCTCCGCACCGGCGCGGAGCGCCTCGGAGACCCCGGCGCCGCTGCCCTGGTCCGTCAGGATCACCACCGGCATCGTCGCGTCGACGTCCTTGACGCGTTCGAGGAACTTGAGCCCGCGCACCGCGGGCAGCGTCTCCGAGACGAGGATCAGGTCGAAGTCGCGCTTGAGGAACGCGGCCAGCGCCGCGTCTCCTTCGCCGTGGGACTCGACCTCGTAGCCGCTGCGGGAGAGCGTTTGATGGAGAAACTCGCGCCCCTGCGCGTCCTCCTCGGCCACCAGGATTGTCTCGATGCTCATCCTGCCACCTCGGTCCTTCCCTGTCCGGTACGCGCCATCTTGCGGCACGTCGTCGTCCCCTCGCGATCCGTTCACCCTCGGGAGCCGGGCGCCGGGCCGGGTCTTCCCGTCCGGCGATTCCGGAGGCGTGTCCGCACCTGTCCCCTTCTTCGCCGGAGCGCGCGGCCCGGGCCCCTGCGCGCCGGACGTCGTGCACATTTTTCCCATCGGTATTCGCGCACCGCGAGTTGAGGCGGCAGCGCTCGGGCCTGCCGCCGCGGCGGGGCGCTTGCCTTCGCGGCCGCTTCCTCCGAGAATACCCCCGAGTTGCGGGCGGGACCGGGACACCGAACGTGGGTTGGACGCGGCCGGCCGGCGGATCGATTCCGATCCCGACCGCACGCAAGGAGAGGAAGAAGCGATGGATCGATCGGCCGCACTGGAGCTGCTGCACGAGTACACGCAGAGCGGGGCGCTGCGCGCCCACGCCCTGGGCGTGGAGGCCGCGATGCGTGCGATGGCGCGAGCGAGCGGCGAGGACGAGGACCGGTGGGGACTCGCGGGGTTGCTCCACGATTTCGACTACGAGATGCACCCGACCCCCGAGGAACACCCGCTCCAAGGAGCCCCGATCCTGCGCGAGCGGGGCGTGCCCGAAGCCGTGATCCAGGCGATCCTCGGCCACGGCAACCACACCGGCGTGCCGCGCGACACGCCGATGGCCCGCGCGCTCTTCGGCGTCGACGAGCTGGTGGGGTTCATCACGGCCGTCGCCCTGGTGCGTCCCTCCCGGAAGGTCCGCGATGTGACGGCGGCAAGCGTGAGGAAGAAGATGAAGGACAAGGCGTTCGCCCGGAGCGTGAGCCGCGCCGACATCCTCCAGGGCGCCGAGGAGCTCGGCGTCGAGCTCGACCGCCACGTTGAGCTCGTCGTCGATGCGATGGCGGGAGTCGCCGACCAGCTCGGGCTCTGACGCGCACCCGCGGGCGCCGTTCGCCCGCGCCACCCGAGCGCGCGCATCCCGCGCGCGTCACCCGCACCCGCACCCCGCGGGCGCCGTTCGCCCGCGCCACCCGAGCGCGCGCATCCCGCGCGCGTCACCCGCACCCGCACCCCGCGGGCGCCGTTCGCGCGCGACACCCGCACCCGCACCCGAGCACGGGGTCAGACCCCAGTCGCCCCCCCTGTGCCCGCTCACGCCGCCAGGCGGCAGAGCACCACGGTGATGTTGTCCGGCCCGCCGCGGCGATTGGCCTCCTCGATCAGGCTGTCCGCCGCCGCCTCCAGATCCGCGGCCGCCGCGAGCCGATCGTGAATCTCGGCGTCGCTCACCGTGGCGTAGAGGCCGTCCGTGCACAGGAGAATCGTGTCCCCCCGGACCAGCGACAGCGAACCGGTATCGACCGATACGTCGCGCTTGACCCCGAGCGCCTCCAGGATGATGTTGCGGTTGACGAGCGCCTCGGCCTGATCGCTCGACATGACGCCGTAGTCGACCAGGAAGTTCATCAGGCTGTGGTCGCGCGTGAGCTGGCGCAGCACGCCCTCGTGATGGAGGTACGCGCGGCTGTCGCCCACATGGCCGAGGAAGCAGGCCTGCTCTGCGACCACCACGCCGGTGAACGTCGTGCCCATCCCGTGGCACGCCACGTCGGCCTCGGAGCGGCGAAAGACGGCGTCGTTGGCCCGGAGAATGCTCTGGCGCAGCCGGCTCTCCGGGTCCCGCGCCGGCGCGCCGGCGGCCCGCAGCGCCTCCAGCACCACGTCGAGCGCCATCTGGCTTGCCACCTCCCCCGCCCGGGCGCCGCCCATGCCGTCGGAAACCGCGCACAGCAAGCCCGAGTCCCCGCGGGCCTTGTTCACCGTGCACGCCGCCGACCACCGCGCCCCGGTGTCGAGGTCGGCGATCAGGAACGCGTCCTCGTTGCCTTCACGCTTGAGCCCGCGGTCGGTTCTGCCGTGGACCTCGAAGATCACGTCGGAGGAAGTGATGGTGGATCCCTTCGTTGCGCGACCAGACGGGGCGGTCGCCCGGAGCGGTGCCGCCCGG
>JAFGQW010000136.1 GCA_016935485.1 Planctomycetota bacterium | reverse complement strand
CAGGGCCTGCATCTCGCCCGAGCGGAGCTCTGCCCGCCGGATGTTGTCGTACCAGATCGCCTGTCCCAGGGAACGGATGGCTTGAAGACGGCTGGACATGCGGCCTCGCTTCCTCGGTGTCTTGCGGTCGATCGGCCCCGGCGCGCGGTCGCCGTCCCCCGGCGCGGATCCGCGGCGAACGCTCCTGGCCGGGAACTATAGCAGATCCCGCGGCCGATCGCGAAACCGCCGCCCGGTCCCGGGGGTCAGGACCAGATGTCGTACACATCCAGCGCGAAGCGGTTGTGCTCGTCGTCCGCGAGCGTGACGTGGACCCGGATGGTGTGGTTCCCGGGCGTCACGGTGGGGAGCCGGTACCACTTCAGCATCATCTCGCCGCGCTGCAACACGCCGGCGCACCCGGCGGGAACGTCGTCCAGCGAAACGCGATCCACCGTGACCCCGAAGTGCGCCACGGCCTGCAGCGAGAGCGATCCGTGCCAGCGCTCCGGGGTCCGCAAGGTGGCCTGAAAGACGAGCGCGTGGCCGCGGGCCCGCCGGGGCGGCCGGATCGGGAAGTCGCTGCCGAGCCGGAGCCCCCGTCCGCCGGGCGCGAGGTCGGGGGGGTGAACCTCCCAGGAGCTTGGGTCGATCGCGGAGCGGAGCTGAGTCACCGTGAAGGGACCCACACGGACGGACTCGAGACGCTGAGCTTGTCCCGGCAATGGATGGCGGTCCTCTTCGTGGGAGATGAAGATCGGCGCCGAGATTCCGTGCGTCTCCGGCGGCCGGTCCGGTCGGGCGCGCGCTTCGCGCAGCCAGAAGCCGTTGTCGTAGAGGAACTCGTCGAACCAGGGCCCATGGCCGCGCGCGAGGAGCGCCGGCTTTCCCGTGATGCCGAAGCGCTCGGCGAGAGCGCGCGCCACGTCGCGCCGCGCGCGCAGCGTCACGGCCTGCACGAGGAAGTAGGGCTCGCGGTGGCGCTTTCTCAGATCGGCGTAGTTCGTGGCGAGCGCGTAGTAGTCCTGACCGGAAGCGCGGACCATGGCGGCGGCGCCGTGGACGACCATCACGGCCAGCGCGCCCGCCAGCGCGCCCCAGGCGAGGCCCCGCGGCAGCCATCGGGTCAGCGTCAGCGCCCCGATGGCGGCCAGCAGCGAGCGGGCCGGAACCGTCACCTCGAGGTAGTACAGCGGCACGTACCGCTCCATCCACGGCAGCGCGGCTCCGAGGCCGAGGACCGCGACCAGGAGGATGGAGGAGCGCACCGGATGGCGGCGCAGATCGAGCGCCGTGCGCACCAGCCCGACGAGGACCAGCACTCCGAAGACCACCGCGCTCGCCTGCACGACCCCGAACCAGGTCGCGCCGCCGCAGAGCAGTGCCCCGGGCACATTGCTCTCCGGGAGGAGCGCGCGCAGGAAGCTCAGCGCCCGGACTTCCGGCTGGTAGTGCGGTGCGGCGAGCGAGTAGAGGTGGAATTCCCGGGCGAGGCTGTCCGCGTCGGCCAGGTGGCTCCAGGGCTCGGTCCACAGCCAGGGCAGCGTGAGCGCTGCCGCCACGGCGCCGCCGATGACCGCCGTGCGGCGAGACGACGGCGCGCGGCGCCAAAGCCCGAGGAAGGCCAGAGGCAACAGCACCCAGGCCGTCAGGTGCGCCTGCACCATCAGGCTGGCGCCGACGAGCATGAGCGCCAACCCGTCCGGCCGGCGCTCGCCGGCCCAGCGCCACACCCCGCTCACGAACAGGCAGCTGGTGGGCAGGATGAGGGCCGGATTCCACAGGATGCGCGCGCTCGCGACGCTCAGGGGGTGCAGCGCCAGGATGGCCGCGCCGGCGAGCGCGAGGCGCCAGCCGAACATGCGGCGGAAGACAAGGGCATAGCCGGCGACTCCCAGCGCGTTCAGGATCGCCACCGCGCCAACGCAATCCACCGGATTGTCCCGCGCCACGAGCCCTGCGGCCACGACGTAGTAGTGGAGCGGACCCAGGTGGTAGGAGCTCGAGCCGATCTCGGGGCCCCGGGTGGTCCAGCGGCCGGCCAGAATGCGACGGCCCTGCGCGATGTCCCGTGCCTGGTCCTGGACGAAGATGGTGAGCTCCGGGCGGGCGGCACGCGCGCCGAGCGCGACCAGGAAGACCAGCGCGACCGGGGCAAGAAGTCGGTTCGTCATCGGCATGGGCTGGAGCGAATCGTGCCGGCGCCGGGGCCCGGGGCCGCGGCGATTCTAACCGGGACGGCGGTGTCGGGTCGAGCGCGGGCTATCGGATTGCGGGTGTCGCGCGCGGGGTGCGCGCGCGGGGGCGGCGCGGGCGAGGCGCGCCCGCGGTCGCGATTCACCTGCGCTTGAAGCGGAAGCTCGAGTCCAGGATCACGCCCCGGCCGGGCTCGAAGTTGATGACGGCGGCCGCATGGCCGAGGTACTTCTCGAGGACCGACGCGCTCGGGATGGGGAACCGGGCCAGGGTCTCGACGCGGCTCGAGAGAGCGGTGGCGACCTTGAGGACGTTGAGCCCGGTTGCCAGCGCCTTGCCGTAGTTGTAGACGATCAGGCCCACACCCTCCCGCGGCAGGCCGGCCACCGCATCCCGTACGCCCTCCTCGTTCGCGAGCCCAGGTTCCCGGCCGCCCATGCGCTGGAGCGTGCGCCGCACGATCGCGTTCATGCTCAGGCCGAAGAGCACGTGGGTGTCGGTGACAGCGAACTCCATGATCGGCTGGTCCTCGGAGAAGGTGGGGGGGCTGATCATTGTCGCCCCGAGGTACTCGGTCACCTGGGCACCCATGCTCTCCCAGACCTCGATCATCTGCTCGATGGGCTTGCGGTTGCGGATGCGCACCCCGAAGAGCATCGGGCCCTGGCCGCCCATGGAGGCGTAGAGCAGGCCGCCCTGCCCGGATCCGAAGAGTGGCTCGTTGCCGACCGGCGTCAAGCGCACGAGGACGACCGGGTTGTCGAGCGCGCCGAGGAGATCCTCCCGCAGCGACAAGCCCATCGTCTGGTGGAAGCGCTCGAGCCCTTCCTGGAAGCCCTCGTAGGGGTCCTCCCCCGCATCGCGGATCATGCCGAGTAGCCCGTCGAACGCTCCCTGGAAGTCGTAGTTGAGGATCATCACCTGCCAGGCATCCTCGGGCACCCAGGCCGGCACGGCGAGCGTGGTCTTGCGGAAGGCGAGCAGCGATCCCAGCCCCGACTTGCGGTCGCCGGTGTAGCGCAGGAGGAAGCGGCCGGTGATCGCGTCGGTGCCGAGGAACGTGGCGGCGCCGAGCGCGGGAAACTGGTCCAGCCCGAGCGCGGTGATGACGGGGCCGACGTCCTCGGGAAGCGCCCCGGTCCCCGCCTCGAGGAGTGCCGAGAGCCCCTGGATGTTCACGTACATCGTCATGTCGCCGGCGCCGCCGAGCGCCGCGATCGTGCTGCGGTAGTTCTCGGTCTGGCCGAGCGTGGATTCCGACTCCGCGCGGCCCGCCTGGAGGAACCGCTCGAGCCCGGCCTTGTCGTTGCCGAACACCAGCACCGTGCCCGTCCAGGCGACGTGTAACGGTCCGAGGATCGCGAGCAGATCGCGCCGGCCTTCGGTTCTCACCGGCGAGAGGACCTCGATGGGGGAGCCGTCCGCTTCCCGCGTCGTTCGCCGGTAGCGCTTCTCCGGGACGCGGTCCAGGAGCCTCTTCAGATCGCGGCGCACGGCCTGGGCGCCCTCGCCGCAGTCGATGGCGACGAGCAGGCCGGGGGCGGGCGGGCGGGCGATGCGCACGGTGGTGAGCCCGATGGCGATCTCGCCGCGGATCTCGCCGAGCATGTCGATCACGTTCACGCCGGCCTCCTGCTCGGCCTGCTTGCCGAAGTCGCGGGCCAGGTCGCCCACGGCGTTCCAGAGCGGACTGACTTCCGGGTCCTTCACGAGCGCCGCAAACGGGCTCTTCTCGAGCCACGCCCGGACGTGCTCCACGCGGTTGTACCGCATCAGCGCGATTGTGCCCGGCGGAAACCGCTCGGCGATTCCCGGTGAGGTGGCTGCCTGCTGCGCGGGGAGGAGCGGGGCGAACGCCGCGCACGCGGCGAGGAAAGCGAGAGCCAGCCGTTTACGTGAGGGTGCTGCCATGATCTGGCCTCCAGTCGTGAGGCGCCCCGAGCGGCGCTGTCTGGCGGCTCCGCGGGACGGGAGCCCATCCGACCTTCCTGTGGCTTCGATCCGCCCGGAATCTTAGCGTACCGCCCAGGCGCGGCGCCACGTTCTTCGGCCGGCGCCCGTTTGCGCTCTCCGCGTTGTTTTCGAGGAATCGCTCAATCTCCGCCGCGGCTCCGGCCGATGGAAGCAGCAGCCGGAGCGCGAGCATCGATGAACCTGGCGATCGTAACTCCCGAGCTGTGCGGCCGCGGCGGCTCGGAAATCTACCTGCTCGAGTGCCTGCGTCGCTGGCAGCAGGTACTGCCCGTCACCCTCTACACCGGCGCCGTTCGCGCCGCGCTGCTCGAGGAGTTCGGCATCGACCGCGAGCGAGTGGCGGTGGTTCCCCTCGGCTGCGCCGACCCGGCGGACCGGCGGCCGGTTGGGGGCAGCGCGGTGGCGCGGCCGAGGGAACGGCCCATCGGTGCTCATGACCTCTACTTCTTCTATCGGCTGCCCGCACCGCTGGTCGCGCGGCGCCCTTCGGTCTGGTTTCCGGCGCCGCCGGAGCCCGCACCTGAGGATCTCCGCTCTCCGGAGGCGGCGTGCGCCGGCGCGCCCGTCCCCGGGCCTCGCCGCCCCTGGGACGGCGGCGCCTCCCGCGCCGCCGGCGCGGCGCTTTTCGACCGGCTCGCGACGCACAGTCGCGCCGCCGGGTGCAGCCTCGAGTGCCTCTGCGGACGTGCGCCGGATCTGATCGCCCCCCCCGGGACCGAGCCGGTCACCTGGGACCGCACCGCGGAGGCGCTGCTGGCCCTGTTCTGTCGCACGGCCCGGCGCCGCTCGGCAGTTCAGAGCGCGGGCCATCGGGTGACCGCATGCGGCGCACCGCTCGCTCAAGGACTCTCGCGCAGCACCAGCCGAACGCCGTAGATCGTGCTGACGAGTGCTGCCGCGTAGTCGTCCCGGTAGGCAACGCGGAAGTACCGAGAGTCGTTGCTTCCCCAGGATGCCGCGCGCAGAACATACATATCGGATTCCGGCCGCAGCTGGCTTTTCGTCCACTCTCCTCGCGAACCCGCGCAATCCAGAAGCCCATAGGGAGAGCAATCTCGCGGCTCGAAACCGCCGTGCAGCGCGTGCAATCCCCCCTTCTTCCGGTAGTACCCCACGGTCAGTGCGTGGTCGAATCGATCGCCCCACGGAAAGAAGCGCCCGTCCACGCCCCGGGCCGCCTTCTCCCACTCTTCCTCGGTCGGCAGATCCCAGCGCCACTTCTGTCCCGCTACTTCTGCCTTCTCGTTTCGCCACCGGAGATACGCCTGCACGTCCTCCCAGCTGATGCCTACCACCGGTGTGTCCATCGTTCCGTAGCCGGGCACGAACCGCTCGCCGTCTTGCTGGACCAGGACGCTGCCTCCCGGTTGGCGGGGCACAAACCGCACCGGGGTGCTCTTCTCGAGGTCGATTTGCCGGCGGGTGGCCGGGTCGTTCAGAAACGAGAAGTACTCCCTGCTCGCGAGCTCCTTGCGGGCAATGAAGAACCCCGGAAGCACCCGCACTTCCCGCGGCCCGGCCCGGCCGCCCTCCGGGTCCCCGCCGTAGAGGAACGGCCCAGGCGGCACGTACACAAACCCCGCCGGCGTTGTGCCCGCGGGAAGCAGCTTCGCCTTGACCGTGGCCTGGCCTTGTCGTGGCACCAGTGCCGGGAAGCGTTGATCCTCGAATCCTTCCCGCCGGAGCAGCAGCAGGTACGAGCCCGGATCGGTCACGACGGTCTCGGCCGCCCCGATCCGGTTCGCGGGCGAGAGAACCAGCGGATACGCGGTGACCTCGACGGCAAGCCCTGAGTGCTTCCCCGCCGCGACAACCACGGCAATGGGTTCGCCGGCGCGAAGACACTGCAACGTCATCTCGGCCGGTGCCGCGCCGATCACCAGCGCCACGGGCCCTGCGCAGGAAACGGCCTTTCGGTCCTGCTGGATCTCCTCGGTCACGCCCACCAGCCGGATCCGGTCCGTTGCCTGCCTGGGGGCCTCCGCGTTCGCCCAATCCCATTCACTCTCCACCGCCTCGCCGTTGATGGACTCGATCCGGGTGAGCGGCTTCACCGCCGCGCGGGCGAGTGGACTGTCCGCCGCCACCCCGGTCACGAACAACCCGTCCCCGCACGGCTGGCCGTTCAACCGGATCACCAGGTCGCCCGGCGTGAGCCCGGCCTGCGCCGCAAGCGAGCCCTCCGCCACGGCGGTGACGACCAGGCAGAGATCGCCGGGATGGAAGTCTCCCGCCGCCAACCAGGCGGCCGGCCGGCACCGGCCCACTCCCGCGGTCGGCACGGGCACCAGCCGCGGCACGACCGGCGGTTGGCGGCGCACCGCCTCGTACGACTCGTAGCGAAAGAGGTACACCACCGCGGTCGCCGGTTCGACGGTCACGGTCAATGTGCCGCAACCGAGCAGTTCCTGCTCGTGCCGGCCCGCGTCATCGTACGCACGAACCGTTTTCGCCTGCCGCTGTGCTCCTCTGAGATCGCCCGCCGCGCACCGCTCCCGGAAACGCCCCAGGAAGTACTCCGCAAACGCCGCTCGCGTCGCGGGGCTCGGCTGGCCGTCGCAGTACGGCGCCTCCAGCCGGAAGGCGCGCTCCAGTGCTTCGCGGCCCTCGGCGAGCAGGCGTTCCAGTCGGGCCTCCTCGGCGGCGAGTTCCTCCTCCGCACGGGCCAGCGCGGCGCGCTCGGCCGTCGGCGCGTACGAGTCCAGGCACGCCGCGCGGAGCTTGGCGACCTGCGCGCGCCGGGGCGCGAGGTCCTGCAATCCCTGGGTGTACTCCTGGCTCTTCCACCTCGCCTCCTCCCGCGCCTGCGCCGCTCCCTCGCGCGCCGCGCGCTCGTCGGCAATCCTCTGACCGACCAGGAGCGCGGCACCGGCGAGCACGATCAGGAGCACCGCGGCCATTGCCACCGCCCGGCCCGGGTTGCGCCGCGCCCACTTGCGCGACCGGGTGATCGGCCCGGCAGATCGGGCGCGGATCGGCTCGTGCTCGCGTACCCGGCGGAGGTCTTCCGCCAGCGCGGCGGCCGTCGGGTAGCGCCGATCGCGGTTCTTGTCCAGTGCCGTGGCCACCACGACCTCGATTTCGCGCGAGATGCGCGGGTTCAGCCGCCGCGGTCGCGTGGGCTCTTCCTGGAGAATCCGGAGGTAGATCTGCTCGCGGGTGGCGGCGCTGAACGGCAGGGAGAGGGTCAGACACTCGTACAGCGTCACGCCGAGGCTGAACACGTCCGTCCGCGCATCGATCCGGTCGCGCTCTCCCTTGATCTGCTCGGGTGCCATGTACGCGGGCGTGCCCAGGAGCGCGCCGGACAGCGTCAGCGTTGGCAGCGCATCGTCCGCCACCTGTGCCATCCCGAAATCGAGCAGGACGGGCTCGCCCTCCCGCGTCACCATGATATTGCCGGGCTTGATGTCGCGATGGACCAGACCGGCCTGGTGGGCGACGTGCAGCGCCCGCGCCGTCTTCTCGACCAGGTGCACGATGCGGCGGATCTCCTCGCGCTGGGGTCGGCTATCCGCTGCTGACGCCGACACGGCCGGCGGGAGGCTCTCGGACGAGGACGCCTCGGCCGCGGCCGGGCCCAGAACCGCGGCCGACCCGCCGCGCGCCAAGGCGTGGCGGGCGGCCTGGATCTTGGCGCTGAGCGCCTCGCCCTCGACGTAGCGCATCGCGATGTACGGAATCCCTTTCTCCTCGCCGATCTCATGGATGTTGCAGATTCCTGGATGGTCGAGCCGCGAGAGCGCTTCCGCCTCCCGCTGCAGCCGCAGCCGCATGGCCGGAGACTGCAGCCCCGTGCCCGTCAGCATCTTGAGGGCGACCTTGCGGTGGAGCCGCCGGTCCTCGGCCAGGTACACGATGGCCTGCCCGCCCCGGCCCAGCTCCCTCAGGAGATCGTAAGGCCCGACCCGCTCCGGTCCCGTCGTCGTCGTCGTCGTCGTCATCGTCGTCGCCGGCGTGCTCAGGGCCGTCGCTTCGAGCGACCGCGCTTCGCGGAGCATGGGTACGAGCAGGTCGCGCAGTTCCGCGTGGCGCGCGAGGAAGGTCTCCTCGGGCTCGCGTGCTGGCTTCTGCCAGTAGGAGACCACCAGCGCGAACGCCTGGGCCAGTTGTTCGTCCGGAGCGCTCGTCGGCATGTCCATGACGCGTGTGCTTCAGGGTGGCTTCCGGCTGGACAACATACTCTACACCATGAGGCGCCCACTTTTGCGCGCGGTGCCAAGAAACCCGCAAGTCCATTCTCGAGCGCTGGTTGTGCGGCCGGCGGCGAACCTGCTGGGTGTGCGGCGCGGATTCCGAAGAGCGTGCCGCCAGAGGGGGCGTCGACTACCTGCTGTGCCAGCGGCACCGCAGCCCAGGCGGATCGCCGTCCGCGATCCGCTTGCGCCGCCCGCGCGGTCTTCTCGATCGACAGAGGGCTCTCTTGTTTCCCCGCATGCCGTCCTCGCGCGCGAGTTCTCCCCAGGAAGGTATTCCGGCGCGGGCCCTTGGATCGCGGCGGCCTCTCCAGTAACATCGGGCGCGGAAGGCGAGGACCGTGACTATGCCGGGAATCGAACCGCTGCCCCCCGACCAGGCGCGCCGCTGCTGCGACGCCGACCAGTTCGACTTCGAGACCACTGCCGAGCTCGAGCCCCTCCAGCACTCCATCGGCCAGGAGCGCGCGCTCGAGGCACTCCATTTCGGCATCGGCATCCAGCACCGCGGCTTCAACATGTACCTGCTGGGCCCCTCGGGAACCGGCAAGCACACCACAGCTTGCCTCTATCTTGCGAAGCGGGTGGCGGCGGCGCCGGTGCCCGACGACTGGTGCTACGTCCACAACTTCGACAAGCCCAACCGGCCGCGGGCGCTGCGGCTTCCCGCCGGGCGCGCCATCCGGCTCCGTCAGGGAATGGAGCGCTTCGTGAGGGAGCTCCGGGCGGCCATTCCCGCCGCCTTCTCGAGCGACAACTACCGGGCGCGGCGGGAGGCGATCGAGGCGGAGTTCAAGGGGCAGCAGGACGCGGCGCTCAAGGCACTGCGCGCCCGGGCGGAGGAAAAGGGCATCGCGCTCGTGCGCACGCCGGCCGGCCTGGCGCTCGCCCCCGTGCGGGACGGCGAGGTGCTCAGCCAGGAGGAGTTCGCGGCGCTGGAGTCGGAGGAGCGCAGCCGGCTGGAGGCGGAGCTCGAGGCGCTGCAGGGCGAGCTCGAGGGCATCCTCGGCCAGCTGCCGAAGTGGGTCGCGGACAAGCAGGCCAAGCTGCGCAAGCTCCACCGGGAGATCTCGCGCTACGCGGTCGGTCACCAGATGGACCTCCTCTTCAAGCGCTACGAGGATCTGCCGGCGGTGATCGGCTACCTCAAATCGGTGCAGGAGGACATCCTGGAGAACGCCGAGAAGTTCCTGCCCTCGGGCGAGGGCGAGGAGACCGAGTCCGAGGAGTCCGACACGCCGTCCGGCACGGCGGCGTTCCCGGGCGGGTACTTCCGCCGCTACAACGTGAACGTGCTCGTGGACCACGGCGGCTCCGAGGGCGCGCCGGTCGTCTACGAGGACAACCCGACCCACAACGATCTGCTGGGCCGCATCGAGCACCTGGCGCACATGGGCGCGCTGCTGACCGATTTCAACCTGATCCGGCCCGGCGCGCTGCATCGATCGAACGGGGGTTACCTGCTCCTCGACGCGCACAAGGTGCTGACCCAGCCCTATGCCTGGGAGAGTCTCAAGCGGGCGCTCCGGGCCGGCGAGATCCGGATCCAGTCGCTGGCGGAGTCGGTCAGCGTCATCTCCACCGTCACGATCGACCCGGAGCCGATCCCGCTCAAGGTGAAGATCATCCTCGTGGGCGAGCGCCATCTCTACTACCTGCTCGATGCGCTGGATCCGGATTTCGCCGAGCTCTTCAAGGTGCCGGTCGATTTCGCGGATCGCCTCGAGCGCACCCCGGACAACGCGCACCTCTATGCGCGGATGGTGGGCACACTGGTGCGCAACGACAAGCTCCGGCCGTTCGATCGCGCGGCCGTTTCCCGCGTGGTCGAGCACGCCGCGCGGCTGGCCGAGGACGCCGAGAAGCTCTCGACGCACGTGGCGAGCCTGGCGGACCTCGTGCGCGAGGCCGATTTCTGGGCCGGCGAAGCGGGCCGGGGCGTGGTCACGCGCGCGGACGTTGTGCGGGCCGTGGAGGCCTCGATCCGGCGGGCCGACCGCGCGCGCGAGCGCGTCCACGAGCAGATCCACCGCGGCACGGTGCTCATCGAGACCCGCGGCGCACGTGTCGGGCAGGTCAACGGGCTGAGCGTGCTCAGCCTGGGCAAGTACGCCTTCGGCCAGCCCAGCCGCATCACGGCCCGGGTCCGGCTCGGCAAGGGCGAGGTCGTCGACATCGAGCGCGAGGTGGCGCTCGGCGGGCCGACGCACTCCAAGGGCGTGCTCATCCTGGCCGGGTTCCTGGGCGGTCGCTTCGCCGGCGAGCACCCTCTGGCGCTGTCCGCCAGCCTCGTGTTCGAGCAGTCCTACGGCGGGGTCGACGGCGACAGCGCCTCCTCGGCCGAGCTCTACGCGCTGCTGTCCGCCCTGGCGGAAGTGCCCGTCCGGCAGGCGCTCGCGGTGACGGGCTCCATCAACCAGCACGGCCAGGTGCAAGCCATCGGCGGGGTCAACGAGAAGATCGAGGGCTTCTTCGACATCTGCCGGGCCGGCGGGCTCACCGGCGAGCAGGGTGTGCTGATCCCGGCGTCGAACGTCAAGCACCTCATGCTGCGCGAGGACGTGGTGGAAGCGATCGAGGCCGGTCGCTTCCGCGTCCTCCCGGTGGAGCACGTCGACCAGGGTATCGAGCTCCTGACCGGCGTCGCGGCAGGCGAGCGCGGTGCGGACGGCGCCTTCCCGGAGGGCTCGATCAACGGGCGCGCGGAGGCGCGGCTCCGGCGCCTGGCCGAGCGGGCGCGGCAGTTCGCGGCGCCGTCGGAAACGAAGGCCGGCGACGGGAGTGGATGAGGCGGAGCGCCGCTGCGCTTCGCGTCGCGCCCGATGCCGGGAGCGCAGGTCTCGCCTCGCCCGGGACCGGCGTGGCCATGACTCCGGCCGCGCCGCCGGGGCCCCGGGGCGGGATTCCGGGCGGGGGGTATGCGGCGTCCCGGCCGTTCTCTACAATGGTGGCTGTGCCACCGACAGAGAGATATCCGGGGCGTTCCCGGCCGGTCGTGGTGACCGCAGTTTCCTCGTCCCGTCGGTCCGGAGTTCCTTGACGGAAGGAGTGATTCAGGCATGAAGTTGCGCACCATCGCCCTCGCGCTCGTGCTCGCCGCCCTGGCGGCGACCGTCGCCGCCAGCCAGAGCTACGATGCCGCCGGCAACTGGATCGGCGGGCCGGTCGCGGGCCTGGACGATCCCCCGGGCACGAAGCTGCTCGAGTACCTCAACTCGCCCACGCCGTCGGGGCTCACCCGGATCGGCGATCTGTTCTACGGGCTCAGTAGCACGAACCTCTACGAGTTCAACTGGCAGACTGGCGCGGTCTTCCGGACGATCGCGCTCACCAACCTGCCGACGTTCAGCATCTATGCCTTCGACGTCGGCTTTGACCTCAGGCGGAATCTGTTCGTCATCGCCGAGACCTCCGCGATGGGCATCCTGCTCGCGGACCAGGCGGGCGTGGTGACCACCTTCTTCTCGACGTCCGGCGTAAGCCATCGCAACGTCGGCGCCGCCTACGACACCTGGCGGGACGGCTACTGGATCACGTCCTGGAACACGAACCGGCTGACGCTCTACGACGCCCGGAACCTGGGCAACGTTCTCTTCACGATCGATCTCAGCGCCGTGGGCGCGACCCGCGCCGCCGGCGCCGCCTACAGTTCCGAGAACGACATCGTCTACACGAATAGCCGCGATAAGAAGATGGGCTACGCCTTCGAGGCGGCAAGCGGGAAGCTCCTCTACTCCTGGCCGCTCGTCTACCAGGGTTCGAACAACGGGCAGGGCTCGGTCTGGTGGGACCGTTGGAATGCGGCGGTGGTCGTGGATCTCGAGACGGGGTTGACCGTCTTCCACGAGACAGGCTATCCGCGGGTCAAGGCCGCCGACACCGTGAAGGTCGGCTCCGGGCTCAGGATCGACTGGATCGCGGCCAACAGTCCGGGCAAGTTCTACAAGGGCGCGGCCGCTTTCACGGAGCGGATCGCCGGCATCCAGTTCCTGAACCGCTACTTCCCGCTGGCGGCGGACAATCTCTTCTTCGCGTCGCTCACTGCGCCGTCGGTATTCCAGCGGTTCGAGGGCCTGCTGGATACGACCGGTACCGCTGTCGGCGCCGTCAATGTGCCGAACATTCCCGCGCTGGCGGGTCTGTACTTCTCGATTGCGTTTGTGACAGTCGATCCTGCGGCGCCCTTCGCGATCGACGCGATCTCGGGCGCCTGGAAGGTGAACCTCACGAAATAGGCAGTCCGCGGCGCGCGCGCGCAGGAGGCCGCCGCCAGCGGATCTGAAAAAAATGCCCCTGGGGCGATTTTTTCAGATAGACCGGCGTTCGCGGAAAAATCGCCCCTGGGGCGTTTTTCACCGCGGGGTCGGCTACAATCTAGCCTCGGATGAACGACCGGCCGACGCGGCGCTGCCGGTCTCTGGAGCGAAGGACGGTGCCATGCGCGCGCACGCGACTCGATCGAGCTTCGTCGTTCTGGCGGTTCTCGCCGGCGCCGTCGTCGCGGCGGCGCTGCCGGCCCAGCTCCCGGTGCCCTACGCGCAGACGCCCGACTACGAAAGCGACAAGACCGGTGTCTCCACCGGCGGCACGTTCGCCGACATCAACGGGGACGGCTGGCCCGATCTGGTGATCGCCAACGGCAACGACATCCTGCGTCAGCCGGTCGTCGTCTATCTCAACCGGGGCGACGGCACGTTTCCCACCAGCCCCGACTGGACCTCGAGCGACATCGATTACCACGGCCACCTCGACGTCGGCGACGTGAACGGGGACGGCTGGCCGGACGTGGCGGTCTCGGTGTTCCTGGGGCCCAACGGCTTCCGCGACCCGGGCTGTGCCAAGCTCTACCTGAACGACGGCAAGGGCACGCTCGGCCGCGCGCCCGCGTGGACCAGCGCCGACCGGTTCTTCTCGTTCAGCCTCGCGCTTGGCGACGTGGATGGTGACGGCGACCTCGACCTCGTGGTCGCCACGGGCGAGCCCTACCAGAACCCGCCCGACTTTGACCGCATCTACTTCAACCACGGCGGCGTGCTCGCGACGCTGCCGGCCTGGAAGTCGGCGGCGGCGACGCACACGCTCGACGTCGGCTGCGCGGACGTGGATGGCGACGGCCATCTCGATCTCGCATTCGTCGGCGCGCGCGGGCCGAACCTCCTGTATCTTAACCAGAGCGGCGCGATCCCCACCGTCGCGTCCTGGGCGTCTGCGGACGGTGGCACCCGCCACAACGGGAACTCGCTTGCGTTCGGGGACGTGGACGGCGACGGCCGGATCGATCTCGGCGTTTCCGACAACGGGCAGCTCGGCGGGCGCGGCACCTTCCGCGTCTACCGCAACCTCGGCGGCACCTTCACGACCACGCCGTGGTGGGAGTCCGTGAAGTTCCACAACGGTTACACCTCGGCGCTCGCCTTTCTCGACTTCGACCGGGACGGCGACCTGGACCTGGTGGGCGGCGGCTGGTGGACGCAGACCGCCTGGTATGTCAGCGCTGCGGGCGCGCTCCCGACGCTGCCCGGCTGGGAGACCGCCGGCACCAGCGTCGTGGAGGCCCTCTTCTTTGCCGACGTGAACCGCGACGGGCTGAGACCGGTTGCCGGGGAGGCCAAGGCGGTCGGCGGCGGCCGGAAGCTGTTCGGATTCGACCGCCGGCCGGTGGAGTCGCTGGTCGCCGTCGTCGCCGACGGCGTGGCGCTCAAACCGCACGAGTACGCCTTCCACCGCGAGGGCGGCTGGATCAGCTTGCGCACGGCGCCGGCGCAGTCGCTCACGCTCGACTACGTGACCACGGAAGCCGCGGACCTGGGCGTGAGCAACTGGGACCAGGACCGCGGCAACTACGTGTTCCGGCGCGATCCGCCCGTGCGGCTCACGATCACGCCGCCGCCGAAGAGTCAGTTCCGGGGGGGCGAGGTCGTGCGCTGGAGCGACGATTTCCAGGTGACGGTCATGACGCCGCAGCGCGCCCTCTACCGGAGCTTCCTCGATCTGCCGGCGAGCTACGGCACGCTCCCCCTGCTCTTCGGCGCGGCGGTGGTGCCGGGAGGCTGGGGGACGCCGCTGCCGCTGGTGCTGCCAGTGCCGAGTCCGTTTCCCCCGGTGCTGCTCGGCAAGTTCACCTACCGCGCAGAGGTCCTGGGTCCCGATTACGTCACGGTGATCTCGCGGGACAGCTTCTCGTTCGAGGTCGTGCCTTGACCGCCGGAGCTTCGCCGCCGCCGCCTGCCGGAGAGCCCGGGTCCGGTAGCGCCGCCGCCCCGCCCGTCCGCGGGACGTGCCACCTCTATTTCGCCTTCGACATCGGCTTTTCGATCCAGCTCGACGAGGTCGAGCGCATGATCGAGCTCCGCAAGGTCCGCGCCACGCTCCCGCGCCGGCGCCGGGCGCCGCCGCACTTCCAGTACCAGCCGCCGCCGCTCCGCGTCACGCAGCCGGCCGGCGTGGTCGCGGTGGCGGGCTTCCACACGCTCGAGCAGGTCGACGTCGTGCTCTACGACTTCGGTGCGGCCTCCCTCGCCTATCAGATCCCGCTTGCCGGCACGCTCGCGGATCTGATCCGGCTGAGCGAGGCGCTCTACGAGCACGCAGGGCTTGCGGCGGCCGCCCGCGACCAGGTCGCGCAGCTCCTCGGGCGGATCCGGCCCGCGGTGCACCGGCCGGCCGTCTCGGATGCGGTCGAGGACTACGCGGTCTACCATCTCGCTGCGCTCGCCGGCTCGCCCGCCCCGTCCGAGTTCGTCATGCAGCACGGGCCCGACGTGGCGCAGCTGCTGCGGGCCGAGCAGGCCGCGCTCTCCGCGCAGGAGATCGAGGACGCGCTGCTGGTCCAGGTGTCGTTCTCCGAGGGCGACGTCGCCGTGGTGGACTGGAATGCCGCGCTCGTCCTCGATCCGGACCCGGGGGATGTGCTGTCCGTGCTCGAGTACGCCAACGTGCAGCTCCTCGAGATGCGCTACCTCGACCATGAGCTCGACGAGGCGCTGGAGGCCTCCTACGTGGTGCTCACCCGCCCGGCGTGGCGCCGGCGCGTGCTCCTGGGGCGCTTCGCCGCGGATCTCCGCCAGGTGGCGCTGCTCCAGGCCGACAGCGCCATCATGTTCGAGGCGGCGACCCACTCGCTGAAACTGCTCGGCGATCAGTACCTCGCCCGCCTCTACCGCGCGGTGTCCGGGCGGTTTCGCCTCGGGGCCTGGGACGCGAGTATCCGCCAGAAGCTCGCCGCGCTGGACAGCATCTACACCAAGCTCGCCGACCGCCAGCAGAGCTCCCGGCTCGAGGTTCTGGAGTGGATCATCATCGTGCTGATCGCGCTGTCGATCGTGGTCTCGCTCCTGCCCGGCCTTGCCGGGCACTGATCCGCTCAGCGCCCGGCGGCGGATGACCGCGAGGTGGGCCTGCCCGAACGCCGCTGCCTGGCGCGCTGCGGCCGGCGCCGGGCGCAGGATACCGGCCGGGAACGAAGGAGACCTCCGCCGGCGGCTCACTCCACCGCGACGGTGGCCACGGTGGTCTTCGAGATCGACTGGAGCGACGGTTCGACCACGCCGGCCTGGAAGTAGAACTTGTAGCCCCGCAGGCGCGCGTCGTTCGGGACGAAGATCGGGAAGCGCGTGGTGCCGCCGCCGGCGGTGAGCATCGCGATGTGGTAGAAGACGAGGTTGCCGATGCTGCCACCGCCGATGTCGACGGTGGCGACCCCCAGGTTCGTGCTGCCGAGCACGGCAGACAGCAGGGTCACGGAGAGGTAGCCGGGAGAGCCGCCCACCGCGCCGCCTCCCGTCGTGCCGATGCCCAGGCTGGCCGGCATCCGCAGCGCCGCCGGTGAGGTCAGGTGGTACGTGAACCCCGCCTTGCCCGGTCCGGCAGGGTTGAAGATCTCGACATTCACGTTGCCGACCGTTGCCGAGGTGGGTGTCTCGAAGCTCACCTGGCCGGCGCTCACCGTGAACGGCACGGACTCGCCGCCGACCTTGACCTGATTGGTGGAGGCGAGCAGTGCGCCGGTGGCGGTCACCTGCGTGCCGCCCACCGAGGGGCCGGCGGTCGTGCTCAGCGCGAAGGACGGCTCTGCAAGCGGCAGCGCCAGCTCGGCCAGGCCGGCGGCGAGCGACTTGGTGATCAGCGTGGAGAGGTTCATGTCGTTGGCGGAACGCACCATGTCGTCGTTCGAGCTGTGGATGTAGGGCGAGTACTGGTCGAGGTCCTCGAAGTAGAAGACGGCCGGGTAGCCGTTCCGGTAGAAGGAGCGGTGATCGCTGGTGCCGGCGCTGAGCGGGCCGCTCTTGACTCCCAGCGTCGGCACGTAGGTGAGCGAGATCGTCGTGAGGTAGCTGATCAGGCTCGGCGTCGAGTCGTTGGTGATGAAGTCCACGTCCACGGTGTCGCCGCTCGCCCGGTAGGCGTTCATGTCGGTGTTGAGGTAGGCGAGGATCTTGTCGCCGCGCGTCTTGGCGGCGGCGGCGTAGGCGGCGCTGCCGACGAGCCCGTACTCCTCGGCGTTCCACAGGCCGAAGCGCATCGTCTTCTGCATGGGTGTGGCGGCGAAGATGCGCGCCAGCTCCAGCACGCTGGCCGTGCCCGAGCCGTTGTCGTCCGCGCCGGGGGAGCGCGTGGACGTGCTGCCAGCGATCGAATCGAGGTGCGCGCCCACCATCACGATCTCGTCCGGGGTATCGTAGCCGCGGAGCTCGGCGATGACGTTGGAGCCGTAGGTGGTGCTGAAGGACTCGACCTTCACGACCAGGCCGGGGTGCTTCTCGAGCTCGCTCTTGATGTAGGCGACAGCCTGCGCATTCTCGGCGCGGCGGGCGTTGCGCGTGTAGATCGTGGTGAGCGCCGTCAGGTGCTGGACGAGGTTTACCTGCTGCACCCGATCCACCACGGCGGCGACCCGCGGATCGGGCGCGTCGAGGCCGGCGGCGACGAAGGGTACAGCCGGCGCGTAGGACGCCGCGAGCGGGATGTCCACGACGGCGCCGCCGAACAGACCCGGGCGACGGAGGGCGGCGAGCGCGCCGGGGGAGCCGGAGACGAGGAACAGACCCGGCTCGACGGCGAGGATCCGGACGCCCGCGGGGCGCCACGTGGGCGCGGAGGAGAAGGCGGCGGCCAGGCGCTGGCCGGGCAGAGGCTCGGGCACGATCACCATCCGCACGCCGGCGGCCGCGAGCCGGGCGGCCAGGGGATCGCTCACGCGCGCCACGACGCTCGCCCCGAGGTCCGCAAAGACCGGGGTCTCGTGGATCAGCAGGTCGCGAAGCCCGAGATCGGGCCCGTAGTCGATCAGGGCCAGGCGGTCAGCGGCGACGGCGGGGGCGGCCACCAGCAGGCCGGCGAGCACGAAGGCAAGCGCGAATCGCATGGGGAGACGTCTCCTCACAGAGGGATTCCTTCTCTGGCCCCGGGAAGTCCGAAACCTCGAGGTCCATGGTAATTCCTTTCCCGGAGGCGTGCAACGAGGCCAGCGGATTCGGGGTCCGCTGAGCCCGCCGCTCTCGTACCGCCTTTCCCGCCCGCCTCTGGCGGCCACCGAGTGCCGTCGCTCCCCGCCTCGCCCGATCGACCGACGACGGGGGTCTGGCATTGCATCTTGCATTCCCGCCTCCCCCGATCCACCGACGACGGGGGTCTGGCATTGCATCTTGCATTCCCGCCTTTCCTCTTCCCTCTTCCACAACCGTCCTCGGGAATGCAAGATGCAGTG
>JAFGQW010000135.1 GCA_016935485.1 Planctomycetota bacterium | reverse complement strand
GCCCGCGCCGGCGCGGGCGGCGTGGTGCTCCTCGATCGAGGCGCTGCGGGCGGCCGGAGGCGAACTGCCTGATGTGCTCGTGCCGGCGTGGTTCGAGCTCGGCGAGACCGGCGGTCAGCTCCGCTTCGCCGGCGCCGGAGACCCGGCGTTCGTGCTCGCCGCGGCGCACCAGGGCTCGTCGGTCTGGCCGCTGGTGCGTCTCGCGGCGCCGCCGTCCGAGAGCGCGGCGAGGTGCCTCCGCGCCGAGCTTCCCCGCGCTCGGGAGCGGACGGGCGTCGACGGGTTCCTGCTCGACCTCCGGTCCGCCAGCGCCGGGGGAGAGCCGATGGCGGAGCTCCTGAGGCATCTCCTCGACGATGCTCCGGTGCCGCTGGGCGTACTGATCGATCGCGACGTCGGTACGCTGGATCGCGGTGTCATCGCGCGACTGCGCTGGCTCGCGGTTCCGCCGGGAGATGCCGGCACTGGCGGGCGGGCGCCCGCGGAGATCGCGCCGAGCCATCAGATCCTGCTGCTGGCTCCGGAGGAGGACGTCTTGCGATGATGCCGATGCATGCCGTGGCCCGATGCGCTCTCGTGCGACTGCTGCTCGTCCTGCTCCTCTGCGGCGCGGCGGGGTCGGCGGCGGCGCAGACCACCGAGGCGTCGAGAGCGCTGCGCGAGGCCCAGGAGGCGCTCGATCGGGGCGAGGCCGGGCGCGCGGCGATCCTGCTGGAAGAGGCGCTTCGCCGCGATCCGGGCGCGGTCGAGGCGATGGAGCTCCTCGCGAGCGCGTACGATCGGGCCGGGCGCGCGGACGATGCCAGGGCGACGGGTGAGCGTGTTCTGCGCGCGTTTCCCGAGCGGACGGCCGCTCGCCTCTGGTTCGCGCAGCTCCTGGAGAAGCAGCGCGCGTTCGGCGAAGCCGAGCCGCACTACGATCAGGTCGTGCAGGAGGCCGAGCCGGGATTGGCCGCGGCGCGCGCGGCCCGCCTCGGTCTGGCGCGTGTGCGGCTGGAGCGCGGCGCGGCGGCGGCGGCGCGGGAGGCGCTCGCCCCGCTGCTCGGTGCCGAGCCGGATGACGCGGCGGCGGAGCTCGAGGTCCGTGCGCTCCGCGCCGACGGCCAGCTCGATCCGGCGATCGCGGCGGCGCGCAGCCAGGCGGCGCGCGTGCCCGCCATGGCGAGGGCGCTCGCCTCGCTCCTGCACGAGCGCGGCATGGTGGCGTTTCATGCCGGCGACCTCGAGACCGCGGGCCGCTGTCTTGCCGAGTCGGCGGCGCTCGAGCCGGGCGTGCGGGTGGAGCTCGATCTGGCCGAGGTCCTCGGCCGGCAAGGCCGCCGCGGCGATGCGCTCGCCGTGCTGCGGCAGGCGGCCGCTCGACCGCGGTCCGACCTCGCGCTCGGGCTCGCCGGCGCGCTCTGCGCGGCGGGCGGTCCCGAGGACGCGCTCGCGCTCGTGCGGGAGGTGCTCGGCGGGGAGCCGGATTCGCGCGCAGCCCGCCTCCTGGAGCTGCGCTGCCTTGGCTTGCTCGCGCGGGGCCCGGAGCTGCGCCAGCGGCTCGAGGCGCTGGTCCCGAGCCTGCGCGGGGACGCCGAGTGGCAGACAGCGGTGCTGCTTGCGGTGCGGGATCTGGCAGACCTGCCGCAGCACGTCGCGCTCCTGCTCGAGCGAGATTTCCGCGCGGAGCCGGCGGCGGCCGCGACCTGGATCCACCTGCTCCGCCGGGCGGGCCGCACCGCGCTCGGGGTCGGAGACACGGCGGGAGCGCGCCGGTTCCTGGGCGAGGCGCGGCGGCTCGCACCGGAGGAGGAGGCGATCGGCCGCGAGCTCGGCTGGGTGGAGCTCGCCGCCGAGCGTCCCGAGGAGGCGCTCCGGCTCTGGCAGACGGACCTCGAGGCGTCCGACGCGCCCGCCGATCTGCTGGCGGCGGCCGCTCGGTGCCACCACGCCGCGGGCCGGCTCGAGGAGGCGCTGTCGCTGTCGCGCCGGGCCTGTGCGGCGGCTCCGGAGTCCCCCGAGATCCGCCGGTTCCACTGGCGCCTGCTGGATGAGGCCGGCCTCGGCGACGAGCTGGCCGAGGCGGTCTCTCCCGAGCGCGTGGCGGAGCCGACGCCGGAGGATTGCGCCGCGCTCGCGAGCCTCTTCCTGCGCCGCTGCGACGAGCCTCCCCTTGTGCTTCGCCTCGAACAGTGGCTCGACAGGGAGCCCGGCAGCGCCGAGCTGGCGCGCGCCGGTGCGCGGGTCTTCCGCGACCGCGCCCGCACGGCCAAGGCCTGGGGCGAGTCGGATCGCGCGCTTGCGCTCGCGCGCCGGGCGGTGGCGCTCGCGCCGGAGGCGGCCTGGACGCATCGCGAGCTCGCGAGCCTGCTCGCGGAGCGCGGCGACCACGAGGGCGCGCTGGATGCTTGCCGGCAGGCGCTCCGCCTGGAGCCCGCCAGCGTGAGCAACCGCGTGCGCCTGCTGGACGCGCTGCGCGCGGCCGGCCAGCTCGAGGAGGCCGCCGAGGTCGCCGGTGCTGCTCCCGAGTCGACGGCGTTGGACCGGCGGTTCCTGCTCGCGGCGGTCCAGCTCCAGCTCGCGCGGGACGAGCCCGAGCGCGCCCGGGATCTGGCGCGTCGCCTGGTCGCCGCGGCGAAGGAGGCGCGCGACGACCGGGCCTTCGAGCGCGGCCACGCGCTCCTGGTCTCCTGCCTGCTCAAGGCGGGCGACTACGAGAGCGCGCTGGCGGCGCTCGAAGAGGCGATCCGCCAGCGGCCGGGCGACAGCGTGCGTCTGGAGCGCTACCGCGCGGCGTGCCTCTGGCACGGGGCGGAGCGGCGCTTCCGGAGCTTCCTCGGCCGGATCGAGCGGACCTTGCCGCGCGAGCTCGCGATCCTGACGGTGCTGGCGAACCATCACATGGAGCGGCAGGACCACGGACGCGCCGTGCAGGCGCTCGAACGGTGCGTGGTCCTCGCGCCGGACGATCCGACGCACTGGAACCACCTCGGCCGGGCGGAGCTCGAGCGGGGCAACACCGACGCCGCGCGCCGTGCGTTCGAGCGGGCTGCGGCGCTCGCTCCGCATGCCACCTGGCCGAGGCTGGGCCTGGCGGAGGCGGAGTCCCAGGCCGGCCGCCACGCGCGGGTGCTGGAGCTGGCGGATGAGATCCTCGCCGAGAATCCGTGGCTGCAGCCGGCGCTCTGGATGAAGGTCCGCGCCTTCCAGCGGCTTGGCGAGACCGACGCAGCGCTCCGCACGTGGGATTCGATGTACGGGTTCCTGGTGGACGAGCCCGAGCACTACCTGATGCGCGCGCGGATCCTGTACGGCGGCGGGCGCCTCCGGGAAGCCCGGACCGAGCTCGAGCAAGTGCTGGCGCGCTGCGCGACGGGGGTGCTGCCGATCCTGGTGTATCACGGGGTGTCCGACGACATGCAGCCGGCGACGATTCACGCGGCGCGGCTTCGCGACCACTTCCGGGCGCTCCGGGACGCCGGTTATGTGACGATCGGCCAGCAGGACGTGGAAGCTTGGCTCGCGGGCGAGCGCGCGCTTCCCGAGCGGGCCATCCTGATCACGTTCGACGACGCACGCCTCGACAACCTGCAGCATGCCGATCCGGCACTCCGGGAGTTCCGCTTCAAGGCCGTCCAGTTCGTGCCCACCGCGCGCATCGAAGCGCGGCGCACGTTCCACATGAGCTGGGACGACTTGCGGGCCCTGCTCGCGTCGGGCCGCTGGGAGGTCGGCGCCCACGGCCACCGCGCGCACGACCGCGTGGACATCGACGCCGCCGGCGCGAGCAGCCCGTTCCTGGCCGCGCGCCGCTGGCGGAAGGGCGAGCAGCGTCTGGAGACCCGCGAGGAGTACGCCGGGCGGATCGAGGAAGACTACCGTGCCTGCAAGGAGGCGCTCGAGCATGGGCTCGGCCTGGAGCGGGTGCCGTTCTATGCCTTCTCGTTCAACGACTTCGGCCAGAGCGAGGTCAGCAACGCGCCCTGGATCTTCGAGGCGAACGAGCAGGCGCTCACCCGCCACTACCGGCGCGGACTCCATCAGTCGGGCGGAGCCTACAACATCCGCACCGAGACCGGGACGCACTACCTCGCCCGACTCTCGGTTCCCCTGCACTGGAGCGGGGAGGAGCTGGTCGAGAGCCTCCGCCGCAGCCACCCCGGGGCGTTGACGCGCCTGGAGCTCGGGCGGCTGCTGACCTGGACGGGAGACTACCGCCGCGGGCTCCAGGAGATCGAGCTCGCGGAGCAGGCGGGCGCCGAGGAGGCGGCGGTGCTGAAGGCGCGCGCGAGCGGGCTGCTGTGGCGCGGCGATGCCGTGGCGGCGGGCGACACCTTCCGCCGCCTCCTCGATCTCGATCCGGGCGACGCGCGCAGTCTCGAGCTGTTCGAGCGCACCGAGCGGGATCGGCGGCCGAGCGTGAAGGCGACCTGCGACTACTGGTGGGACAGCGAGGGCCGGAGCCTCTTCGGGCAGACGCTCCGCGGCGACGTGGAGGCGGCGCGGAGACTCCGGCTGTTCGGCGCGCTGCGCAGCGCGACCTATCGCGATCGGGACGGCGAGAAGGTCCAGGCCTGGATCCCGAGAATCGGCGCGGAGGCCTCCCTGGAGGGCCCGACCGAACTCGAGGCGTCGATCGGCCAGAGCTTTCTCGCAGGCGCGAAGGACCAGGTGGACTACACGGCCGCGGTCCGCTGGCAGGGGATCGATCGGTTCGCCCTGGTGGCGGACGTGGCTGGCGGGGCGGTGCAGACGGCGAGCGCGATGGTCGAGGGCATCCGGCTGGATGCCCAGTCGGTGCTCGCTCGCTACCTGCTGTCCCTCGAGGATCAGGTCGATCTGTCCTTTCGCAACGCGGTCTACTCGGACGGGAATCGGCGCCAGACGGTGCGGTTCCGCTACACCCACCGACTCTCGAAGTCACCCGCGGTGCACGTCGGTTACGTGGGGACCTACGACGACACGCGCGACGGCGCGCCCGAGTACTACACGCCGGACAACCTCCACCAGCACCTGGTCCGCGTGCGCGTGGACGCCGATCTGGCGCCAGGACTCACGGTCGCCGCGCAGCTCGCCGGCGGCTACGGGGTGGAGGACGGCGACGGCCGGTTCGTCGGGCAGGGCCTCCTCCGGCTGATCTGGCGCGTGTCGGACCGCGTGGAGCTCTTCGGCGAGTTGAGCCACGAGCGCAGCCCGGACTATCACGCGGGTTTCGTCAGCGCAGGCCTGGACGTGAGGTTCTGAGGTCCTGGGCAAGAATGACGTCGCGGACCTCCCGGTCCGGGTCCGCGCGGCGGAAAGGGCGGACCCCGGGGACCGTCAGCTCTCGATGGTCAGAGCGAGGTCGTTGCTGAAGTTCAGGATGTAGCGCTGCGCGTAGGCGATGAACGCGACGTGGACGGTGAGCCCGACGAGCGCCGGGTCCGGAGGGATCGCGATCCGCACGGCGGCGTTGCCTGCGGCGTCGAGGCGACCGGCGAAGTCGCGGAAGACGGCGCCGAGCGCGCCGCCCGCCGAGCCGAGGAGCAGGGGGTCGACGGCGAGCGGGATGCGGCCGCCCGGCAGGGCGATACCGGCATTGCCGAACGAAGCAGCGGCCTGGTAGGCGGCGCCCGGGAACGCGCGCAGGGCGAGCTCCACCGTGGCGCCGAGCCGCGGCAGCGGGGAGGTCAGGGAATCCACCAGCACGCCGTCGAAGAGCTTGAAATCGTCGATCTGCACCCCGCCCACCCCGTGCAGGCCCAGCGCGCCGGTCTGGACCGGGACGTGCGTGGCGAAGGTCTCGAACGAGCGGTCCCAGCGGCCGTTCTCATCGATGTCCACCTCGGCCTTGAGACGCCGATCCACCGCCGTGAACCTCAGCCGCGCCTGGAGGAAGTGCGGCGGCACGACCCACCCGACCGCGCCGCCGGGGCTCGTGGGGCTCGCCGGGAACTCGCCGATCATGAAGGTGTCGAAGCCGGTGCGGATCGTCGGGTGCGTGTTGAGGAGCTCGAGGATCACGAGGTCGCGCCCCCAGCCGGGCGCGTTGGCCCGCACGACCAGCCCGCCGCGCTGCACCGTGGACAGGACCGTCGAGTCGAAAAGGACCCGGCACTCCACCACGCAATCCTGGAGGACGAAGTTCCGGAGCGTGGCGTACTGCCGGACGGGCGTGGGATCGGCCTGGGCCGTGGTGCCGGTCGCGATCCACATGCCGCTGTCCACCTGCCACGGTCCCGAGAGAAATCCCGGGCGATAGTCGAACGGATCGTGGAAGACCTGGGCGCCTACCTGCAGCGAGACCGCCAGCAGGGCGGCACAGAGCAGCAGTCCGGTGCGCATGGCGCGGGTCCTTTCCGGTAGGCCTCGATCTTCCAGACTATCCCAGGCCGTGCCGGAGGGGAAGGGGGGAGGGCGGTGACGGGGTCGGCGCGGTGATGTGAAACACGAAGATCACGAAGGAGACGAAGGACACGAAGAAGAGAGGAAGAGAAGAAGGAGTCGAGCACGAGCACGAGCACGAGCACGAGGAGGGCGGGGGGCGTGCAACAGATTGGGGTCAGGCGCCAGAAGTTGCACGGGGTGCGGGTGCGGGTGCGGGTGCGGGTGTCGCGCGCGGGGTGCGCGCGCTGCGTGGCGCGGGTGCAAGTTGTTGGGGTCAGGCGCCGGAACTTGCAGGGGCGCGGGAAGGGCGGGTGAGCGTGCGGGTGCGGG
>JAFGQW010000134.1 GCA_016935485.1 Planctomycetota bacterium | reverse complement strand
CGCGGGTCCCAGCCGATCGGCTCCTGATAGAGGCGGAGCTCGGTGCCGGCGCGGACGACATGGAAGCGCACCAGACCGTGCCTCGTGACGAGCTTCCCGGACCGGAAGGTCAGCGGCAAGAAGTCCGACCACTCGCCCTCGCGGAGCGGCACCGGCGCCACGCCGGGCAGCTCCAGCACGACGCGGCCCTCTCCCGGCTTCCAGAGGATGCCCATGCGGACGCGGCTTGCCAGCTGGAGGGTCCGCCGCGCCATCTCGGCCTGCCACCGCTGGTGCTCCTCGAAGTCGCGCGGCTCGCGCGCGGCGAGCCGGTCCAGCGCTTCGCTGACGAACGGATCGGTCGGACCGTGGATGTCCACGTCGTTTCGCCCGGCGGTCGACTCCAGCAGCACGATCCTGCCCCCGCTCGGGGTGCGGCTCGCCGGGAGGATCTCGGAGGTGTAAACGGCCCAGGAAGCATCCTGCCCGATGATGTCCGGAATGCCGAGTCCGGACAGCACCCGCAGTCCGGGCGCGGCGCCGGGCGGGGCATCCATCGGCGCCTGGAGCGCGACCGCGCCCAGGCCGTGCTCGGCGACGACCCGGTAGAACGGCACGCCGTCCCGGAAGGGAGCCGTGGCGGGAAGCGACCCCGGAACCGCCGTGAACAGAACCAGGCCGGCGCTCGCGGCGAGCAGCCCCCCGACCGCGACGGCGCCGAGGACCGCCACCGCGGTGCGCAACCGGACCATCCGCCCCACCGCCCAGATCAGCAGCCCGAGAATCAGGCCCGCCCCGAGCGCCATGAACAGCCGATCGCCAGTCGACGGCAGCCGGTGTTCCTTCCAGCGGGTCACCGTGTAGACGAGCGAGCGGTCGTCGTCCGGAGAGAGCTGCACGAACCCGAAGACGCCCGTGCGGCCGGGATTGAGTCCCGTGAGGATCGAGGACCAGCTGACCGGCGATTCGGCGGGGGTGCTCGTCGCGAGCTCGAGGAAGCTGCCCCGCTCTCTAAGCTCGGCGAACGCCGGGAGCTCGCCGGCCTCGAGAAACTGCGCGAGCAGTCCGGGGTCGGCGCCATCGAAACCCACCACGATGACCCGCTCGCAACCCCCCGGAGCGCTCGAGCCGCCCTGTGCCGCGAGATCCCCCCCGCCCACCAGGGCGAGCACCCCCACCGCAAGCCAGAGCCCGCGAAGCCGGACCCGCCGCGGCGCGGCCCCGCCTCGGGCGTACGGTGTCCGGCTCATCGCGTGCGTCCCGGCGGCACCAGCAGGACGGCCTCGAGCTCGCGCCGTTTCGCCACGCCCACCAGGAGCTCGACCAGAACCAGGGCGAGCTCCAGCGCCGTGCCGGGTGCCCGCGCCGTGATCAGCGGCCCGTCCACGACGACCGGGTCCTCGACGTAGTCGAACATGGCGAGCTCCCGGGCGATGTCGGGATGGCTCGTGATGCGAGCGCCGGACGGGATCAGCCCGTGGGCGCGCAGCGCGAACGGCGCGGCGCAGATCGCGGCCAGCCGCCCGTCGCGCGCGGCATGTCGGCGGAGCAGCTCGCCCACGCGCGGATCCGCGGCCAGCCGCTGCATGCCCTCGGAGCCGCCCGGCAAGTAGACCAGATCGAAGGGCCGCGCCGCGACTTCGGCCATCCGCGCATCGGCGACGACGGTGACCCCGCGGGACCCCACGACCTCGCGCCGCTCCACGGCCGCCGTGGTCACCTGCACCCCGGCGCGCCGGAGCACGTCCACGGCCGTGACGGCCTCGATCTCCTCGAAACCCCGGGCCAGCAGCACCAGCACCTCGGGCACCGCACGTTCCTTTCGTTCCGTCCGCCATCCCCCTCATCGCGAAGACCCGCGGGACAGGGTCGCCGAACTCGTATCACATCCCCTCCTGCCGCCTCAACCTCCGCGCGGCAAAAAAAAACCGGCGCGGCTCGAAAGCGCGCGCCGGAACATCGAGCGGAATGAATAGGTAAAACGGGTCGATTGGGGTAGCGGAGGGTCCGCTCGATGTATTGGTTCGATTGCGGGTCTGGCGGGCGCTTGCGCCCGCCGGCCATCCCGTCGTGGTTCCTTTCCAGAAACGTGTGCGGCGGCGGCGGCCGCCGGGATTTCTCCCGCCGCCGTCTGCCTGGACCCGTCACGCGGCTTGGGGTGACGCCCTCTGCGCGGCCTCTCGCCCGCCATCTCTCACCGCGCGCCGCCCTGCTTCTTGCCCGTGCCCCTGCGGGCCGGACCGGCAACGCGCGAGAAACCCATCGCGGCCAGCCAAACCCCTTGGTTGCCGCACTTCCCATCATACCGCCGGCGGCGCCGATGGCAAGCCCCTTGCCGTTTTCCCGGGCGCCATCAGCGGCCGACCCGGCTCCCGACCACGGCCTCCGTCTCGCGCGCGGCGGCCGGCGGCGAGGCTTCCGGGCGGGCAGGCGGCGGCCGGTCACCGCTGCCCCCGAGCCGGCGGCGCAGGCGCCCGAGCTTGATGGCCGCCCACTTCCGGAGCAGGCGCGGCCACTGCCACGGGCTGAACAGGATGTTCAGCGTGACGAAGCACTCGTGCGTGCAGAAGCACTTCGTGTCGCGGATGAAGCGCCGGATCTCGTCCGCCCGCGCCGAGTACCAGATCTTGCGGAAGTCGTAGTTCACGTCCCGGAGATTGCCCATCGGCTTGTTCAGCAGCTCGCACGGGAAGATCTGCCCGGTCGAGCGCAGCACGAAGGACAGCTTGGCGGTGTGGCACTTGAGCAAGCACCGGTTCTCGCGGTACGTCCGCGCGATCAGCGTCCGGCTGAGCAGGTTCTTGGCATTGACGAAGTCCGCGCCGACGAAGTCCGCATAGCCCGGCGCGCGCCCCGAGAGCAGCGCCGCGTCCTGCTGGCGGCTCAGCGCCGCGAACTTCTCGATGTCGATCGCCATCGCCCGCGGATCCGCCGGCACGCCCCGGACCAGCGTGTTGAAGTAGTTGCGGATCCCGAGCTCGTTCACGACGACATCGAAGAGCTCCGGCAGATGGTCCTGGTTCAGGCGGGTCACGCAGGTGGTGGCGTTGAGACCGAAGTTCCGGTAGCGCGCCGCGATCTCCCCCAGCCCGCGGCAGGTGGCGACGCAGCGGTCGAAGAGCCCCTTGAAGTTGCGCTCCCGGTCGTGCAGCTCCCCGACGCCATCCAGGCTGATGGTGACGCCGATGTGCGCTTTCGGACAGGCGCGCACGATCTCCTCGGTGCGCTGGAGGATCCGGTCCGTGAGCGAGCCGTTGGACGGGATCTGGAACTTCTTCACCTGGTTGTTCTTGTAGTAGATCTTCGCGATCTCCGCGATGTCGTCCCGAAGAAACGGCTCGCCGCCCGTGAGGAAGACGAACAGCAGATCGCCCAGCCCGCGGGAGAAGCGCTCGATCTCGTCGATCGAGAGCTCGTTTCGCTCCCAGTGGGCGTGGTAGCCGCACAGACAGTGGAAGCAGTTCGCGTTGCAGTTCTCGGTGATGAAGTGAATCATGTAGAGGGGCATCATGCCCCGCTTGTAGAAGACCCGGCTGCCGTACTTGAGAAGGCGCAGCGGATACATGAGGTCCCTCGCATGCCGCGTGTCGGGCCGACGCCGCGCGCCCGCCGCCCGGAGCCTGCGGGCCCTTGCGGACCCGTTCAGTACTGCCTGCCGGCCAGGTAGCCGGCGAGCCCCTCGGCCAGGCCGAGGCCGTAGTTCACGAATTGTACATAGAGAAACGGGATTGCCGCCACGAGAAAACGCAGACCCTCCGTGCGGGCCAGGAAGGACAGGAATCCCGCATTGAGAGCCGCCGTCAGCCCGAGCAGCCCGAGCGCGCCGACGAGCGCGGGCCTGCCGCCCCCCACCGCACCCGCCGCGCCCAGCACGAGCGCCGCTCCCGTCAGCGGAATCCCTGCGAGAAACGCCCAGCCCGGACCGACGTGCTTGCGGCTGCGCCGTCCCTGGCGACGGTTGCGCAGCGCAATCCGCAGCGTGCCGGCCGCCTTGCGCCGGTTCGTGCGCAGCAGCTGCCAGACACCGAAGCGCTTGAGGTGCAGCACCTCCAGCCGCTTGTCGAGCCGCAGCCGCCGGCCCGCGCCGACCAGCCGCTGACCGAGCTCCATGTCCTCGATCCCGGCGCCTGCGTAGGCCTCGTCGAAGCCCCCGGCCTCAAGGAACACATCCCGCCGGATCGCGGCGAAGCTCGTGAAGAGGAAGTCCATCTCGTCGGCGTGGTGGGCGAACATGAAGTGCATGTAGAGGTTCTCGTAGCGGCTGGCGAAGTTGCGCGCCTCGGTCGCGCGCCCGAGCATCCCGACCACGCCGTCGGCGCCGGATTGGCGCAGCGACTGGTCGGCCGCCGCCAGCAGATCCGGCCCCACCACCACATCGGCGTCCACGAAGCAGACCACCGGCGCCCGCGCGGCAGCGACCCCGGCGTTGCGCGCCGCCGCGGCCCCCCGCGGCCGCTCGTGCCGGAGGCGGCGGATCGCCGGGTCGGCGGCGACGAGCGCGGCCGTGGCGTCCGTGGAGCCGTCGTCCACGACGATCACCTCGAAGGCGACGCCGCGGCTGGCGCGCACGGCGGCAAGACAGCGCGGCAGCGTTGCCGCGCCGTTGTGCACCGGGATGACGACCGCAAGACGCAACTCCGGCATCAGCCCTGGAAGATCTCCTCGGTCGAGACGCTCAGGTCCTCGGCGCACGCGAGGAACTTGCGCGCCATGTGCAGCGCCTGGGCGATCGAGTGGTCCATGTTGTTGTACCAGAAGTTCCCGGTGCGCCCGAGCAGACTGATGTTGCGGGCCTGCTGTCCGATCTGGCGCGCCGCCTCCGCCTTGCGCTCCTGATAGCCCAGCGTGTAGATCGGGTAGGTGTGGCGCACCTTCTCCACGTGGCAGTCCTCGATCGCCGTGTAGCGCGGGACGAGCCCCACGCGGATCATCTGCGTCCGGACGTCCCCGATCACCCACTCGGGATGGTTCCACGCGCCGTCGCCCTCCATGCAGGCGATCTCCACGCAGATCCCGTGCTTGCCGGGCGGCGCGGTCAGCGGGCTGAACCGGGTGGGAAAGCTCGCCCGGCTGAACACGAGGTCCGGCCCGCCGTAGTAGATCCACTGGTACTCGTGGTCGGGTTCGCCGTCGACCTCGAAGTTGAGGAACAGGCTGGCGAGATACTCCAGGCGGAAATCCGGCAGCTCGAGCAGCTCCTCGAGCGCGGGCAGCGTGCCCGTCCAGAACAGATGGTCCACCTCGTGGACCGCGCCGCGCGAATCGACCGCCGCGACCACCCGCGAACCCTCCCGGCGCAGCGCGGTGAGCCGGCAGTCCGTCAGCAGCGTCCCGCCCCCCCGGCGGATGCCCTCCCCGAGGGCGTCGGTGAACGCGCCGATCCCGCCGCGCCGGGGGTAGATGAACCGCGTGTCGACCTTCTGCGGAAAGAGCGTCCCCCGGACGAGGTTCCAGATTCCCGAGACCTCCAGGCGCTTCTCGATCACCGCCCGATTGATGCCGGCCTTGGCCCAGCTGTGGTGCAGCTGGTCGCAGCGGTACTTGATGAACTTCTCGGTGTAGGGCTTGAAGAAGAGCCGGTAGATCGTGCGCCCGTAGCGGGCGAGCACGTAGTCCTCGAACGACTCGCTCCGCGGCCGCGGCCGGAAGAACAGGTCGAGACAGGCCTTCAGCATCTCGCGCTTGGGGATCTTGAGCAGGCTGGAGGGCTTGAGCGGCCAGTCGTGGTAGCGGTCGAAGAACCAGACCCCGCTGGAGCGGCGGATGTCGGCCTGGTTGGCCCCGAGGATCGCGCGGATGAAGCTCTCCACCTCGGCGTTCTCGGTGTGGAAGCGGTGCGGTCCGAGGTCGAAGACGAAGTCGCCGTAGCGAAAGCTCCGGGCCAGCCCGCCGATCTCCGGCAGGATCTCCACGACCGTCACCTCCTGGCCCGCACGGACAAGCTCGTGGCCGAGCGTCAGTCCGGCGACCCCTGCCCCGACGATCATCACGCCCATGTCGAGTTCACCGCGCCCTTCGTGCCGCCCGTACCCTCGGACCCCGGACGCCCCGTCGCGGCGCCCGGTTGCGGTCCGCCCCGCGGACCGCCGGCCCGCAACTATAGCCGATCGCGCGCCCGGCGCAGAGCCCCTTCCGCCCGCCCCCGGCCGCCCCTCCGGTCTCCGGAGCCGCGCGGCCGCCGCCGCGGCCGGCGCCCTTCATCCGCCGAAGTAGAGCGCCCAGATGACCGTGATTCCCCACAGGCCGATCGTGATCAGGATGGGCCAATCCGCCACCAGGGTGCGGGTCGGATCGCCTCCCTGGTCGTGCCGGTGGATCAGGTAGAGATAACGGAACAGTCCGTAGACCACGAAGACGAGCGAGTAGTAGAGGCGGGTCTCTCCCACCCGCCCGCTCATCGTGTAGATCGCGTAGGCGACGATCGTGGCCGCGAGCACCACGGTGAGCATCTGGTCGACCAGGATCGGGTGGTATTCCTTGAGTACCGGGCGATGCGCCACCTCGCCCTCCGGGTGGAGGTAGAGCTCGTGGCGCCGCTTGGCCAGCGCGAGAAAGAGCGCGAGGAAGAAGGTACAGAGAATCGCCCAGTGCGAGATGACCACGTCGATCAGAAAGCCGCCGGCCATGATCCGCAGGATGAACCCGATCGAGATGCTCAGCACATCCAGGATCGCCTGCTCCTTGAAGAACCGCGTGTACGCGAGGTTCAGCAGGTAATACGCCACCAGCGTGATCCCGAATCCGAATCCCCGCACGGTGGGATCGAGCACCGGGAAGAAGAAGGCGAGCGCCAGCGCGCCGGCCGTGAGCGCCGCGCTCGCCTGCACGGCCGTGGCCGCCCGGAGCTGCCCCGACGCGATCGGCCGCCGGCGCTTGTCCGGATGCTGGCGGTCCAGGGCGCGGTCCTGGACGTCGTTGAGCAGGTAGACGGCACTCGAGATGAGACAGAAGATCACGAACCCGACGAGCACCGCCGCCACGTCGTGGAGGTTCTCGAGCCGGCCGCCGAAGACCAGGGCCGTGAAGAACACGAGGTTCTTCACCCACTGGTGCGGCCGCATGCTGATGAGGAGCGCCTGCAGGGTTCGCATGGTCCGATGACACGTCTCCGAAGCCGCCGGCCGGCGGGACGCCGCGGCGCCGCCGCTCCCGGTCACCCCCGGCCGGCAATCCAGCGATCCAGCCCGCGGACAAGCCGCGAGGTCCGGCGCCCGCGGTTGGACCGCGGCCCGAGGAACTGCGCTAGCACCTGCAGGGCGCCGTAGGGGCCGCCATAGAGGCGCCAACCGAGCCGCTGGAGCCGCGTCAGCCCCGCCGTCCGCGCGACGATCGCGCTGTAGTAGCCGGGTCCGCGCCAGCAGTTCTTTATCAGGTCCCCGAAGCTCGGGACCAGGGAAATTCCGAGAAGATCGTTCAGATTCTGGTGGTCCAGGTAGACGCGCCGGAAGCTCGCCCAGAGCCCCTCGTTGTGCGAGTGGATAACCGCCGCCGCCGGCTCGTAGACGATCGCCTTGCCGGCCAGCAGCACCTTAAGCGACCACGCGACGTCCTCGCCGAACCGGCGCTCGGGAAAGGGGTGTTCCGCCACCACCGACTTCCGCACGCAGGAGGCCACGTTGTCGAACGCGATCCGCGCCAGCCGCGCCACGGGCTCGAGCGCCCAGAACGACTCGGGATCGGCAATCGATTGCACGTCCCGCACGGCGCGCGTAGCCGCCCAGCGCCCCAGGCGATCGCGGACGAACGGGTCGCAGTCCGGCCGGGGAATCTGGCGGCAGTAGGCACCGGCGGCCTCCGGAACCGCCTCGAGGCCACGGACCAGATGCTGTAGCCACTGGGCGTCGGCCGGCTCCGCATCCTGGGAGAGCAGCGCCACGAATTCGCCGCGCGCCTCGGCGACGCCGCGGTTGCGGGTGCGGCCGTGCTGGAAGTCGGCGGGCGCGATCGCAATCACCCGGGCCCCCGCCGCCGCGGCGGCGCGATCGGTGCCGTCCCGGCTGCCGGAGTCGATCACGAGCAGCTCGAAGGCGAAATCCGCCTCCTGCCGACGCAGCGCTTCGAGGACGCGCCGGAAGGGGGCGCCGCCGTTGCGGGTCGGCAGCAACACGGTGGCCTTCGGGTCTTCCAACGCCTTCTCCTCGAACGGGCGCAGGCCCCTGCGCCTCGCAACTGCGCGCCGTCTGCACGCCTCCGCCGCCGCCGCGCCGGCGGCGCCGGCCGCGAGCCGCAATCGGGAGCCGGCCGGGCCGCGCACGATGTTACCGGGTTTGCCGCAGGTCCGGAACCGACCGGCAGCCGTGTCACCGAGTGGTTTACGCATCCGGCGCCGGTCGGTTACGATGGCAGCCGCGCCGGGGGAGCACCGGGCGCGAGACCACTGGACACCAAGACCATGGACTGCCGTCGCTGCCGGGAACTCATCGATCGAGATCTCGCGAGTCCTCTGGATCCACCGGAGCGGACCGCGCTCACCAACCACCTGCGCACCTGCTCCGCCTGCGTCGCCTACCGCAAGGATCGGCTCCAGGACTCCTCGATGCTGAGGCGCAGCGTCGAGGAGCTGACGGAAAAGGCGCACACGCCTCCCCCGCCGCCGCAACCGCCACGGCAAACCACTTTCTGGCCGTGGATTGTGACGACCGCTGTCCTCCTCCTGGGGGTGTTCGGGGCGCTCAGGCTCCTCGAGGACCGCGCCGCAGATCGCAACGGCGGGCCCGCTCCGGCCGAACCGTCGGCGCGAACCGGACCCGGCACGCCCGGCGCGCCCCCTTCCCGGCCCGCGCCGGGACCTTCCTCAACCTCCATCCAGCCGCCGGCCGGTCCCGCGGTCGCAACACCGGAGCGGCCGCGGGTGGCGGGGAGGGTTCACGACGCGGGCGGACGACCGGCGGGCGGCGCTCGGCTGGCGCTGGTTTCCGGCCCGGATCCCGCGGCCGGCTGCGTGCTTGCCGAAGCGGAACCGAACGGGGACTTCCAGATCGAGGTACCCGGTGCGTTCCCCGCGTTCGTCACGGCCTGGAACGACACCGCGGTCTCGCGGCCGACTCCGGTCTCCGGGCCGACCGCCGCGCTGGCGGTGGCGCTCGAGCCCGGCACGCGGCTTCCCGGGACCCTGCAGGCCGAAGGCGGTCTCGATCCGAATGGCCGCCGGATCATGGCGGTCTGGAGCGGTACGGGGCGCACCGCGTCCGCACCCGTGCGCCAGGGGACTTTCGCGCTGACGATTCCGGCCACCGTCAGCGTGGAGCTGCACCCGTTCCGCGAGGGGACGAGCACCTTCGAGTGGATACCGTTCGCGCCGCTCGCCCTGGGGAGCGGGCACCGGGAACCGCTCGCGCTGCGTGCGGGGCCTGCGCACCTGGTCCTGCTCCGGTTGCAGGACGCCGGACGCGCCGTGGAGCGAGAGCCCCGGCTGATCGCAGCCTGGCAGGAAGGCGGCGGTCCGACGCGGTTCTTCTCGCCGGTGCCGGGAGTGGCGGGCGCGCATCACGCAGCGCTCGCGCCCGGGAGCTTCCGTGTGGCCGTGTGGGTGGCCGGCTACCGCGAGATCCTGCAGGAGATCACGGTCGAGGAGATGACGTTCGCCGCGATTCCCCTCGAAACGAGCCCGCACTCGCTGGAGGGGTTCTTCCCGGCGGCGGACCCCGGTCAGGTCTGGCCGGAGACCGTGGCGGTCCGGCGCGATCCGGAGCTGCTGCCCGACGCGCCGGCGATCCACGTTCCCGTGCAGCGCGACGACGGGCGGGCGGTCTTCCGGGCGGAAAGCCTGCCCTGGTCCAGCGTGGTGGTCGAAGCGGCAAGGGGGCCGGCGCTGCAGTCCGAACCGATCTCCTTGCCGCGGTCCGGTGTGGAGCTGAGGGTCGTGCTGGACGGGACCGTCGCGGGCGTCGTGCAAGATGCCGCAGGTCATCCCCTGCCCGAGGTGATCGTCACCGCCGAGAGCGCGGCAAGACGCCGGCACGTCGCGACCGATCCGGAGGGCCGCTACCGGATCGACCGGCTCGCAGCCGGCTCGCTGTTCGTGTATCCGCAGACGCTCGCCGGCCGCTGGGAGGCAGTCCCGCTCGCCCGGAACGAGCACCGCCTGCTGCTCGCGCCGGGCGCGACGATCGAGCGGAACTTCGTGCTGCCCGGCGCGGCGCCCGTCGAGATCCGGGTCCGGGACGACGACGGCCGGCGCGTCCAGGGCACCTTGATGATCCGCACCCAGGGCGGCACCCTGGTGCAAGCGCAGGATGCGGCGCCGGCCGATCCCGGCCCGCCGGGCGAGGTGGCCCCGATCCGCCTTGCGCCGGTCGTACCGGGCGCCTATCTGCTCGAGGTGTGGGAAAACGACGTCCTCTATCCGCTCGGCACCTTCTCGCTGCCCGGCGCGCTCGACCTGACCGTTCGCCGGCGCCAGCCCAGGCTGATCCTCCAGCCGGCCTGGCGCGGCAGCGGCCCGGCACCCGACGCCCCGCTGCGGATCGCCCTGCACCGGCGCCATGCCCAGCCGTTCTGCCGGTTCGAGCTGCCTCGGGTCGGAAGCCTGGAGATCGGCGGCCTCGAGCCCGGCACCTACGAGGTATCGGCCTTCCTGGGCGGACACCATGCCCGCGGCCTGGCGGCGCTGGGATCCGCGGGGGCCGGGTCGCCCACCGAGCTCGTCCTCGCCGTCCGGTGACGCCCTCCGCCCGCTGGATCGACCCTCGATCGGGCTGGAACCTCGTCGGGCGGAGATGTCCTCGCCGCGAGCGGGCGGACCGTGTATCCGTGGTGGTGTCGCGCCGCCGGCCGGATTCGCACGGCGCGCGGCGCCGTCGTCGTGCGGAGGAGAACCCGTGTCCGACGCGATCCACGACGGGCTGGAGCGGCTGCCGGCGCGCCGGCCCACGCGGCAGGTGACCATCGGTGCGGTCACCGTCGGGGGCGATGCGCCCATCCGCGTGCAGTCCATGTGCTCGACCGACACGCGCGACCGCAAAGCCACGCTCGCCCAGATCCGGCGCATGGAGGAGGCCGGCTGCGAGATGGTGCGGGTCGCGGTGCCCGATCGGGAAGCGGTCGCAGTCCTGCCCGAACTGAAGCGGCAGATGCAGGGGCCGCTGATCGCCGACATCCACTTCAACCACCGGCTCGCTGTGGCCGCCCTGGAAGCGGGCGCCGACAAGGTCCGGATCAACCCCGGCAACATCGGTGGGCCCGATCGCGTCCGGGAGGTCGTGCGCGCGGCACGCGACCACGGAGCGGCGCTCCGGATCGGCGTCAACTCCGGGTCCCTCGAGCAGGACCTCCTCGAGCGCCACGGCCATCCGTCGGCTGCCGCCCTGGCGGAGAGCGCGGCCCGCCACATCGCCTTTGTCCGCGAGCTCGGCTTCGACAACGTCGTGTGCAGCATCAAGTCGACGCGCGTTCGCACCAGCCTGGCGGCGCACCTGCTGCTCGCCGACCAGGTGGACGTGCCGTTGCACATCGGCATCACCGAGGCCGGCCTGCCGCCCTACGGCACGATCAAGAGCGCCGCTGGCCTGGGCGCGCTGCTGCTCCACGGCATCGGCGACACGATCCGCGTCTCGCTCACCGCCGACCCCGTCGAAGAGGTCGCGGTCGCCTACGCCCTCCTCAAGGCGCTCGAGCTCCGGGTGACGTCGCCGGAGGTGCTGGCGTGTCCGACGTGCGGGCGCATCGCCATCGATCTCGAGAAGGTGGTCAGAGAGGTGGAGCACCGGATCCAGGACATCCGCGCCCCGCTCCGCATCGCCATCCTCGGCTGCGCGGTGAACGGCCCCGGCGAAGCGCGCGAAGCCGACGTCGGCATCGCCGGCGGCAAGGGCTCGGGCCTCCTGTTTCGCCGCGGCGAGCTGCTCCGCCGGGTACCCGAGGCCGAGCTGGTCGACGCGCTCGAGCAGGAGGTCCGCAAGCTCGCGGCCGAGCGGCCCTGACCGCGGCGCGACCCTCGCGGCGAGACCGGGTTTCGCGTCAGTCCGGCCGGCTCCGGAAACGCACCGCCTGGCCGACCAGCACGAACGGCGCCCAGTGGCGGGGATTCGCCGCGCCGGCGGCCGCCGCTCCGCGAATCCTAGCCCGGGCCGCCTCGGCCAGAGCCCGGTCCGCGGGAACGCCGGCGAGCAGGCGGTCGTAGAAAGTCTCCATGAAGCCCACCGTGATGCGGTCGTCCACCCGCCAGTTCGACAGCACGACGGCGGCGGCGCCCGCTTCGAGGAAGACCCGGCCCCAGCCGACGCCGGTCACCCCGGGATCGGCCATGTCCCGCCCCGAGGAGCACGCACTCAGGACCACGAGCGCCGGGGCGAGCCCGGCGGCCTTGACCTCGTAACCGCGCAGAACGCCGTCGCCGCCGCGCTCGTCGGCAGCCCCCAGCACCAGCCCGCTGAAGCTGTAGTCGAGCGCGCTCGCGCGCCCGTGCGTGGCGAAGTGGAGGATCGTCTGCTCGCGAAGATCGGACCGCGCCAGCAGCCGCGACTTGCCGGCGTCCGCGCCGAGCGCAAGCGCCGCCCGGCCCGGCGGCAACTGCGCGCCGATCCGCTTCACCTCGTCCGCGGCGCCGCCGAGACCGGTCAGCTCCGCGGCCGGCGCCACGCCGAGAAAGCGCGGCTCGACCGCCTCGGCCGCCGGAGCCGCCAGCAGGTCGGCCGCCGCCGTCAGGTAGCGGACCGGATTGCGCAGCACCAGGTATGGAATGTCGCGAAAGCCGCCTCCCGCCGCCGACGGCGGCGGCGGCTCCGTGACGAGCGCGTGGAACGGCAGCCGCTCCAGCGCGCGGTCCGGCACGATCACGAGCGGCCGGCCGGCCGGGAGCCACCCGGCCGCCACCACCGGTTCGAGGAGGTCGCGAAAGAGCGCGTGCGCGGGGCGGGCGAAGTCGCTCTCGTGGCCCGGCCGGAGCCGCTGGACGAAGGTGTCGAGGTAGCGGACGCGGCCCTCGAGCGCGCGCACCGGGGTGGCAAGCCGGATCACCTTGACGCCCTCCGATCGTCCCACGGCAATCACAAACGCGTCCTCCTCGCCGAGGAGGAACGCGACCATCAACGCCTCCCCGAGGCGCGCGCGCAGCCGCTCCACGTCGAGCTGATCGGGATCGACGTGGGGCCGTTCCTGCCACGCCTCGTTGGTGAGGCGGTTGTACTCGTCGCGGAGCTCGATCAGCCGCTGGTAGATCGCGCGGCGACCGGACGCGTCGAGCCGGTCGGAGGTCTCGAAGATCCTCAGCACCTCCTCGAGCTGGCCCTTGAGCTCCCGCAAGCGGGGACTCGTGGCCGCCGCGCCGTACGCCGACCACTCGGCCCGGAAGCGGCGGTCTCGCTGCTTCTCCGCGAGCCGGAGCACGAAGGCGGCCTCGTCGGGTTGGCGTCCCTGCCGTTCGAGCTCGAGCGTGACGCGGGCCAGCCGTCCCATCACGTCCCGGGACTCCTCGAAGAACCCGGCTCTGAGCGGCAGGCTGCCCGTGAACCGGAGTCCCGCGCTGCCCAGCTCGAACGCGCGCGCGAGCGCGTCCCGCGACTCCTCCAGCCGCCCGGAGGCGCCGAGGTGCAGCGCCTTGCGCGTGAGCGCCCCGGCCTCGAGCAGAGGATCCTTGACGCGCTGCGCCCAGGACTCGGCCTCCTCCAGACACGCCAGCGCCTCCCCCGTGTCGCCGGCCTGCTCGGCGGCCTCGATCGCGGCGGCGCCCCGCAGCCAGACCACTGCGGGATCCGCGCCGGCATCGGCCAGCGCGTCCAGCTGGTCGAGCGCGGCATCCAGATCGCGGGCCGCCTGCTCCGGATCGCCGCGACCGCGCGCGAGGCGGGCCAGCAGCAGCGCGTCGCTCACGCCGCCCGCCCCGCCGCGCGCCTCCGGCAGATCCTGGCGCAGCTCGCGCTCGTAGCGGTCCGCCTCCGCGCGGAGACCTTGCCGCTCCATCACCTCCAGAAGATCGCGCAGGATCTCCCGGCGCCAGTGCGGCAGCCCGACGCGGCTCGCCACGTCGAGGCCCTCGCGGAGGTACAGGGCGCCATCCTCCAGCAGCCCCCAGCGGAGGTGCACCTTGCCCAGGTAGCGCAGCGCGAGGAACACCTCCTTGTCGGTCCGCGCCGCGCGCGCCGCTTCGAGCATGCGCAGGCCGTGATCGAGGGTCTCCCCCTCCCGGCCCTGCCGGAACGCGAGCTCTGCGAGGTAGCGCAGGTGGTAGATCTCCTCGAACAGATCTCCCTGGCCGTGCGCCTCGGCCAGGCCCGCCTCGAAGTCGCGCGCCGCCTCGGCGAAGCGACCCGTGGCCATGTGGATGTAGCCCCGCTGCCGTCTCACGAGCAGGCCCAGGCGCTTGCGCGCTGCCTCGCTCTCGGCCTCCCCGGCGGCGCGCGCGGCGAGGCGATTCCGTTCCAGGGCCTCCGCGAAGCGCGCCGCCCGAAGCTCCACCTCGACGAGCGCGACGAGCGCGATCGCCCGGGAGGCGGCGGACAGCGCGTCGAGACCGCGCATCACGACAAGCGACTCTTCGCAAGCGCGGCCGTGGTCGAGCAAGTAGGCGAGCGCCTGGGCATGATGGGCCTGCGCCATCAGGCGGCGGCGGTCTCCCGTCGCCGCCGCGACGGCGGCCCGGAAGCGATCGCGCGCCTCCTCGAAGTCCTCGCGCTTGAGGGCGAGGTGGCCGCGCAGGAGCTCGATCTCGGAGGTCCGGCCCGCCCCGGCCGCCCGATCCATCTCCTTCGCGGCCTCCAGCGCCTGCTCGCCGATCGTGAAGTTGCCCCGCAGCAGGTGCCAGGTCGCCAGCGACACGAGACCGTCGAGGGCTCCGTCCGGGCACCCCGCCGCGGCGAGCCTCCGCACGCAAGCGCGCATCGGCGCCGGCATGGGTCCCGGCGGAACCTGCTCGATCGCCGCCCGGGCCCGCTCGACCGCGGCGAGCGCCTCGAGGACGGCATCGCCGGGCGGTGGATCTCCCCGCCAGTTCCAGGCCGGCTCGAGCGCGGGTCCGCCCCGCAGGGCGCCGAGCACGCTTTCCGCGCGGTGCAGGTAGAAGTCGACACCGAAGCGGTCCCGGGCGATCTCGGCCAGCTGCACCATTCGTGCGCGCAACCGGGGCGAATCCGGCTCGGGCGCCCGGACGAGCTCGATCTCCGTCTCGAGGAAGAAGCGATGGAAGTGGCCGCGGTGGCCACCCACGATCGAGTCGAAGGGCTCCGGGCCCGTTCCCGCGGTGACGAACTCCCAGAGCGTTGCTGCCTGCCGCCGGAACTGGGCGTACTCCGGCTCCTCCTGACCGGTTGCGAGCGGGGCCCACAGGATCAGGATGAGAAGGGTCCCGACGGGACCGTTTCGTGCCGGTTCCATGCGAGCGCCTCCGCCCGGGTCCGCCTGTATCCGTCCAGTATAGCCGGCGGCCGGGAACGACTCGATCCCACAGTCCCGCGCCAGGCCGCGCCGCGCCGGGGATCTCCGCCGCGACGGCCTGCCACGACCGAAGGTCTCCCGTCCGCCGAGCCTCGCGCGGCTTCCTTTACCGGGAGCCATGCGGTATAGTTCATGCAGTCGGCTGCCGGACGGCCCGCCGCCAGGGGGCGTGGGCACCGAGGATCCGGATGAAGGAGGTTTCCCGATGAGGAAGCGCGCTACCGGAATCGCGACCGCCTTCCTCGTTGCCCTCGCGCTGGCGGGAGCAACGGTCCGCGCGCAGCAGCCGTCCGTGCGCTTCTACGTCCCGGATCCGAATCCGAACCAGGGCATGCCCTCCGCCGAACCCTTCAGCGGCCTCGAAGAGATCCGCTACCTGATGGTCCTGGCGGGCGACCGGCTGCCGCGAAACGGCGGCGCACTCACGGGGCTGAGCTTCTTCGCCCTCGATTCGGGCCGGATCGTGGCCGACGACTTCAGCATCGTCGTGGGCGAAGCGCCGTCGGTCGAGCCGGACCCGGAGTTCGACGGCAATCTGAAGAACTCCATCGAGGTCTACCGGGCGAGCCGGCTGGATCGGGACGGGATTGCGCCCGGCAAGCTGGTCACGTTCCCGTTCACCGTCCCCTACCCGTATCCGGGTGGCAGAACCGCGCTGGCCATCCAGATCCGCTTGCGCCGCTTGACGCAGGGCGTCCGCCTCCTCGGCGCACCGTCCCGGATCGAAGCGGTCTACACGAGCGGGGCGGAGTCCTACGGCGCCCAGCGCGCGACCGCCGCCGCAAAGGGGCTGAAGTCGGCGCTCGACTTCCTGTCGAGCCAGCCCAGCGTGAGCTCGTTCGGATCCGCCCTCCCGGGCGGGAACCTGGGGCTCACGTTCACGGCTGCTTCCAACATCGGCGATGCGTATCGGGCCGGCTGCGCGTTCACCACCTACCCCGGAATCGACATCGGCGAGTACACCCTCCCGCTCAATCCGGACGGGCTGTTCTTCGCAGTCTGGAGAATGCCCGGCGTCTTCCAGGGATTCGGCGGCAAGATCACTGGACTCGGCACGGCGACCGGGAGCATTGCCATTCCGGACGAGCCGGCACTGATCGGCGTCACCTTCGCGGTTGCGTTCGTCACGATCAGCGGCTCCGGCGGCATCACCAGCAGCGTCACCAACGTCTCCACGGAGCACTGGGTCACGATCGGCTGCCGCGGCTGAGCGGCTCGCGACCGACCGGCCCCCGCCGCCGGATCGCACCGCGGTCAGCGCTCCAGGATGTAGCTGCCGTAGTCCTGGTAGCGACGGCCCGGCGGCAGGTCGTAGTCCACCGCGCGGTACCCGGCCCGGAAGTGCGGGCGGAACACCCGGCGGATCACCTCCCGCCAGCGGCGCAGCAGCGCCCGGTCGGCCGCCTTCACCGCCTGCGTGTCGCGCGGGATCAGCACCCGCACCCGCGACCTCCCGAAGTCGAACTCCGGGTCCTCGCAGTCGGGAAGCCCCCCCGGTCCGCGGCGCGGCGGATTGACGTAGGGCGCACGGCAGCCCTCGCGATCCGGGCTCGGATCGCGGAGATGCCACTGGACCAGGAAGCGGTCGGTGGCGCTCCCGGCATGCAGACCCGAGCGGACCCTCCCGTAGAGGTTGACCCAGTAGTCCTGTGCGATGCAGCCGAGCTTGTGCAGGTTGAAGCGGGCGTTGCGGCTCTCGAGCGGATCGAAGGTCCACACCATCCGGTCGTAGCCGCGGCCGAGGCACCACTCCCGCTGGGCGAGCTTCAGGGCGTGGCCGATGCCGAGATCGCGGCAGTCCGCGCGCACGCCGAGCATGTGGGAGCAGAGCAGCGTCCGGTGGTCGCGCACGCCGATGTAGCCGAACGCGAAGCCGAGCAGCCGTCCGCGCGCATCGAAGGCGCCCAGCACCAGGGAGCCGTTGCGCTGCATGACACGCATGAGTCTGAGCGGCACGACATCGACCGGAGCGAATCCCCAGACCGCGGCCTGCAGGTCCTGCACCTGGCGCAGAGCCGCGAGGCTGTGGACGGGACGGATCGAGTAACGCATCATGGCCAGACTCCGCACGCCACGGCGAGCCGGTGCCCGGCCGTCCCCCGCACCGGCGGCGATCCTCCCCGCGTCCGCCCAAGTCCCGCCAAGCCGTTTTCCGATAGGCCTGGAGGAAGGCTCGGGGAAACCGCCGCATGACTACACGGGTCGACACCATCTGTCACGCCGACCGCGTCGCCCACCGCTTCTTCGGACAGGTCGATGTGCTCCACATCGTCCACGACGCGGCCCCCCTGGCCGAAGGCGCCACCGGATGGGTGCTGCGCCCGGACGGCTCGCGCATCCACATCCGCCTGAAGGGCTTCTGGCGCGACCGGCGGCTCGACGACGCCTCCTGCCTGGTGATCGTGGTTGATCCCCTGCCCGTGCACCCCAGGAATCTCGAGGGCTGTCCGGTGGAGTGGAACGGCTAGCCGTCCACGGCTGGTCGGCGGCCGGCGTGGCCCGCTCACGCGCCGATCACCTTGACCAGGACGCGCTTGGGCCGGTGTCCGTCGAACTCGCCGTAGAAGACCTGCTCCCACGGGCCGAAGTCGAGCTTGCCCTCGGTAACCGCGAGGACGACCTCGCGGCCCATGATCTGGCGCTTGTGGTGCGCGTCGCCGTTGTCCTCGCCGGTACGGTTGTGACGGTAGCGCTCGACCGGCTCGTGCGGAGCGAGCTGCTCCAGCCACTGCTTGTAGTCCTCGTGCAGCCCGGGCTCGTCGTCGTTGACGAACACGCTCGCGGTGATGTGCATGGCGTTGACGAGGCACAGCCCGTCGCGAATGCCGCTCTGACCGACCACCTCCTGGACCTGCCCGGTGATGTTCACGAAACCCATGCGTGCCGGCACGCAGAACGTCAGATACCGGGTGAGGCTGCGCATCGCCGGACCTCCCTTCTCACGCGCTGCGGCCGGACCGATCGACGCTCTCCGGAGCCGGGCCGCGCACGATTCCGCCGCGAAGCGCGCGGGTTGCCGCGGCTCCGGGCGAACACTATACTTACGCCATCTGCCGGAGTAGCTCAGCTGGTGAGAGCGTGGGATTCATAACCCCAAGGTCGGCGGTTCGATCCCGCCCTCCGGTATCCAACGCAATAGCAGGCCGGATCCCGGCTTACAAGGTCGACGGCAAGCGGCCGCCCGGCCCGGAATCCGCCGGGCGGACCGGGTGGTCCTACCCACACCGAGGAGGCGCGCGATCGCGCTACTCGCTGACGGCTGATGGCTGTGGGCCATGGGCCGTGCCCGCGCCGTGGTTGTGGCGGTCCTCGGGACGGTAGCACTCGCCGAACTGGTCGAGGTCTGCGCCCATCATCCGCTTCGTCTTGAGCGTGGAGTTCCTGCTCGCGCGCAGGTCGTGAACCCACACGGTCTTCGTCCCGTGCCCCTTCGCGCCGGGGTCGCCGGCGAAGCAGAGGGCGTTGGCCTTCACGCTCTGGCCATTGCGCTCCAGGAGCCCCTCGCCGGTGAGCCGCCCGCGCTCGGCGGCCTGCCGGGTCTTCGCGGAATGCCCCGTGGTGATTGCCGCCTTCTCCATCCGCCATCCTCGGACTCGGACGTACGCCGTGCGCTCCAGGAAGCGCGCGACGTGTGCATCGAAGCGGGCGAAAGCCGGGCCGAGCTTACCGGCAGCTCGCGGGCACGTGTGCAGTCGGATAACGCGGTCGTGTTCGTTCAAAGCTACGAGATCGATTTCCGTGTCGCTCCGGTCTCAGAACCCCAGGCAGGGTACGGCGCAGATCATCGTGAGGTAATCGATTTCGCGACCTTCCGCGCGAGGCTTTCGAGCAGAGGATGGAAACTCCCCAGATTAGTTTTTCCCAGATACAACGTCTTGGTCAGTTGCCACACGGCATTGCCCGATGACGTCTCGTACATGACCCCGTCACTGAGGTGGACATAATCGGAGCGGAACGTCATCGGCGCGGCATCGAGGAACTCACCCAGGACGAGTTGCAGGCAATAGTCCGCATTCAGCCGCTGGGCCTCTTGAAGGGCCTCCTCCTTGGTCGCGATTGCGGTGTGATGGAACGAAGGGTTAGACGTCTCGACGACGGTGAACTGGCTCCGGGCAAGAGCCCTCGAGACGCAGCCCTGCAGGATTTTTCCGCTGTCCACCCCCTTCGCGTGAGGGACGCCATTCTGGACGACATCTCGCGGAGGAAGAACGAGGATTTTCCCGGGTTGATACGTGCCTTTCTCCGCAGGAAAGGACGCGCAACCCGACAACGCAACACTGAACAGGGCCAAGAGAATGATGACCGCTCCCACTTCATGTGCAGATCGTAGCGCCTTGTTCATTGTGCCTTCCTTCCTGCTGCGCATGTGCCGCGCACCAAATGATCAGATACTGACTTCATGTTAGATTCTGGACTGGGCGTGAGGCTATCCGCGCGGTTCGGCCGGAGTCAAGTGGGAGGTCGAGTTTCGAGGGAGGCGATGCCCCGGGACTCGATCGCGGAGAGTTGAGTAGTGGGTTCGCTGGCCGAGGTTCACGGCGCATGGGAATCAGAACTCTCCGGCGACTCTGCGTGCAGGATCCGGGCCGAGGGCCGGTGCGGAGCACTGCTTGTGGCGTCCCGGTGCGGAGCACTGCTTGTGGCGTCATTGCAAGGAGTTGCGTCGCCAGTGCGATGTCGGGTCCGGCCCGTGCCGCGGGGAGGGAAGTCGGTTCGAGTCAGCAATCCCACCGGCTTCCCGCAGCGCGGACCCGGGCAAGAAGATCCGCGGGAATGCGCAGCGATTCTTGCGCGCGCCCTTGCCTCCGACGCTTCCCGCACATTGCAGCTCGAATCAGAACCTCCGTCAGGAACTCACTGGAGAGCCTCTGCCCGAGCGGCATCCGCGCGTGTCCGACCCGACTCTCGAGATTGGCCCCGAATCGCCAAACCGTCAACCAGGACAGGGGCAGGCCCAGTTCTGCCCGGGGCACGCCGGTCAGGACCTGCATCTCCGACACCCGCCTTCTCCGCGGATCAGGCAATAACGCGCAGTTGATCCTGGAGGACACGGACCTCGACGTGGCGGACCGGCTCGGACCGAATCTCGCCGTCAATCTGCATCGCGAGTCCGCCCGGGATTTCCACCACGATGTGTCGACCCCGGACCATCCGAATCCGCCTGTCGGTCCCGTGCGATCCGCGGAGGACCTTCGGGATCAGGCCCAGCATGGACAGCCTGTTCATCTCCGGGACGATGCACACGTCCAGGTATCCGTCGTCCATGACCGCGCCGGGCGTGACGCGAAACCCGCCGCCCGATCGCCGACCGTTGAACACGTTCACCATCAGGATCCGTCCTGCGATCGTCTCGCCGTCGTATCGCACCGTCGCGGATGCGGGCCTGCAGGATGCAACCGCGCGCAGAACACCGGCCAGGTACTTCCAGAAGCCTCCCAGACATCGTATCCTCCCCGCCTCGCGCGCCACAACTGCGTCGAATCCGAGGCCCACGCCGTTGCAGAAGTACTGCGTCTGCCCTCGATGATCCCGGAGGCAGGCAACGTCAATGCACCTGGCGTGTTCCGTGAAGAGGCGGGCGCACGACTCCCGGAGGTTCCGGTTTACCCCGAGTCCCCAGGCGAAATCGTTGCCGGAACCTACCGGGATGATTCCCAGCGCACTGCCTCCGGCCTTTCTCTCCACGGGACCCGGTCTAGAGATCATGCCGTTGACGACCTCGTTGACGGTGCCGTCCCCGCCACAGGCCGCGATGACGTCATAGCCCTGGCCGAGCGCCTGGGCGGCAAGCCGGGTTGCGTCTCCCCCTCTCGCGGTCTGGGCCAGATCCACGGTGCCATAAGGATCCAGGCATGCCCGGATTTCCGGCAGTCGCCCGGCCGATCTTCCCCGGTCCGCAGCCGGATTGTGAATCACCTTGATGCGCCTCGCCATCTGCCTGCCTGTTCTTCACCGGGCCGACTCCGCGCGCACCACCATCCGGCCTCCCGCACCAGAAACATACCGCATCGGTCCCTGGAGAATACGGTCTTCCACTTCCAGGGAACCGTCGTCCATGGACTCCCAGATCCGCTGAAAGGGCTCCTTGCTCTGGGCCCACTTCTCCACGATGAAGACGCCGTGGCCCGGAAGAACCGTGAAGACGACCTGGCGCGAATCCCCGGGATCCTGCAGGGCTTCGGATCGCGCGAAGGCGCTCTTAATGCCCCACGCCTGTGCCTCGGTGCCGCAGGAGACCGGATAGTGGTAGTACGGCGGATCCAGAGGAACGTATTCCACCCGCCGGGGATCGTATGCGGCGACACCGCGATGGCCGTGTAGCTTCGAGCGGGCAACCGGCACCCGGACCGGAGCCCCCCCGGCCGGGACGAACAGGATGGTCGGCAGCTCGCTGTCCATGTCCATCATCTCCAGGGCTTCGGAGGAGGGAGAAACGTCGCTTCTCCCCTCCACCGGCCGCGTGAAGACGCCTCGCCCGTCCGCCCTGGTTCCCACGATCACGGCCAGATCGTTCTCGGTGATGTTCCCCTTGCTCACGGGGCGGGCGCTGCCGGTCGCCGTCGCAATCAGGGCGCCCAGCTCCGGTTCCCAGGTGGCGAAGCACCCCTCGCTGTATTGACGAGCCACCGCGTCCGAGAACGCCGGCACCGCGATCAGATCGTCGATGTGCACGGTCTCGGTGAAGAAGTCCCGAGCATCCAGCTGCTGGCTCGCGAAACCCATGGCCGCAGGACTGCTGAGGTCCTTCCACACGGATCGCGGCACGGGGTCTCCGATACATTGGTGCCGATCCGCCTCGCAGGTGCTCACCGCGGTCACGAGACGGAGAACGATGTCTTCGTAGAACGGATCGTACGGGTTCCCCGAGTCCGGCCCCGACCTGTCCACACCGGTGTACGGGTGTGCGCCCACCAGATCGAAAACGTAGGCCCCCTCGGGACGGTCGTCGCCCACGACCAGGACGCCGCGCAGGCACTTCGCCTGGGCCTGCATCAACCGCACCAGGGCCATCATCGGTCCTCCTCGCCGGCCCTGGCGGTACAGGATCTTCGGGGCCCGGGAGACGAGTCCGGGGAACACGAAATCCACCGGCTCCATGCGCTTGCTATCCAGTGCCGCCCGGAGGCGCTCCCGGCTGGACAGGAGATCTCCGGGACGGATATGGACCAGGATGGAAACCGCAGGAGTCCGCTCCAGGCCATAACGCCGGCGAGCGGTGAACATCGGAGCATGGCGCCAGGACAGGGGCTCTCCGAAACGAGCCGTCGAGAGGATCAGCTGCGTCTGGCCATCCGGGGTGGCCTGGACCTCGTGCCCGAGTTGATGGAACTGGGAACGGAGTTCCAATGTCACCAGATCCAGCAGCGGGGTACTCGGACCCGGTACGAAAGCCAGGCGAATCCGGCGCAGCCAGGGATGCCGCTGTTTCCGAAATCGGTACGAAGCAGACTCCTTCATGGCTCGCCTCTACGCTTCTCCCCGGCAGATGGCACAATCCCGCGCAAAAGTAACTGCCCGCTGTCGGCGAGTCAAGAAGAGCCGGCACAGAGACGACGTGGTCTTGACAGGATGGTCGGAACCGGCATGCCTGCGGTCCATGTACTTGGGGGCCAGGTAAGGCCAGCTTCGCAGGAAAGCCGGGAGGAAGAAGAGGAGCATCCGGATATCGTCCGGACCGTGACGCCAGCGTGTTCTTCACACACCACGCGTCACGCCCACTCGCACGGTCCCTCATCGTGCTTGTGCTCGTGCTCGCGCCCGTCCTCGTTCTCGCGCGCGCGATCTCCTCTGCTCGCCCGTTCAAGCACCACCCCCCCGCATGCCGATACCTGCCCGCGGGGGAACCCTCGGATGGAGCCCCGCCGCCGCGGACGCGCGGCGGCGGGTGACCTCACCATGCAAGACCTGAGAGGCGACGACATCCTCGCCACGCTGCTGTCGGAGCTGCTGGGACGGCTGCTCACGCCGCGCTCGGCGAGCGACCTCGATCTGGATGCCGAGCCGCGGCAGCGCTGCGAGGTGGGCGGGGTCACGGCGCACGACACCATCGCCGTTCCGCTCTCGATGCTCGAGGCGGGACCCGGGCGGTCGGCGCTCGCCGCTGCGCGTGCCTGAGCTGAGGCACCACGCCATGTGCGGGCGCTTCAGTAGGTGACGGCCGCCTCGGCCGGGATCCAGCCCTCGCGATCCCCCGCGAAGCGGATCCGGTACCAGCCTCCGCCCGCCCCGCTCTCCCGCGTCTCCGCGACGATGAACTCGGTCCCCTCGTGCAGGGGCTTGTCGTAGGCGGGCTCGCCCCGCGGCGCCTTGAGCACCGCCGTTTCCGGCTGGACGAGCACGCCGTTCGTGATCGCCTCGTACCGGTACGCCGACAGCGCCGCTCCCGCACCGAGGAGCAGCGTGAGCGCGACGGCCGCACCGAGCGTCGCTCGCGTGCCCCTCATGCCGGGCCTGAACAGCCGCAGCAGCGCGAGCAGAAACGCGAGCAGCCCGGCCCCGAGGAGCAACCGGAACTGGAGCGGATACGGGACCGTGTGCGTCCAGAACAGGATGTGGTCCACGAGGCTGCGGCCCGGCTCGGGGAACTGGTCGACGCGGCGCGCCAGCGCCTGTCGCAGGTTGGCGTCAAGGTAGTCATCGCCCGGCCGGTAGCGCCTGGCCTCCCGGTAGGCGGCGATCGCCCGGCCGAGCTGCCCGGCGCGGCAGTAGGCATTGCCGAGGTTGTAGAGGAGCGCGCCGTTCCGGTAGCCATCTCGCTCCAGGATCTCGCGGTAGAGCGCCGCCGCCGCGAGGTAGTCCTCCGCGCTTTGGGCCCGCTCCTCGCGCTCGGCCGCCCGGAGGAACAGGCGCGCGACCTCCGCGTCCTGCGCCGCCACGCCGCGGCCGGCGGTCCCCAGCGCGAGCGCGGCCCCGGCGAGCAGCAGCCCGAGCCGGCGTCCATGCCCGCGGCCCGCGTGGCGCTGGAGGCGGGCAAGAGCATCGAGGAGCAGCCGGGCCTCCTCCGCGACGGCCCGCGCCTGGTCGGCCGCGGGCGCCGCCGCCCCGAAGCGCGCCGCCTCGCAGCGCTCGAGCAGCGTCTGGATGCGATCGCCCAGCGCCTCGTCGCCGAGGTCGCGCGCCAGCGCGGCCACGTCGTGCGCCGTGAGCCCCTCGGCCGGCACGTTCCGCACCGCGCCCACGGCCTCGCGGAACGCCGCGTGCACGCCCTCGAGCACGCCGGCGGGCTCCGCGAGCCGACGCGCCTGGCGCAGGCGCTGCGTGGCGCGCGGAAACGCCGCGCGGCGGCGCACCAGCACCGGATCCGAGTAGCGGCGCCGGACGAAGCCTGCCACGAGCGCAAGCACGACATAGAGCCCGAGGAGTCCGCCGAGCAGCCCGAACCAGAGGACCGGGCGGACGCGCTCGTTGCCGAGGCTGCCGACGTCGGTGACGCTCGCGAAGAGCCCCTCGCGCCGCTCCGTGAGATCGGTCGTTCCGGCCGCCGTGCGGCCCATCACCACGGCGCCGGGATCCAGCTTCTCCGCGACCACGACCTCGAGGGGCACCGGATCGGTCCGTACCGTGCGGTAGATTTCGGCTTCGGGATCGAAGAAGCTCAGCGCGATCGGCGGCACCTCCGTCACCTCGGCCGAGAGCGGCCGCATGCTGTGCACGAAGGTCTTCCGCGTGCCCTTGATCTCGCCCGTCGGCGCGTCCTCGTAGACCCTGAACCGCGCGGCGATCTCCGCCTGGTCCGCGAGCCGGAGCGGCCCGACGTCGCCGAGCCCGCGCTCGCCTTCGACGTGGATCGTCACCGTCAGCGGATCGCCGACGCGGAGCTTCTGGGGCGCGGCCGTCGCCCACACCCGGAAAGAGCCGACGCCGCCGGTGTAGGAAGGCGGCCGTCCCTCGGCCGGCGGTTCGAGCACCGTCACCACCACGGGGTTCGACACCGCGTAGATGTCCGTCCCCTCGAGCTGCAGGCGCTCGCGGCCGAAACGGTCCACCGCCTCGCGCACCGAGGTGCAGAACTGGCCCTTCAGGCTCACCGCCCCGAACGTGTAGATGCCGGCCTTGACCGGCGTGAAGGCCCGGACCATCGCGTAGTGCCAGTAGTCGCGGGTCGTCCCGTCGAGGCCCGCGCGCCGCGTCCGCTGGGGCGGCGGCCGAAATGTCGGGACGTTCATGCTGAAGATGCCGAACGACCGCTGCGGGTCCTGGTTGATGGTGAAGCCGTTGCCGCTGCGGTCGAAGTAGCGCTCGAGCCACTGGCGTCCCTCGACGCTCTCCAGACCGGGCGGGAGATCCACCCACGGGATGTTCATCCTGGGTTCGCTGCCCTCGCCCTGCACGCTGAGCGGATCGCGGTCCTCGTAGGGCGCGGGCAGGGCCCGCACGTAGCAATCCAGCCTGAGAGAGAACGGCTGCTGGCGGTAGAGCCGCTCGCGGTCGGTCCCGAGCTCGAGGATCACCAGGTCCTGGCGCTCCGCGCCGCGGACCGTCAGGGTCAGCGGCCGGCCGACCAGGGTCTCGCCGCCGACCACGAGCTTCGGCGCCGGCACCTTGAGCTCGCCCTCCCGCCGGGGCGTGAGCTGGAAATGGTGCTTCACGATCACCGCCTGCTCGATGCGGCCGGT
>JAFGQW010000133.1 GCA_016935485.1 Planctomycetota bacterium | reverse complement strand
GCGGAAAGCCGGTTCGAATCAGAGATTCCACCGGCTTTCCGCCGCGCGGACCTGGGCAAGAAGAGCCGCGAAAAGCGGAAGTTATTCCTGCGCGGACCCTTAGGACGACAGCGCCTCCTCGGGCTCGCGGGACTCGCCGCCGGAGTCCGGGTCCGGCGGCGGCGGCGGCGCCGCCGTCTCGACCACGTCGAAGCGGAGCTGGTCCTCGCCCACCTCGACCTGGACCGTCGCGCCTTCCGGGATCTGGCCGCGGAGAATCGCGTCCGAGAGCGCGTCCTCCACGTAGCGCTCCAGCGCCCGGCGGATCGGGCGGGCGCCGAAGTCGGGGTTGAAGCCCTTGGCGATGAGGAACTCCTTGGCCGCGTCGCTGACCCGGAGCTGGATCCGCTTCTGCACCAGGCGGGCGGTGACGTCCTTGAGCTGGATGTCGATGATCGCGCTCATGTTCGCCCGGTCCAGCGAATGGAAGACGATCACGTCGTCGACGCGGTTCAGGAACTCGGGCCGGAAGTGCTTCTCGACCTCGCGCATGAGGTCGCGCTTCATCTTCTCGAAGGAGACCTCGACCGTGGCCTTCTGGAACCCGAGCGAGGCCTGGTTCTTGATGATGTTGGCGCCGATGTTCGAGGTCATGATCACGATGACGTTCTTGAAATCGATGTGGCGCCCGAAGCTGTCGGTGAGCCGGCCCTCCTCCATGATCTGGAGCAGCATGTTGAAGACATCGGGGTGCGCCTTCTCGATCTCGTCGAGGAGCACCACCGCGTAGGGGCGCCGCCGGATCTTCTCGGTGAGCTGGCCGCCCTCCTCGAAGCCGACGTAGCCGGGGGGCGCGCCCACCAGGCGGCTCACGTTGTGCTTCTCCATGTACTCCGACATGTCGACCTGGATGAGCGAGTCCTCCTCGCCGAACATGAACTTCGCCAGCGCCTTGGCGAGGTGGGTCTTGCCGACGCCGGTCGGGCCGAGGAAGATGAACGAGCCCATGGGCCGGCGCGGGTCCTTCAGTCCGGAGCGCGACCGCCGCACGGCGCGCGCGATCGCAGCGATCGCGTCGTCCTGGCTCACCACGGTCTCGTGCAGCGCCTGCTCCATGTCGAGCAGCCGCCGGGCCTCGTCCTGATCGAGGCTCTTCAGGGGAATCCCGGTCATGCTCGAGACCGTCTCCGCGATCACGTTGGCATCCACCGTGCCGTTGTCCTCCTGGGCGCGCTCGCGCCACTCGCGCTGCTCGGTCTCCTTCTTCTTCTTGAGCTTGTAGGCCGTGTCCCGTAGCCGCGCCGCGCGCTCGAAATCCTGGTTGGCGACGCTCTCGTCCTTTTCCTTCTCGAGCTTCTTGATCTGCTCCTCGAGCTCCCGCAGCCCGGGCGGCTGGGTCAGCGCGCGCAGCCGCACGCGCGCCGCGGCCTCGTCCATCACGTCGATGGCCTTGTCCGGGAGAAACCGCCCGGTGATGTAGCGGGTGCTGAGCTCCACCGCCGCCTCGAGCGCCTCGTCGGGAATCTTCACCCGGTGGTGCGCCTCGTAGCGGTCCCGCAGCCCCTTCAAGATCTCGAGTGCCTCGTCCTTGGAGGGCGGATCGACGAGGATGGTCTGGAAGCGCCGCTCGAGCGCGCCGTCCTTCTCGACGTACTTGCGGTACTCATCCAGGGTCGTGGCGCCGATACACTGCACCTCGCCGCGGGAGAGCGCCGGCTTCAAGACGTTCGACGCATCGATCGCCCCCTCGGCGCCCCCCGCCCCGACGAGCGTGTGCAGCTCGTCGATGAAGAGGATGACGTTGCGCGCCTTTCGCACCTCGGTCATCACCGCCTTGATGCGCTCCTCGAACTGGCCGCGGTACTTGGTGCCGGCCACCATCATCGCCAGATCGAGCACCACCAGGCGCTTGCCGTGGAGGATCTCGGGCACGTCCTTGTGGACGATGCGCTGGGCGAGCCCCTCGACGATGGCGGTCTTGCCCACGCCCGCCTCGCCGAGCAGCACCGGGTTGTTCTTGGTGCGGCGCGACAGGATCTGCACCACCCGCTCGATCTCGCGGTGGCGCCCGATGACCGGATCGAGCTTGCCTTCCGTGGCGAGCTCGATGAGGTCGCGGCCGAAGGTGTCGAGCGCTGGCGTCTTGGACTTCGACGGCGTGCCGCCGCGCTCCCGCTCGGGCGCCGGGGGCGGCTCGGCGCCGAGGAACTCGAGCACCTCCTCGCGCACGTCGTCGAGCTTGATGCCGAGGTTCATCAGCACCTGGGCGGCGATGCCCTCGCTCTCGCGCAGCAGCCCGAGCAGCAGGTGCTCGGTGCCGAGGTAGTTGTGGCCGAGGTTGGAGGCCTCCTCGAGCGCGAGCTCGAGAACCTTCTTGGCCCGCGGGGTGAACGGCAGCTGGCCCATGGTGACCATGGTGGGGCCGGTCTTCACCATCTTCTCGATCTCGCCCCGGATCTTCTTCAGCTCGACGTCCATGTTCTTCAGGACGTTGGCGGCGACCCCGCTGCCTTCCTGGATGAGGCCCAGCAGGATGTGCTCCGTCCCGATGTAGTCGTGGTTGAACCGCTGGGCTTCCTGGCGCGCGAGCCCCATGACCTTGCGCGCCCGGTCGGTGAAGCGATCGAACATCTCTATCCTCCTGCCCCGGCAGGGCCTTGCCGCGCGGCCGCGACGGGCCGCCCGGATACGTCCTTTTCGTCGTTTTGCCGGGCGACCTAAACCCGGCCCGCGCGGCCCGCCCGGCGCCCGGCGCGCGGGCCCTCAGTTGCTCCCCATCTCCTCCTGGATGTACCGGGCCCGGGCGACGTCCCGCTCCTCGGCGTCCATCGCGCGCCCGGCCCGCTTGATGATGTGGGCGGGCTGCGCATTGATGAAGATGCTGTTGACCGCGCCGATCTCGAGATCGGGAATCAGCCCCATGTTCACGCCCAGCCTCACCAGGCTCAGCTTCTCCATGGCCTCGGCCGAGGAGATCGTGCGCGCGCTCCGGAGCGTCCCGCAGGCCCGCGAGACCCGATCCTCGATGCGCTCGCGATCGCTCGTGAGCAGCTTCTCCCGCACCTTGCGCTCGTAGTCGATGATCCGCGGCACGAACTGCTTGAACTCGTCGATGATCTGCCGCTCGGTCTGCCCCAGGGTCACCTGGTTGGAGACCTGGAAGAAATCGCCCGACGCCTGCGTGCCCTCGCCGTAGAGCCCCCGCACCACGAGGCTGATGCGGACGATGCTGCGGAACATCCGCTCGATGTGCTGGGTGAGCACCAGCCCGGGCAGGTGCAGCATGACCGAGACGCGGATACCCGTGCCGACGTTCGTCGGGCAGGCGGTCAGGTAGCCCAGCTCCGGGTCGAACGCGTAGGTCAGGTGCTCCTCGAGCCGGTCGTCCAGGCGGTCGATCTCGGTCCAGCACGCATCGAGGTCGAGTCCGGAGCGCAGCACCTGCAGCCGCAGGTGGTCCTCCTCGAGCGTCATGATGCTGATGTTCTCCGACGCCGTCACGGCCACCCCGCGGGCGCCCTCGCCGCCGGCGTGCTCGCGGCTGATCAGGTGGCGCTCCAGCAGGTACTGGCGGTCGACCTCGGGAAACTCGTCCAGCCGCGAGTAGCGCACCTTCTCCGGCAGTCCGGCGGCGTCGATGGCCTCGTGGAGCTTCTGCTCGAGCGCGATCCGCGCCGCGGGCGCGAGCTTCGTGCGAAACGCGTAGCCCTGGAGGTTGCGGGCCAGGCGGATGCGGCTCGAGATGACGATGTCGGACTCCGGGCCGCTGCCCTTGAGCCACTCGCCGGTATCGCGCTCAAGCCTCATCAGCCGAAGTCCCTCCGCCTTGGATCTCCTCCTCGATGCTGCGAAGCGCATCGCGCAGCTCGGCCGCCCGCTCGTAGTCCTCGACCGCGATGGCTTGCTCCAGTTCCCCCCGCAGGGCCGCCCGCCGAGTCTCGAGCCGGATCGCGTCGCCCGCCCGCCGCGGCACCTTGCCCAGATGGCGCCGGGCGCCGCCGTGGACCTGCTCGAGGACGTTCTGGATGCCCTCCTTGAACACGTGGTAGTCGTGCGGGCAGCCCAGCCGGCCCGCCGCGCGGAACTCGGGATAGGTCATGCCGCACTGCTCGCAGCGCGTCTCGAGCAGGATCTTCAGGTGCTTGGGCAGATTGGGCTTGATGAGGCTCTCGATCACCTTGAAGGGCGAGATCGTCTTGGGCTGAGCCGCCTCGAGGTCGTGGGTCTGCGCACACGACTCGCACATGTGCGTCTCTTTCTTCACGGTGTAGTCCGCATCGATCTCCGTGTAGTGGACGGTGGCGATGTTCTTCTTGCAGATCTGGCAGTACACCATCGAACCGGCTCCGATCGCACGGTCGTCCCCGGCCTCCGGGGCCCGGGGGCGCGCCCGACCCCACCAGAATACCGTGGAATCCCCGCTCCCTCCCCTGCCGCCGCCGGAGAAAAACTAACTAATATGGTTCGATCCCGCGTTCACCCTTTTCGGCCCAGGCGTGGACCAGGCGGACGAACGCCTCCCCGCGCTCCTCGAAGCTCGAGAACTGATCGAAGCTCGCAAACCCCGGGCTGAGCAGCACCTGGTCGCCGGGCGAGGCGAGCGAGAGGGTGCGCTCGACGGCGGCCTGGAAGGGCTTGACCCGGGCGAGCAGCGGCTGGTCGCCGGTGTCCCGGGTCTCGGCGAGGGCCCGGAAAACGCGGTTTCCGGCCTCGCCGTAGCAGACCACGCCCTTGACCCGGCGGCAGAGCACCCGGGCCAGCTCGCCGAGATCGAGGTCCTTCTCGCTGCCGCCCACGATCACCAGCACCGGGGAGGGCAGCGCCGCGATCGCCTCCATCGTGGAGGCCGGCGTGGTGGACTTGGAGTCGTTGTAGACGCAGATCTCGCGCCACTTTCCCACGTACTCCAGACGGTGGCGCAGCCCGCGGAAGCCCTGCACAGCGCGCTGGATGGCCCGGGGCGAGCAGCCCTCGAGCAGGGCGGCGCCGGCGGCCGCCATCGCGTTGCCGAGGTTGAACTTGCCCGGGAGCACGAGGTCCGGGAGCGCGAAGAGCCGCCCCTCGAGGCCCTTGTAGCGATAGGTCGCCCAGCCCCCCTCGACGCCGATCCCGAGCGGCCGGCGGTGGTGCGCATCGAAGGGAAGGCAGTCGCCGGCGAAACCGGACACGAGTTGCACAACCTCGCTGTCCGCGGCATTGGCCACCACGCGCCGCGCCGGCCGCCTCCCCCCGAAGATCCGCGCCTTCGACCGGTAGTAGTCCTCCAGCGTGCCGTGGCGGTCGAGGTGGTTCGGAGCGAGGCTGGTGATCACCGCGGTCTCGGGCGACGGCGTGTCAGGCTGGAGCGCCTTGAGCTGGAAGCTCGACATCTCGAGGACCACGAGGTCCTGCTCGGTCAGACCGTGGAGCCAGTGCAGGATGTCGCCTCCCAGGTTGCCGCCGACCCGCGGGCGGAGGCCGGCGGACTGCAGCATCTCGCCGAGCAGCGCTGTCGTGGTGCTCTTGCCGTTGGAGCCGGTCACCCCGATCACGCGGGCCGGGCACAGGCGGAGGAACAGGTTCAGCGCCGACTCGATTTCCGCGCCGGCCGCCCGGGCGGCCGCCACGTACGGGGAGTCCTCCGGCACCGCCGGGTTCACCACCACCACGTCCGCCTGCTCGAAGTGGCGCCTCACGTGGCGCCCGAGCGCCAGCTCCAGGTCCAGATCGGCCAGTTCCGCGAGGCTCGCGGCCAGCGCGCGCTTGCCCTTGAGATCGCTGACGGTCACCCGGGCTCCCAGGCCCGCGAAGAACCGGGCCGCCCCCACGCCGCCGCCGTGGACACCAAGCCCCATCACGGTGACGCGCGCCGCCTTATAGCGCTCCAGACCGGCCAGCACACTCTTCATGGCGTCTCCTCGTCCTCGCTCAGCGCCTCCAGGCGGGTGGCTTCCGCCCGCTTCAGAACCTGCTCGAGCTGCTCGTCCGCCCGCGCCGCGTCGACCTCGCCCCGCAGCGCGAGCTGGAAATCGAACACGCGCTCGTCGGTGATCGTGAAGGGCCAGACGTACTCGAACACCAGATCGAGCGGAAAGAGCTGGTACCAGGGCGGGTAGAGGCAGCGGGTCTCCGCGGCCGTGACGAACGGCGGCACCTCGGGCGGCAGGAACGGGTCCCAGCGGACCTCGACCTTGCGGGTGCCGTAGAAGGAGAAGTCCGCAGTCATCGGCGTCACGCCGACGACCTTGTTGTCCAGCAGCACCACCCCGCCCGGGGGCTCGGAGCGAACGAGGATCTTCCGCTCCACGCACCCCGGAAGAAGCGCGATCAGGAGCGCAACAGCGATCGGCTTCGAACCGCCCACCCCGGCACCCCTCCCTGCCAGCCTGCGGACCGGCGCGCGCGGCGCCGGACCGGAGGGGTCGGCAAGGGCTCGCACAGCCCCGCCCGGGAAAAGCCGCGCCCGACCTTCCGGCTGCCGCCCCGCCGGTGTCGATCCTCCGCAGGATCCGCCGCGAATCGAGAAGTCTGGCGGAGAGGCCGGGATTCGAACCCGGGGAGCCGGTAATATCCGACTCACCTGATTAGCAATCAGGCGCTTTCAGCCGCTCAGCCACCTCTCCGGCCGTTCGCGACCCGGTATTTATACCACCCGAGGAGGCCAGTCCAGCGCCTTTTCCCGGCCGGGCGGCGGGCCGGGAAGGGACCGGAGAAGCGGGCGGCACCCCGGCTTGCGGGCGCGCGGGGCGGATTCTCCTCGGCGGCGTTGTGGCCGCTGCCGTTCCGGTCGACGCGGCCGCGTCGGGCGCCGCCGCACACCTCGGCGCAGACCCCCGCGGAAGTCCCGGGCGCAATCCGACGACGGCGGAACTCTCGCGACACGCGCTTGGTGCGCGCCGATTCCGCGGTTCTTCCGCGCCGGAGTCGGATCGCCCGGCAACGGGGTCTGACCCCGTGCTCGGGAGCTTGCGCCTGCACGCCTCATGGTTCCGGGTCGAACCCGCCGGTGCAATCTGCCGAAGCGGACGCGCATTCGGCCTCCGCCAGAACGCCCCAGGGACGTTTCGCGCCAAGCGCTTGGGACCGGACGATCTGTTCGGGGCGCCGGCGCGACCGCGGGCCCCCGAGCGAAACGACTCCCTGGCGCGCCCGGCCGGAATCGGGTAGGTTCATGGCCGTGTGAGATTCGTGGAGGCAGGGGCGCCCTTCGCCAGAGAGCACCGACGTGCTGGGGCTCTCAGGATCCGTTCTCGGGGCCGGGACGGCGCCGGCCCGAGACGCCGGGTCCGCCAGTCGACGACCTGCGTCCCGGCGGAAGCGGAAGCCGTCGTTGCCGAGAGAGACGGCAGCGCGCGCTGGCGGGGACCGCGCCCAGACGGCGCAAGGCAGAGCGGCATGCAGCAGGGCGTCCGAGCTTCGCTTCTTCCCGGCGCGGCAGTTCGCGCCGGACCGATCGACCAGTCCCAGTCCGGAGAGGAGTATCTCATGCGCATCGGGCTCCCGGTGTTCTGCCTCGTGTTCCTGGCAGGCGCGGTGACGGCTGACGAGGTCTACGTCCCCGACAACCTGCCCGCGAGCGGCAGCGGCAACTACATTCCGATGAGCGGTTCGTACATGCAGACGGACGGCCGCTATCAGGTGCTCTACAGCGCCGCCCTGCTCGGCACCAAGCCCTACTTGATCACCGACATGGCGTTCGCCCCCGCCTGGACCGGCGATCTCAAGACGACGCAGTTCCAGGTCCGGATCAGCCACTACACCGGCGGGACGCTGAGCTCCCTCATGGACGCCAACATCCCCAGCCCGGTGACGGTGTTCGACGGCCCGCTCACCTGGGTGGCGACCATCAACACCTGGTGCCCGATCGGGTTCACCGGGAGCTTTCGCTGGAACGGCAGGAATGACATCGTGGTCGACCTCCGCTACAAGGGCGGCGTCAATTCCGGCTCAGGTTTGACCGGCACCTGCCGGACGGCGGCGATTCCGCGCAACTGGGCGCTCGGCAACTACGCCGCGACCGTGCGGTCGGGCGGGGACAGCCTCGCCGGGCTGAAGGCCCGGTTCACGGTGGTCACCGGGCCGAAGCAGGGCGATCTCGTGATGTGCGAGCTCGGCTCCGGCGCGGGCGGTGGCCTGTTCTACAAGACGTGGCCCCACGGCAGCGTCACGACCTTCGGTCCGAAGTTAACGTTGGGGACCGTCAAGGTGGCGCACTCGAACAGCTTTGTGTACGCCTCCGGCGCCAACACGGGAAGTATCTACCAGATCGACGGCAGCGGCACCTGTGTCACGCTCACCACGGTCTCGACCAATGTCTCCGGGATCGGGGTCGATCAAGACGGCACGCACGTTGTCGCGAACTACAGCAACAACACGCTCTACCGACTCTCCGGCGCTTCGTGCTGGGCCTGGACCACATTGCCAACCACGTACGGGGGGCCGAATGCGCTCTGCCGTGACGGCAATACCGGGGACTGGATCGTCGGCACGTTCGGCGGATCGCCCTCCTCCGCTCTGCTGCGGGTCCATCGGCAGACAGGAGGGGCCCTGGTCTTGTGCACGCTGCCCTCCGGCGTCTGCGGCGTGGACTGGGTCCCGCAGACCGGCGAGTACGTCGTCGCGAGGGGCAACCGCATCAGCTTCCTCCGGAGCGACGGCACCGAGCGCTACTACCTGGCGGCGTCGAGAACCTTCAACTGCGTGACCGCCGATCACAAGACCGGCGACGTTTTCGCGGGGACCATCGACGGACACGTCTACTGGTGGACGTACAGTGGGTCGTACGTGGGGTGGAACCTGGTTCGCTCCGGAGCGAACATCTCCGGTATCGACGTATGGGACGACCAGAACGTGTCGATGGCACTGTACGGGAGCGGATCGACCACGTACGCACGCGCCACACTCCGGTTCAACGATTCGCCCGGCCGGACCTATTACGCGGCGGTGGCCCTCTCACCGACGTCCGGGGTCAACCTGGGAGCGGCCGGTTGGGTCAACCTGAGACCCGATGGACTGTTCTACCTGACGGCGGCGGGCGGGTGCCCGTACTTCACCCAGGGCTTCTCCGGAGTCCTCGATTCTTCCGGCACCGCCTACGCCCGCTTCAAGATGCCGTACAACGTGACGCGCGTCTACGTGTCCGCCGTTGCGGTGAATGTGGCCAAGCCGGGCAATATGGACGTCGGCAACGTCGAGGTCGTGAGCAACTGGTAGTCCCGGGCACGCGGCGTTGACCCGCGCCAGAGCGCCCTCCTCGGAGGGCGCTCTCGGGCCCTCCCGCGTCAGGTGCTTGGCGCCCGGAAGGAAGCGAGGAGGGACGACGAGTCCTTCGGGCTCTTCTCTTCTTCCCCGCGCGTGCCCGCCGAAACGGCGCCTGACCCCGTGCCCGCGCGCCTATCGCGCGCGCCACGTTCCTGAGGGCGGGTCCCACCCACCACGCGGGCCGACACACGAGGAACGTGGGCTGGGCCATCAAGTACCTGCGCCGCATCCAGCACCCGGAAGGCTGCCTCGGCACGCAGACCGGTGACTTCATGTACTCCCGCGCCTGCTGCACGCTGGCCATGGCCGAGGCGTACGGGAGAACCAACAGCCCGCTGCTTCGCCGGCCCGTGGAGAAGGCCATGGCCTTCCTCGCGCGCCCAAGTCCCCAACCCCTTCGGTGCGGGCATACTCGCCTGGCGCTGCACCGTACCGCCGGGCGACAACGGGCTGCTCCCTGGACCCCCGACCAGCCGCTCGATACACTCGTCGCTCACCCGAAGCCACGCTCGTGGGAGATTCGCCCGGGCAAAGCAGGAGCAGGATTCCGGCGAACAACCGGCAGCCGAACGCGCGATCCAGCGCACGAAAACTTGGCCTCATGAGCGAGCAGTACTCGACCGCCGGCACGGCACCCCGGGCGATTCGAGGTACGGACCTGGCTGGTCTGTTCCTTCTCTCGTTCTCCCTGATCACCCTGGAGATTCTCCAGACCAAGGTGTTCTCGTATTCCCTCACCACCCTCCTGCTCTACTGCGTGATCGGCCTGGCGTTGATCGGCATCGGTGCCGGTGCCACCTTCGTGTCCATCCTGCCCCCGCTCCCCCTCGCGCGAAGGCGGACACTGGCCTTTGCCAGTGCCCTCGGTTTCGCGATCTCGATCGTCCCGGTCCACTACTTGTTCTGCCGGATCGTCCCCGACCTGTCGATCGCGTTCAGCGGCATGCTGGTGTTGCTCGCCGCCCTCCTCGCCCTGCCCTACATCCTGACCGGAATCACCATTGCCCTTCTTCTGTCCATGAGTAACACCCGCATCCACACGGCGTACGGGGCCAACCTGCTGGGCTCGGGGGCCGGCTGCTTCACTGTGTTCCTGTTCCTGCGTCCGCTCGGCGGAGAGGCCTTCGTGTTCCTGGTGGCGGTTCTCGCGTCCCTGGCGGCCCTGGTCCTGGCCTGGCCGCGAGGATGGGGTTCACGGAGTGCGGCGGCGGCCGTGGGCATCGTCGCTGCGGTGAGCCTCGGATGGGCGCCTTCGATCCTCCCTTTTCCCCCCGAGCGGTACGGGCAACTCGAGCTGGTCGAGCAGCTGGCCGCCAAGGTAGGTGTCGAATCCAAGATCGAATTCGATGAATGGGATCCGACCGGCCGCATCCAGGTTCACTCGTATCACGACATCCCCGGCTGGGCCGAGGAAAGGGAGTACCCCTACCGGTTCTATTCGCAGGATGCCTCGGCCGGGTCCTTCCTCGTCAGACGAAAGGACCGCGATCCCGGGATCGAGAAGCTGTTCCAGAACACGCTCTACCGGCAAGCGTACTACCGGGATCTCCGGCCAGAAGTTCTCGTGATCGGTCTGGGTGGCGGCCCGGACATTGCCACCGCTCTCTACCACGATGCTCGCTCGATCGTGGGCGTCGAGATCAACGGGGCAGCCTGTCGCATGGGTCTGGGGGCCATGGATGGGTTCCTGGGCGGCACCTACACCGACGCCCGCGTGGAGATCGCCAACCTGGACGGCCGGTCCTATGCGGCAGCGACCGCCCGCCGATTCGACATCGTCCAGATGTCCGGCACCGATACGAAACACCTCCTCGCTGCCGGCTCGCTGGCCATCAACGAGTGCTACCTCTACACGGTCGAAGCGTTCCTCCAGTACTTCGACCGACTGAAGCCGAACGGTGTCATCTCCCTGATCCGGTTCGGGCCGAGCGATGCCCTTCGCCTGGCCAGCATCGGCGTGGCCACGCTCCGTGAACTCGGCGTCCAGAACCCGGAGCGGAACTTCGTCATCCTTCATGCGCACCAGCTCTGCGGAGTCCTGATCAAGCGTGAGGCGTTCACGGCAGCCGAGCTCGACCGCCTCGCTGAGATCTATCCCGACTGCGAGCCGGGCATCGTGGGCCCCCAGATTGTCTTCCTCGACGCGTTCCATCTTTCGGTCGCACCGACTCCGGGAATGGACTACCTTCCGGGCCGGGTGTCGAAGCCGCCGTTCCAGGCGTTCTTCGCCGCTGTCGCCGACGGCCACCTGGACCGTTGGATCGCCGCGGCGGACCAGGACTACTCCCCGACCACCGACGCCAGACCATTCTACTTCGACCGGACTCGCTACTTCCGCACGGGCGTGCGGTTGCCACCGCACATGACGTTCATCGGCTACACGCTTCTGATTCTGGTCGCGCTTGCCCTGGTCCTGATCCTCGCGCCGCTGGGCGTATACCGCCTGCGAGATCTGGCCACCCCGAGTATCGGCAGGAACCTCGTCTACTTCTCGAGCATCGGCGTTGCCTACATGCTCATCGAGATCGGTCTGATTCACCACTTCTCCATATTCCTCGGCCATCAGACCTACTCGTTCACCGTCGTGATCTTCGGGCTCCTGACGGCGAGTGGTCTGGGAAGCCTCGCGTCAGGGCGTCTGATCGCAGGCCGGTCGTGGAATGCCTGGGGGATCCTGGTCGGCGTCTCCATGGTCGTTGTCCTGTTCGAGATGCTCCTTCCCCGGTTCCTCGGAGGTCTGGTCGGCGCCCCGTTCACGGTGCGCGTTCTCCTCGCCTTCGGCCTGCTGAGCATTCCAGGCTTTCTCATGGGCATGCCCTTTCCGACCGGCCTGCACGCCATTCGCCTCCGTGCGCCGAATGTGATCCCGTGGGCCATCGGCATCAACGGCGCCTTCTCGGTGATCGCCACTACCTCGTCAATCCCGCTGGCCCTCATCGGCGGCTTCCCGGTCCTCATGGGAATCGGAGCGCTGCTCTACCTGGTCGCCGCCCTGGCCTTCCGCTTTCCCCGCACGACCTGACCGGACGGGTGTTCGGAGGGTGCCTCCCAGGGGCGGTGCACCGAGAGGAGTTTCCTGCACGCGTGTGGCCGCGCGTCTCCGGTAGGCTGGCCGCCCCGGAGGACCCGGGGCGACCCGGCGTAAGCTGGCGGTGGGACTGGGATTCGAACCCAGGAGGGAGGCGAACCCCCTTCGGATTTCAAGTCCGATGCAATCGACCGCTCTGCCATCCCACCGCGGCGGCCGACCGGGTCGGTATGCCTTGTGATGGTACTCCGGAGACGGGCTGGCGGCCAGAGGGTAGCCCCGGCGATCCGGAGGGCGCCCGGATGCGACGGGAACGGGGTCAGACCCCGTTCCCACACGCGCGCCCACGCGCACGGACACGCTTTGTCTTCCTCGTACTCGTGCGGGTGCTCGTGCTCGTGCTCGTGCTCGACGCGCGATCCCGAAGTATTGCAGTGCAACTCCTCGCGCCTGACCCCAGGGAATCGCACCCGCACCGAACCCGCTCACCCCCCTGCTCGTCCCCGTCCGCGAGGTCTCAGGCCTCGTCGGCGCGCGCCACCTCGTCGAGGACCTGCTCCTCGACGTAGATCGGGACCTTGGTGTGGCTCGCGACGGCGATCGCATCGCTGGGTCGGCTGTCGATCTCGACGACGCGGCCGTCCTGGCGGACCACCAGCTTCGCGTAGAAGGTGTTGTCCTCGAGCTTGTTGACCACGACGTGCTGCACCTCGCCGCCCAGCGACTCGATCACGTTTACCAGGAGATCGTGGGTCATCGGGCGCGGCGGCTTGAAGTTGCGCACCTTGCGGTCGATCACCGTGGCCTCGAAGATCCCGATCACGATCGGAAAGCGACGCTTGCCGCCCTCCTCCTTGAGGAAGATGAACTGCTGGTCGCTGTGCTCGTGGATGACGATCTGGTGGAGCGACATGCGGACCATGGCGGAGCGGGCCTTCGCGCTTGAAGTCGGGGTGGTGCCCGAACGTTCGCAATTGTAGTACCGCTCCAAGAGGTTGGAAAGAGCGCCGGACCGCTCGGACCGGCCGCCAGACGCGACCGGCCTGCTTCCCCGCGCGTCCTCTCGGCCGCCCGCCTCGCCCACGGCCCGCGGCGACTCCAGGGTTCCATGCGGCCGCACGCCCGGCCCAACCAAACCGTGTCGCGCAACCCCGGTGGACGGCCCGATTCGATGGCTCCGTTTCGCCGTGCCCAGAACCTCGCTCGCCGTAGTATAGTTAGCGCTGTACTTCCCCGCCGGCCGGCGCGCGCGCGCGCCCGGCCGGACCGACGCGACCGGAGCTCGAGATGACCGATCCCCTGGTCCTGCCACCGCTCCGCCGCCCCGACGCGCACAAGGGCGACGCCGGCCGGGTGCTCCTCATCGCCGGCAGCCGCGGCATGGCCGGCGCCGCCGCCCTCGCCGCCCGCGGTGCGCTGCGCGCCGGCGCCGGCCTGGTCACGGTGGCCATCCCGGAGCCGATCGAGCCGGTGCTCGCCACCAAGCTCGACTGCGCCATGACCATTCCGCTGCCGGCGGCGCCGCCCGGCGTGATCGCCGCCGAGGCGCTTTCGGCCGCACTCGAGAGGGCGACGGCAGCGGACGTCGTGGGCGCCGGGCCGGGAATGGGCACGGCGCCGGAGACCCGTGCCTTCCTGGTCGGCCTCCTCGGCGCGCTGCGTCGCCCGCTCGTCCTCGACGCCGACGGCCTCAACCTCGCGAGCCTGGGCGCACTCGACTTCCTCGCCGGCTACGCGTTGCCGAAAATCCTCACGCCCCATCCGGGAGAGATGAGCCGGCTGCTCGGCACGACCACGCGCGACGTCCAGGCCGACCGCCCCGGGGCCGCCGTCGAGGCGGCGCGGCGCTTCGCGGCGGTGGTGGTGCTCAAGGGCGCGAACACCGTGGTCACGGACGGCCACGCGGTCCACATCAACCGCACGGGCAACCCGGGCATGGCGACGGGAGGAAGCGGCGACGTGCTGACCGGCGTGATCACCGCGCTGCTCGCCCAGCGCATGGAGCCGCTCGCCGCGGCCCGTCTCGGCGCGCACGTGCACGGGCTGGCCGGCGACCTTGCCGCCGCCGCGAAGGGACCGATCTCGATGACCGCGGCGGATCTGGTGGACCACCTCCCCGCCGCCTTCCTCGCCCTGGAGACGGCGTCGTGAACCGAGCCGCGGCGCTCCTCGTGCTCGTCGCCGCCGGCGCAGCGGTCGCCGCGCTCGCGCCGGCGGCCGCCGCGGGCAGCCGCCTCGCGCCGCAGTCCGACGAGTTCCTCGGCGCCGTAGAGGCCGCGCTGACCGACCCGCGCGCGCCGCCGGCGCAGCTGCAGTGGGCCGGCCGCGCGGTGGCCGGCCTCCCCGCCGAGCGAGCGATCCCCATGCTCGACAAGGCGCTCGCGCACGGAGACTGGCCGGCGCGGCGCCAGGCGGCGGAGTCCCTCGCGTTCGTCACCCATCCCCGGCGCGTCGAGCTGCTCCGGGGGCTCGCCCGGGACGCGAGCTGGGCCGTCCGCGGAGCCGCCCTCGCCACGCTTCGCGAGCTGGGCGGAGAGGTCGCGTTCGAGGCGGCGCTCGACGCGCTAGCCGATCCGGTCTGGAGCGTGCGCTGGCACGCTGTTCGCGCGCTTGCCGCCTTCGCGTCCCGGCCCTCCCCCCTGCCCGACGACCAGGACCGCCGGCGCGTCCGCGCGCTGCTCGACGCCGCCGACGACGCCGATCCCCACGTCCGCGCCGAAGCCCGGCGCGTGCTTCTCCTCCGCCCGGAGCCGGACGCGCTGGCATGCTATCTCGATCTGTTCGACCGCCGGAACCCGGAGCGACCGGAGGTGCAGCAGCAAGCGCACGACGCGGCGCGCGCGCTGCTCGCGCTGGGCGGCGAAGAGGTCCGGGCGGCGCTCCGCGCCCGCCTGCGCCAGCCCGAGCTCGGCATCCGGATCCTCGCCGCCGCGCTGCTCGAGCTGAGCGGCGAGCATCTCTCGCCCGACCTGCACCCCACCCTCGTCGACGATATCCTCGCCGCCTGGAGCGGCGAGGCGGGCGTCGAGCGCACAGCCGCCGAGGACCTCGCGCATCGGCTCGGTGCCCCCGCCGCCCTTGCCGCACTGCCCCGGCTCGAGCCCGGCGCCGGCGACGGTGCACTCGACGAAATCATGGACTGGATCGTCGACTGCCTCGGCGCCGCCGATCCGCCGGCGCGCCGCGCGCTCGACGCACTGGCGCACCGCATCCCGTCCGGAGAACTGCCCGCCCCGATGTGCCGGGCGCTGGCGCGCGCCCTGGGGCGGCTGGGAAAACACGCGCCGCACGCACCGCTCACGGCCGCCTACGAGCGCGAGCGCACCGCCGCGCGCCGCCGCATCCAGCAGGAGGCTGTCGACACGGGCGCCCAGCTTCGCACCAGCCTGTTCGCCACGCTCTCGGCGACCCTGCCGTTTCCCGGCTGGGAGGAGCTGGTCCGCGCCGCCCTCGAGGATCCGGCCATGCCCGTGCGGCGGCTCGCCGCGCTGAGCTGGGTCTGCTGCGCGGGCCCCGAGAGCCCCTATCCCGAGCTCGGGCGGCGGCTCGCGAACCACCCCTCCGACCACTTCGGCCGCGACTTCCTCGCCCAGCTCGCGCGCCGCGGCGGCGACGCCGCCTTCGAGTTCCTGATGGCGCTGGCCCGGGGGGCGTACAGCGACCGCGCCATGCTGCGGATCGCCGCCTTGAACGCGCTGACCTCCGTGACCTGGCCGCAGGCCAGCCGCGACCGGCTCGTCGCCTGGCTCCGGGAGCAGCTCGCGCTCGAGCGCGACCCGGGAGGCCGCATCCGCGTGATCATGCTGCTCGCCAACCTCGATCGCGAGGGCACGCTCGACCTCGTGACGCGGATCGCGCTCGATGCGGCCGAGAGCATCGAGGTCCGCATCCAGGCGGTAAACAAGCTCGGCGCGCACCGCCACCCGAGCGCCGCGCCGCCACTGCGCGCGATCCTCGACCGCCCGGACCGCCGGGAAGGCGCCGGCGGCGCCGGGGAGACGGAACGGCTCAAGGCAGCGGCGGAGCGCGCGCTCTTCGCGCTGGCGCTTGCCGCGGATCGCGATCGCATGCTGAAGGTGCTGACGACGGGCCCGGAGCGCACGCGGCGCCTGGCGCTGGTGGCGCTGGAGCAGCTTCGGGACCCGTCCACGCGCGGCGCCGTCGAGGCCATGGTCTCCAACGGGCTCATCGAGCCGGACAACCGCGCCCGCGGGCTGCGGGTGCTGGCGGCGATCGGCGGGCGCGACGTCGCGGAAGGCCTGCTCAAGCGGCTGCGGGAGGAGACGCTCCCGGAGCTGCGCCTCGGGGCGCTCGAGGCGCTGGCGCTGCTGGATCCGAAGGACTTCGAGGAGCGCTTGCTGCACTACCTCCGCGTGCTCGAGAACAGCCGCCACCACGATCTGACCGCGCGGGACCGGTTCGCCGAGTTCCTCGGCGAGCTGGGGCACGTCGCCTCGCCCGCGGTGATCGGGTTTCTGGTCGACTTCCTGCTCGAAGGCGGCGCCGCACAGGCCGCGACGCCGGGCTGGGCCCGGAAGGACCCCCTCCACGTGGCGGCCCGGGCCGCCCTCCTCGGCCAGGACCCGAGCCGCGTGCGGGCGGCGCTGACGGCGGCGCTCCGCGCGCGCTGCGAGGCCGGACCGGGACTGGGCCTGCCGGAGTCGTTCTACATGGATCTGATCGGCCTGCTCACGCACCCGACGCGCCAGGCCGCGTGGAGCGCGCTCGCCCTGGATCTCGGCGCGCGCGTGCTCGCGACGCCGCCGGCCGGATCGCGGCACGATGCGCGTTGCCTCAAGTTCGAGGCCGACTGGACGCTCGAGAGCGGCGACTTCGCGCGGGCCGCGCGTGCGCTGGAACGGCTGCACCGCCTGGCCGTGGTCGAGGGGCACCTGGAGCGAGAAGACGCTCAGGCCGCGATCACCGACGATCCGGTGGCGCGCCTGCGTGCGCTGGCGGGAATCGCCGGCGCGTTGTTGCGCGGCGACGAGGCCCCCGCCGTGACAGCCGTGGCGGACGCGGTCGCGATCGCCCCGCACGACGGGCCGACGCTCGTCGCGGCCATCCAGGCGATCGCGCGGATCGGCGCGGGTTTCGAGCAGGCGGAGGCCTGTCTCCGCGCGCTCGGTCCCCGCCGCCACGGGCGTGCGGCGGCAGCGGCGCGCTATGATCTGGCGGTGGCCTTGCTCGGCGCCGGCCGCGTGGCCGCGGGCGCCGAGCACCTGCGCGTGGCGCTCCGGGACCATCCGGCCCTGCGGGAGACCGCGCTCGAGGACCGCACGGTGCGAGAGGCGCTCGGCGAGGCCGGTCTGGCCGCGCTGCTCGCCGCCCCGACGGAGAAGTGACCGACCGGCCCGCACGCCCGGAGGGAGGAGACCGCATGGGAATCCAGGAGCTCGCGACCGAGCTCGTCGAGTCCGCCGCGGCGGAGCTCGGCCTCGAGCTCGTCCTGGTCCAGGTGGAGCCGAGTCGCCGGGTGCGGTGCATCATCGATCGCGAGCCCGGCGGCGTGACGATCGAGGACTGTGCGGCGCTCAGCCGGGCCATCGGCGAGGCCCTCGCGGCGAGCGAGCTCGGTGCGGCGAGCTTCCACGTGGAGGTCATGTCGCCCGGGCTGAACCGCCTGCTGGTGCGGGACAAGGACTTCGCGCGGTTCTCGGGCCAGACGGTCCGCATCACCTTGAAGCACAAGGTCGACGGCCGGAGGAACTTCGCCGGGACGCTCAAGGAGTTCACCGGACAGGCCATCATCATCCGCCGCGACGACACCGGGGAAGAGCAGGCGTTTGCCCGCGGCACGGTGAAGGAGGTGCGCCTGGTCCCGGATCTTCAATGAAGACGGCCGCCCGGGCGGGGGCGGCAACAATCCGGTTTCACGGCCCCGGCGATGGAGTATCCTTCCGCGGTTCGTTTGGCCTTGCCCCGAGGAGCCTCCGCCGGCCCGGCCGGAGCGGAGAAGACGAGGAACCGGACTCAGCGGTGAAAACGGAAAACTCCGTTGCGGGACAGCCCCATTCGGGCGTTTGTCCCGGTATCGAGCGCGCCGGAGCGGACCCGACCGGAGCGAACGAGGCGGCGCTGGTGGCCGGCTGCCGCCGCGGAGAAGCCGAGAGCTTGCGCGCGCTGATGCAGTGGCACGGCGGCCGTGTTCTGGGTCTGCTGCGCTCGATCGTGGGAGATGGGCAGACGGCCGAGTCCCTGGCTCAGGAAGCCTTCTTCAAGGCGTTCCGGAGCATGAACCGTTTCAGGGACGGCACCAACCTGAGGGTCTGGCTGCTCACGATCGCGCGCAATGCGGCCCTGGATCACCTCAGGCGCGAGAAGAGCGCACGGGTAATCCCGGTGGATATCGCCGAGGTGCCGGAGCCGCCGGAGCCGCGCGAAGGGCCGGACCGTCGGCTGGAGCGCCAGGAGGAAAGCGAGCGCGCGCGCGCGGCGATGGAACGGCTGCCGGTCGGCGAGCGCGAGATCGTGCATCTGCGCATCTATGAGGACATGACCTGGGACGCCATCGCCGAGACGCTGGGCATTCCGGAAGCGACGGCCCGGGCGCGCATGAACCGCGCGCTCGAGCGGCTGCGTGGGACCCTCGGGAGATCTGCATGACGACGCTCGAACCGGGCGCGAAGCCTCCGCAACGGCTGGACGACTGCGCCTTGCTGGACCTCGTGCTCGCGGGCGAAGCGGAGCCGGCGCGGGGCGCGCTGGACCCCGAGACGAAGGCGCGCCTCGAGGAGATCCGCCGCGTGCACGCGGCGCTGAAGGACGCCGCACCCGGCGCGATCTCCGCCGGGCTCAGCGCGGCGCAGATCGAGGCCGTCGTGACCCGCGCCGGGCGCGCGCGGCACCGGCACACGCGGGTGCTGCTGCGCCCCCGCCGCCTCGCGGCCGCAGCGGTCGTCGTGTTCCTGCTCGCGCTCGGCTGGGTCTTCTTCGTGCCGGGCGCCGCGATCCGGTCGGTCCATGCCGCCGTCTTCGGCGGAATCCAGATCACGCGCCAGGGGTGCCCCATTCGCCCGGTCGACCACGCGCTGCACATCCAGCTGGGCGACGTGCTGGCGGCCGTCGAGGGCGGCGAGATCCAGCTCGGGGAGCGCTTTCTCATCAAGGCGTGCCCCGGCACCGAGCTCACCTGCGTTGAGCTCGCCACGACGGCGGCGGTGCTCGAGCTCCGGTCCGGGCGACTGCGGTGCAAGGCGGTCGGGTCGCACACCACGCTCACCGTGCTGGCCGGCGGCGTCGCGGTCAAGACCCGCGACGCGGTCTTCAGCATGCAGTTCATGGACCGGCCCGACGACCAGCTGCTGGTCGACTCCGGAGAGGTCGAGGTGCGGTGCCGCGCGAAGCGCTCGGCCGTGGTGCGCCGCGAGAGCGGCCGTTTCTCGCTCAACCTGTTCTCGGCCTGCCCCGAAGTCCTGAAGCAGGTGAATCTCGAGCCGTGCTGCCAGTGCAAGCATCGTCCGGCGCACGTGCCGGGCTATCCGACCCACACCGATCCGGACCGGGCGCTGGCGCTGGCCGCCGCGGAGGGCGTCCCTGTCCTCATCACGCGCGAGGACGGGCCGACCGTCGCGCCGTGCTTCTGCTGCTGCTGTTTCGTCGATTTCCATGCCCGGTGCGGGGCCCTGGAGGGCGCGATCTGGCTCGTGTTGCACCCCGAGCGCCAGCGCGAGCACGTGCGGCGCTACGGCCTGGACGGGGACGTGCGCGCGGCCGTGGTCCTCAATAGCCGCGGCGGCGTGGTCCGGCGCGGCCGGATCGAAGGGGCCGGATGCGTGCACGAATCGATCGCCGGCCTGATCCGCGCGGGGCGCGAGGCCTGCGGGCACCGGTGCGACTGAGCGGGCACGGGGTCTGACCCCGTTCCCGTGGGTCCTTCCGCGCGGCACGGGGTCTGACCCCGTGCCAGGAACCTCTCTTCTCCCTCTTCCCGCGCTCGCGCCCCGACCCCGCGCACCGGCTACAGCCGGCGTCCCTTCAGGCCCATCTCCTCGAGGAGATGCCCGGCGCCCGCGAACTTCTCGGTCACGAACAGCACGTAGCGAATGTCCACCGAAAGGGTCCGGGTGAGCTCCGGCTCGAAGCAGTAGTCGCTGGTGATCGACTCCCAGTTGCCGTCGAAGGCGATCCCGACCATCTCGCCGTGCGCATTGAGGACCGGGGAACCCGAATTCCCGCCGGTGATGTCGGTGTCGTGCACGAAAGCTACCGGCACGTCCCCCCCGAGCTCGGAGTCCGCCCAGCGCCCGAAATCACGCGCGCAGTGGAGCTCGAGCAGGCGCGGCGGCGAAGCGAACGGCTCCCGGCCCGTCTCCTTCTCGACCACCCCGCCGAGCGAGGTCATGCAGCCGTAGTAGACGGCGTCGCGCGGGCGGTAGCCGCGCACGCGGCCGAAGGTCAGCCGCAGCGTGCCGTCCGCGTCCGGGTAGGTGACGCCCAGATCCACGGCGCGCCGCGCCTCGAAGAGCCGCCGCCGCGCGTCCTTCGTGCGGCCGGCCTGGCCGCGCGCCGGATCGAGCCCCGCCCGCGCGCCGGCAAGACCGGCCGCGAGCCGCACGAGCGGATCCTCCAGCGCCTGGAGCTCCCTCGCCTCCAGCGCGAAGAAGCGCCGGACCGCCTCGGCGTCCTGGAGGGCGCTCGCCTGCCACGCCTCCTCGGCGAACGCCGCAAGCGCCGGCGCGCGCTCCTCGCCGCTCTTGCCCGCGACGACCGGCCCGAGGACCTCCGGAAGCAGGGAATCGGGCAGGTCGCCGAACGCCGCGATCGCCGCCACAAACGGCTCCCGATCCGCGGCGGGGTCGTGGCTGCGGAGCGCCTCCAGCGTGCGCGTCTCGAGTCGCTCGCGCCGGCTGTCGCGATACTCGCGCCGCCGCTGCTCATCCGGCTTGGCTTTCTCCACGCCGAGCTCGGCGAGCACGCGCGCGGCCCTCAGGACCGGGCTCGCCAGCGCGCGGTCGATCCGCTCGCGGACCTTCTCGCCGTGCTCCAGTCCGACGTAGCGCGCCCCGACCTCTTCGAGCGCCCCTCCGTACCGCCGCCACAGCAAGGCGCTCGCTCCGAGCCGCTTCTGGAGCTCCTCCTCCTCGGCCTCCAGGAGCGCGACGAGCGGCTTCTTGCGGAGCCACTCCGCCTTGCCGGCAGTGTTCTTCAGCGTGTTCAGCACCCCCTTGAGGCTCGCGGCATTGCGGAGCGCCGCCTTCTCGTCCGTGCGGCCCGGCGCGTCCAGGCGGTCGGCCAGCTCCTCGAGCCGCTTCAACTGGGCGGGCATCAGCACGTCGCGATGGTAGCGCACGAAATGCGAGGTGACGTGCCGGTGCGTCCGCGCCGGGTAGCCGAGCACGAACGTGAAGTCGCCCTCCTTGACTCCCGCCGGGGACAGCTTCAGCCAGCGCTCCGGCGCGAGGGGGACGTTCGTGTCCGCATGGCCCGCAGGCTGGCCGTCCGGCCCGGCGTAGACCCGGAGGAACGTGAAGTCGCCACAGTGCCGCGGCCACATCCAGTTGTCGGGGTCCCCGCCGAACTCGCCGATGGCCGCCGGCGGCGCGAACACGAGACGCACGTCGCGGTAGGTCCGGGTCGCGTAGAGGTAGTAGGCCGCCCCGTCGAACGCCTCCCGCACGCGGAAGCGCTCGTGGCTGTCCCTGGACTTGCGGCGCGCCTCGTCCTCCAGCGCCTCGATGCGCGCGCTCACGTGCCGCTCGCGCTCCGCGCCGGTCGCCTCCGGTTCGAGGCCCGCGAGAACCTGCGCGGTCACGTCCTCGCAGCGGAGCGTCACCATCGCCGTGTAGCCCCGGAGCGGTCGCTCCTCCGCCGGCGTGCGGGCGTGGAACCCGTCGCGCAGGTAGTTCCGCTCGGTCGTGCTGATCTGATGGATCCCGCGCAGCGCGACGTGGTGATTGGTGAGCACCAGCCCGCGCGCCGAAACCAGCGCGCCGGACGCCCCGCTCAGGTTCACGCTGGCCCGCACGAGGCAGCTTCGGTCGGGGTCGTAGACCTCCCGCGCCGCGATCGCCAGCCCCTTCTTCTCGAGTCCGAGCCCGCGCACCTGCGCGAGCGTCCACATCCCCTCGTCGGCGCCGGCCCGGCCGCCGACCAGCGCGACCAGGGCGAGCGCTGCGGCCAGCCCCACCAAACGCCGACCGCGCCCATCCGTTCCCGTTGCCATTCGCCTTCGTCCTCTCCGGTAACGACCCGCGCCGCGGACGCACCGGCGCGCCGGCGGCGGAGGTCGGAACATCTTAGCAGCTCCGGCCGCGAATGCCGCGCCCACGAGGCCGCGCTCCCCGCCCCGCGGGCTCGGTTGCCCCGCCACCGGCCAGAGAGTATCGTGGCGGCGCGCGCGGACGGGACTTTCCGGCGGCGCTAGCCCACCCGGCGCGACGCCGGGCGAGATCCCGCCCGCTGCGGATCCCGCCGGCAAGGCAGCCCCCCGGCAGACGCGAGAAGGGACGGCGCCCCATGAAGGCCGTCGTGGCTGGACACCTCTGCCTCGACATCCGCCCGGCCCTGGACGCGCCGCCTGACCCGGGAGCCCCGCTCCTCGGCAGCCGCTCCCTCCTCCTGGTGGGCCCGGCCACCTTCTCGACCGGCGGCGCGGTGGCCAACACGGGACTGGCTCTCCACCGCCTCGGCGTGCCGGTCACGCTGGTCGGAAAGCTCGGGCGGGATCGCTTCGGCGAGATGGTGCTCGATCGGCTCCGCCGGACCGATCCCGCGCTGGCCGAAGACATGGTCACCTCGGACGCGGCCGCCACCTCCTACAGCATCGTGCTCGAGAGGCCCGGCGAAGATCCCCGCTTCCTCCACCATCCGGGCACCAATGACACGTTCACCGACGCGGACGTCCGCGACGAGCGCCTCGCCGGGGCCGATCTCCTGCACTTCGGCTATCCGCCGGTGATGGAGCGCATGACGGCCGGCGGCGGCGCTCGGCTGGAGGCGCTCTTCCGCCGGGCCCGGGCGCACGGCCTCACGACGTCCCTCGACATGTGCGCGGTCGATCCGGCTGCGCCCGCCGGACGCGTCGACTGGCCGGCGCTCCTCGAGCGCGTGTTGCCGCACGTGGACATCTTCCTGCCGAGCTGGGGCGAGCTCCGGTTCATGCTCCTCGGCGCGGGCAGCGCAGGCGGCGCCGAGGACGGCGGGCCGCCGGACGTCGCGGCGCTCGCGGCGCTTGCCGGCCGCTGCCTCGGCTGGGGGGCCGCCGTGGTCGGGGTGAAGCTCGGCGCGCGCGGCATCTACGTGCGCACGACCGCCGACCGGACGCGTCTCCGCGAAGCGGGCCGCGCGGCGCCGGCGATCCCCGCCGACTGGGCCGGGCGCGAGCGGCTCGTGCCGGCCTTCGAGGTGGCGGTGTGCGGCACGACCGGCTCGGGCGACTGCGCCGTGGCCGGCTTTCTCGCGGCCCTCCTGCGCGGCGAGTCGCTCGAGACGGCGACCACGCTGGCCGCCGCGGCCGGAGCGGCGAGCGCCGAGCGCGCGGACGCGGTGAGCGGTCTTCTTCCCTGGCCGGCGCTGCGGCAGCGGGTAGAATCGGGCTGGTCGAGGCGCCCCGTGGCGGCGCTTCCCGCGGGCTGGCGCCGCGATCCCGCCACCGGGTCCTGGCGCGGACCGGCCGACCGTGCGGTCTAAGGGCCCGCGGTGGGTCGAGCGCCCGGCAGAGAAGTTCCCTTCCGGAGACAGCGCCGCATGATCACGCGAGCCCAGCAGGAGGACGCCCGGCGGCGCGCCGCCGAACTGCTCGCCCGCGCGGGCATCATCCTCACGCCCGAGGAGCGGGCGCAGATCGAGGTCGCGGACCTCGGTCTCGGCGAGCTGGAGCGCACCGGGGTCGCGATCGTCACCTACGTGAACACCGACCGCTACTGCGCCAAGGAGCTGGTGCTCCTGCCCGGCCAGACCTGTCCCGAGCACCGCCACCCGCCGGTGGTCGGCGGGCCGGGAAAGATGGAGACGTTCCGGTGCCGGTGGGGGAAGGTCCGGCTCTACGTCGAGGGCGTCCCGACCGCCCGGCCCAAGGCCCGGGTGCCCGAGGGGAGCGAGGCCTACTACACGGTCTTCAACGAGATCGAGCTCGAGCCGGGCGACCAGCACACGGTTCCGCCGGACACCCTGCACTGGTTCCAGGCGGCCGAGGAGGGGGCGGTCGTGTCGGAGTTCTCGAGCACCAGCCGCGACGAGACCGACGTCTTCACCGATCCCCGCATCGAGCGGTTGCCGCACGTGGCGCCGTAGCGCTCCGGTCCGGGGCGGTCGGTTCGTGTCGGAGCGTCGGCGGCCCGCCTCTCGGGCCGGCGCCGGCCGCGATCACGGCGGCTCCGGGCGGGGCGTGCCGCCCAAAAACCCCGGAAAAAATCGGGGCAAACTTGCCGGATCCGGAAAAAACGAGTTGCGCACGGCCGGCGAAGTAGGTAGTTTTCCCGATGAATTCAGCTTTTTGGGCGGTTCGGAGCACGTGTCCCCGAACATCCACCGCGATTCCCCCCGGCTCCGTGTCAGAGGAAAGGAACGCAGAGATGGCGAAGAAGATGGAAGCGAAGAAGGCGGCGGCGAAGAAGTTCAAGGTGCCGCCGGCGACCCGGCCGCGCACGAAGGGCCAGATCTTCGGGATCCTGGCGGAACACAGCGAGCTGAGCCGCAAGCAGGTCGCCCAGGTCTTCGAGGGCATGGCCGGCCTCATCCAGAACGACCTCTCGAAGAAGGGTCCCGGCGCGTTCACGGTGCCCGGCCTCATCAAGCTCCGCGTCGTGCGCAAGCCCGCCGTCAAGGCGCGCATGGGCGTCAACCCGTTCACCAAGGAGCAGATGATGTTCAAGGCCAAGCCGGCGCGGAACGCGGTCCGGGCCACCGCGCTCAAGAACCTCAAGGACAAGGTGAACTAGGGCAAGGCCGGCGGCGAGGGTGCATGCTTGCGCGGGCGGTGCGCCCGGGCAAGCATGTCCTCGCTGTGCTGTCGCGCCCGCTGCAGCGCACGTGTGAAGCGCTGTTCTTACCGCAGTCGCTTGCCCCGGAGCCAGCCGATTACCGTTCCGGACCAGGCCAGCAGCAAGCCCGTGCCCTCCGCAATCCTGTGCGCCTCGGGCGTGATGAGGTTTGCTACGGCGGGCACCAGACGCGCCCCTACGTAGACGACAATCCACACGACTCCGCCGACCGCCAGCCCCTTCGGCCAGTCGATCTGCCGGTCCTGCCGCACGAATACCCGGAAGACGACCAGCACGACCGCCAGCCCGGAACCGAGCACCACGATGCGCAGCGGCAACCGCGCGCCGTCGCCCAGCCCGCATTCGACCGCAGTCCGCAGCAGGCGGTGGGCGACCCGGTAGAACTGCACCTGCAGATCGAGCAGCTTGTCGGCACTGAAGACCAGGCAGCCGGCCGCCACGAGGAGCCAGGCGGCCCGACTGCCCGGCCGAGAGCGGCGCCAAAGAACCGCCGCGAGCAGCCCGGGCACGAGCCATACCCCGAAGATCGCCCAGAGCTCGAGCGTCTCGAGTGATGTCGACGTGAACATGCGTCAGCCGGCCTGCCGGGTCATGAGGGCCGCGATCGCGCCCGCAGGTGCGTCGCAACCAGGCACGCTCCGCCGAGGCCATACTCCAGAAGGTAGCGCCCGGGCTGCCGGCACAGCACGCCGGGCAAGAGGTCATCCAGGGAGAAGGTCCCCGCGGCAATCACCGCGCTCATCGCTGCTCCCGCGACCATGGCGATGCCAAAGGCCGTGCCCTCCGCGCGGACGGCACGCACCAGCCAGACCCCAATCGTGAGCAACACCGCCGCGAGCCCCAGCAGCAGCACGCCTTTCAACCAGATGCGCTGGTCGTAGACGCCGGCGCGCCGCAGCAGCTCGCGGGCCACCGCCAGGAGCTCCCAGTTCCAGCGCGTCGCGCGCGCCGCGGCGAAGAGCACGGCCAGGCCGGCGACGATCCGCCACTGCCCGCGGCTCGTTCCCCGCGCCCGACGCCACGCCGCGCACGCCACTCCCAGCCAGAGCGCGACCAGTCCGAAGCGCGCGATCCAGTAGAAAGTGCCCACGCGACGCCGTCGCTCTCAGGGGAGCCGCGCGAAGGCCTCGCCGAGCGGCAGGCCGTCGCGATCGGTTCCCGCCAGATGGACCGCGATTCCGAGCGCGTCGGCCAGCGCCGCCTTGGCCGCCGCCGCGCGGTCGGCCGCTTGCGGGTCCGTCGCGTAGACGACGCTCAAGTGGTTGGCCTGGTGGCGCGCCATCATCTGATCGCGGCTCACCCCGTAGGTCACCGCGTGCAGGATGGGCCACTGCGGCGTGGTCTCCCGCCAGCGCCGCTCCGTTTCGGCGCGCGGCAGCGCGACGGCCCGGCATCGGCCGAGATCCATGTGCAGCCGCCCGGCCGCGACGAAGATCCTGGACCACACCAGCTCGCCGGGCCGGCTGACGCCCTTCAGCGTCCCGCCGCCCAGACGGAAGTACATCGGCGGCTGCCGCTCGCTCGAGGCGCCGCGATACCCGCTCTCGAGGTGGGCCGGCGGCACCGCGCCGCTGATGAGCCACACCCAGACGTACTCCGAGGTCGTGCCGGACGCATCGCGGTCGCCCCACCGCAGATCGTGAAGCGTGGTCTCCGGCGGCTGGCCCATGGCCGTCCACACCCGGCTGGTCAGCAGGGCGTCGAGCCCAGCGCACTCGTCCACCTCGTTGAAGTGCGGCAGCGGCCGGCCTTCGAAGAGCACGCGCTTGCCGTCGCGGGAGCGCACCGGCGGACGGTCGGCGTTGTTGAGCAGCCCCTCGGCGAGGTCCGAGGCCGGCGCGAGATCCTTGAGCCCCTGCTGGTACTGGATGCCGATGGCGTCGCAGCCGAAGTCGTCGGCGAGGCGCAGCGCGGCGATGTACATCTTGAGCTGCCCGCGGATCTGCGCGTCGGTGAGCTCGGTCGCCTCGTCCGTGCCGGTGACGAAGGTCAGGCCGCGCTCCTCGAGCCAGCGGCGCGCGGCGTCGGCCTCGACGTCCGCGGTGGCCTGCATCTCGGCGTAGAGCGCCGACTGGCTCAGCCGCTCCTTGAAGACGCCCGTCGGGTGGAGCAGGTGGTCGGGCAGGATCGCGTTGAACATGCCCATGCAACCCTCGTCGAACACACCCAGGATGGCGCGGTCGCGACGGAGCTCCTCGGCGAGCGCGCGCCCCAGCCGGGTCTCCTCGGGCGCGCCGCGGCCGGGCTCGTACGGGCGCACGTGAGAAGTATCGTGCCGGATCGTCCCCGTCGCGAGCCACTCGCCCAGCTGCGCCTCGAACGCCGGGGCCGCGAAGTCCTCGCCCCACAGGCACGAGTAGGCGACCCCCGCCTTCGTGAGCGAGCCGTTCAGGTTCAGGACGCCGACCAGGCCCGGCCACGTGCCCGACCAGTTGGCAAGCGTGAGGATCGGCCCGCGGTGCTTCAGCAGGCCGGCCAGCACGTGATGGGTGTACTGCCAGACCGCCTCGGCCACGACCAGCGGCGTGTCCGGATGGAGGGCGCGAAAGACCTCCATGCCTTCCCGCTGGGAGGCAAGGAAACCGTGTCCCTCCTCCTCCTTGAAGGGATGCGCGCGGTCGAGCCGCCAGCCCAGGCGCCGGAACGCGGCCACGGCCTCCTCCTCCATGGCACGCTGGGCGGGCCAGCAGGTCCGGTTGGCAGCGAGGCGCAGGTCCCCGCTCGCCACGAGCGCGGCGGTGCGCGGCGCAGGCAGTGCGGGGGCGACGAGCGTGGGATAGCGGTAGGACATGGCGACAGCTCCCTCGGGCGGTCCGGTCACGGATCGTACCACCGCGCGCCGGCCGGTCAAGGTCCGGCGGCTCCGGCGCGGCGAAGGGTTGATTTCTCCCCCGTCCCCGGATACCTAGAGACCCGTCACGCAGGTGCCGCGCGGCGGGCCGAGAACCGCCGCGCCGTCTCGCGCGGAAGGATGAGCCCATCAGGATCCTGTTCGTCACCACCGGATACCTGCCCGGCAGCGTCGGCGGCACACCGCTGCACATCAAGACGCTGGTGGACGCCCTCCGGACCGACCACGACATCCGGATCCTCGCCCGCGCCGCGGCCCCCGACGACGAGGAGTACGCGCTCCGCTCCTACGAGCACGAGGGCATCCGCGTCGACACGATCAACAACACGTTCCGGCGCGCCGAGCACTTCTTCTTCCTCTACGCCGTGCCCGAGGTGGACCGGGCGATGGCACGGGTCCTGGACGAGTTCGCGCCGGATCTGGTCCACGTCCACCACCTCACCTGCCTCAGCACCGGCCTGCTGGCGGGGCTCCGGCGCCGCGGCATCCCCTCGGTGATGACGCTGCACGACTTCTGGATGATCTGCCCGCGGGGCCAGCGCATCCATCCCGACTCGAGCCACTGCGAGGTGATCGACCGCGAGCGCTGCCATGGCTGCATCCGCCGCACCTGGAGCTTCCTGTTCCCGGGCGGCGAGCCGAGCGCGCTCGTGCGCAAGGCCGAGCTGGAGATGCTCCACGCCTGGGACGACCACGTGCAGCAGGCGCTCGCCGCGGTGGACCGCTTGATCGTGCCGAGCCGCTTCTACCGCGACGCCTTCGTCGCCCGCGGTTTGGACCCCGACCGGCTGGTGGTCGTGGCCCACGGTCTCGACCCGACGCCGTTCGCCGCGGTCGCCGGCGCGCGCCGTCCGGCCGAGCCGAAGGCGCAGCAACGCATCGGCTACCTCGGCACGGTGCTCCCGTCCAAGGGCGTGCACGTGCTGCTCGAGGCGGTGCGCGGGCTTGGCGACCGGATCACGGTCGACATCCATGGCGAGGCGGTCCCCTACCACGAGGACGCCGGCTACCTCGCCCGCCTCCGCGCCGCCGTCCCCGACGGCATCGAGGTCCGCTTCCACGGCCGCTACGAGCCGCACGAGACGCCCGCGATTCTCGCCAGCCTGGACGTGCTGGTGGTGCCGTCGATCTGGTACGAGGCGTTCGGGCTGACGGTGCGCGAGGGCTTTCTCGCGGGGCTTCCCGTGGTGGCCGCGGACCTCGGCGGGCTGGCCGAAGCGATCGCCGGCGGGCGGGGACTCGGCTTCCGGCCGGGCGACGCCGCGGACCTGCGCCGCCAGCTCCTCCGGCTGCTCGACGAGCCCGAGCTGGCCGACCGCGTGCGGGGCCGGCCCGAGTGGGTGCGCACGCCCGCGGAGATGGTGCGGGATACGCTCGCCGTCTACGAGGCGGCGCGCGCCCCCAAACCGACCCCGGCGGGACGGCCCGACCCGTTGCTCGCCGGCTTCCGCGCGCAGGTGGCTGCGGCGGGCGAGATGGACCGCACGGCGCTGCTCGAGCGCGCGGCCCGGGGCCTCGAGCGGCTCGCGGGCGAGCTCGGGCTGGAGCCCGGCCCCGCGCGCGTGCTGCGCTCCCTCGCCCGGAGCGCCTCGAAGGCACGCCAGGACTACGCGCTCCAGGCCCGCGAGGTCGACTGGCTGCGCAGCGAGCGCGCGGCCCTGATCGAGCAGAAGCGCCGCCTCGAGCAGCAGCTCGCCGACCAGGAGCGCGACCGGCGCCGGCGCGTCGCCTGGCTGGAGGAGACGCGCGACAGCTTGGAATCCGCCCGGCGCTACCTCGAGGAGAGCCTCGCGCGGCAGGCCGAGGAGTACGGCAAGCTCCGGGAGCTGCACGACCGGGTCGCCGCGCACGCGGAGGCGCTCGCCGGACGCGCGCTGGACCTCGAGGCGCATCTCAAGCGGCTCGAAGCGGCGCTGGCCGAACGCGAGGCCCTGCTCGCCCGTCTGGCCGGCTCCGCCGTGGTGCGCGTCGCCGCGCGCCTGCGGAAGATCCCCGAGCTCAGGACGTTCCGGCGATGAGTCCCATCAGCGTGGTCATCCCCAGTCTGGACGGGTCGGCACTGCTGGCCGCGTTCCTGCCCGATCTGTTCGCGGGTCTCGAGGCGGTCGCCGGGGATCACCAGGTGGTGGTCGTGGACAACGGCAGCAGCGACGACACGGCGGCGATGCTGGGGGCGCGGTTTCCCGCGGTGGAGCGGGTGGCGCTCGACGCCAACCACGGCTTCGCGGCCGCCGTGAACGCCGGTCTGGAGCGGGTGCGCCACCCGTGGGTGCTCAGCCTCAACAACGACATCCGGGTGGAGGCCGACTTCCTGGCCCCGCTGCTGGAGGCCACGCAGGAAGCAGCGCTGTTCGCGGCGGTGCCGCGCATTCTGCTGCCCTCGTTCGGAGGGCGCACCGAGTCGGTCATGGAGGCGGCGTTCGCGGACGGCTTCGTCAACTTCTCCCAGCCGGGACTCGCAGTGAAAGGACCGAGCTTCGACGAGCCGCGGCCGGTCTTCTTCGCCGTGGGCGGCTGCGGCCTCTACCATACGGAGCGGCTGCGGGCGCTCGGCGGCTTCGATGCCGACTACCACCCCTTCTACTGGGAGGACATCGACCTCGGCCACCGGGCGTGGCGCCGCGGCTGGACGGTGCGCTACGTGCCCGCGAGCGTGGTCCATCACCGCCACCGCGGCACGATCGGCGCGCGCTACAGTCCGGACGAAGTGCTCCGCGCCCTGCTGAAGAACCAGCTACTGTTCCACTGGAAGAACCTGCACGACCCGGCCCTGCTGGCGGCGCATCTCGACGGCATCGTGCTGCGCGTCCTCGACGAGGACGTGCGCGGCGAGCGCACGTTCCTGGAGGCGCTGGTGCTCGCGCTCGACGAGGCCGACCGGATGCTGGCGAAGCGGGCGGCCGAGGCCGCGCACACCGGTGCGGTGCCGTTCGCGCAGCAAGACGTCACGGCGGACTTGGAACCATGACCCTGGATGGCTCGGCTCCAGCGGCGCGCCTCGAGGGGCCGCCGGACCGGAGCGGGCGATCCGCTCGAAGGAGGAAACCTCCCATGCGATGGCTCGTTCTCGTCCCGGCCGCTCTCCTGGTGGCGGGACTGACCGGCTGCGGCACGACCCGCGATCACCTGGTCCAGCTGGAGCCGCTGCTCGGCGTTCACGAGTTCACCGGCACGACGGTGCCGGGCGGGGGGCCCCGGACGTCCATCCGGGGCATGACCACGCAGTGCTTCTCGCCCGAGCGCGACCGCCTGCTCATTCACTACGTGCAGACCGACGCGTTTGAGGACGAAGGGTTCGCCGAGATCCGCTGGGACGAGGCCGGCGAGTGCTACGAGATGCGGTGGGAGTCGACCGGCCAGCCCGGTGAGGCACTCGTGAGCCACGGGGACTTCGACGCCGATGGACGGCTGGCGCTGCGCGGCGCCGCGCCGGCGGAGGCACTCCGGCCGAGCGCGCCGGGAACCGAGAGCACGCGGACGCCGGCCGAGCACATCTACACCTTCTCGTTCCCCGCCGACGGGAGATTCGTGCTCACCATCAAGTCGCCGGCCGTGGACAAGTTCACCTTCTACGAGCACTTCCGGCTCGTCGCCGAGCGCAAGGAGGGCGCGCCGGACCCGCGTGCCTTCGCCGAGCGCTTCCATGCCCGGCGCCGCGAGGCCCTCGGCACG
>JAFGQW010000132.1 GCA_016935485.1 Planctomycetota bacterium | reverse complement strand
GTGGGGAGGTTCGTCGGTCTTATGTGGCGGGATAGCGTTTACGTGGTAGGCGGCTGGGGACGGTCAAAAACGCCGGACGCTACTGGGACCATCTACTACACGCCGGACCTCACGCTCACGGGCTCGGGCGCGGGCGCGCCCGGCACGAACCTCGATTTCGCGCTGAACATGGCGGGCAACGCCGGACTCCCCTACCAGATGGGGAGCTCCTTCGGCAACGGCCCGATCCCGATCGACAGCCGCAAGCTCGAGCTCTCTCTCGACGACCTCCTGGTGCTGAGCGTCTCGAACGCGCTGCCGGCGATCTTCCGGAACTACGCCGGCGTGCTCGACGCCTCCGGCAAGGCCTCGGCCCGGCTCGGCATCCCGAACCTGCCCGTGCTGAAGGGCATCCGGATCTACACCGCCTTCGTGACCCTGAAGGCCACCGCGCCCTCCGGCATCGCGAGCATCTCCAACACGTTCCTGTTCACGATCCAGTAGCCCGCGAGCTCGCTGGCCGGTCCTGGCCCGTTGTTTGAAGCCCGGCGCGTCCGCTGCCATACGTTCCCGGTCGACACGGCCGACGGAGTCCATTGTGGGCAGCTCGGAGGCAGCGCCCGACGCCGCGGGCCTCCGCACGTTCCCGGTCGACCGTGCCGGGTCGCACCGCCGCTCCCGGAAAGGAAGCCCGATGGCCCAGGGAACGTCCTTCGACGTCGAGCACCTCGGCGACACGCCCTTCGTCACCGGCCATGGGGTTGGCCGCTATCGGCTCCCGAACGGGCTCAAGGTGCTGTTCGTGCGCGAGGCGTCCGCCCCGGTGTTCAGCTACCAGACCTGGTTCCAGGTCGGCGCCCGGGACGATGCAGACGGCATCACCGGCGTCGCCCACCTGTTCGAGCACATGATGTTCAAGGCCACGCGCACCCGTCCCGAGGGCGAGTTCATGCGGCGGCTCGAGGCCGCCGGCGCGCCCGACGTCAACGCGTGGACCTGGAACGACGAGACCGTCTACCTGCAGAGCCTGCCGGCCGGCCACCTCGAGCTGATCGCCGAGCTCGAGGCCGACCGCATGCAGAACCTGGCGCTGACCGAGGCGACCTTCGAGACCGAACGCCAGGTGGTGATCAACGAGCGGCGGCTCCGGGTCGAGAACGACCCGTACGGCCTCTTGAACGAGCGGCTCTGGCGGCTCGCCTTCGAGTGCCACCCCTACGGCCGGCCGGTCATCGGCTGGCGCGCCGACCTCGATCGGATCGGCATCGAGGATTGCCGGCGCTTCTACCGCAACTTCTACTCGCCCACGAACGCCACGGTGATCGTGGTGGGCGATCTCGCCGTCGAGGAGGTGCTCGCCGCCGTGAGCCGGCACTACGGCGCGATTGCCGGCGTGGAGCCGATGCGACCGGCCTGCGCACCCGAGCCCGAGCAGACGGCCTATCGCTCCGAGCAGGTCGAGCTGGCCGCCGAAACCGAGATCCTCATGTGCGGCGTGAAGGTGCCGCCGACCGCGGATCCGGACTACGCGTGCCTGCTCCTGCTGGATCGCGTGCTCTTCGGCGGGCGCTCGAGCCGGCTCTACCGCCGGCTCGTCGACCAGGGACTGGCCGCGCGCACCAGCGCACTCCTGCCGATGTTCCGGGATCCCTCGCTCTACGACATCACGGTGGTGATGCGGCCGGGGCGCACCGCCCGGGAAGCGGAGGCGATCGTCTTCGAGGAGTTCGCCGATCTGGCTGCCCGCCCCGTGTCCGCACCGGAGCTTGCCGCCGCGCGCAACCAGCTCAAGGCGTCGCTCTACGGGCACTTCAAGGAGAACCGCGGGATCGCCGATTTCCTCGGCATCTTCGAGATGGCCACCCCGGGCTTCGAGCACGGCCTCGAGGTCCTCGAAGCGATCGACCGCCTCGACGGCGAGGCCCTCATGGAGGCCGCGGGCCGCCACCTCCGGGCCGAGCGGGCGAGCTCGGCCTTCGGCCAGCCGCACACCCGGACCGCCGCGGCGCCGGCGAGCGGGACCGACGGCGCGGACGGCGGCGCCACGGCCCACCGGCCCTTTGCCTTTCGCGGCGCGCCACGCCCGATCCCCACGCCGGGCGGCGGGCGGGTCTTCGTGGTTCCCGAGTCGAGCCCTCCGCTCGTGCGGGCGAGCGTGCTCTTTCACGCCGGCGCGATCCTGGATCCGCCGGGGCGGGAGGGACTGGCCTTCCTCGCGAGCCGGATGCTGGCGCGCGGCACGGCGCGGCGCGACAAGGACCGGTTCGAGGAAGCCGTCGACGCGCTGGGCGGCAGCCTGGAAACGCACGCCGGGCCCGAGCGCGTGGTGATCGAGGGCGAGGCGCTGGCCGAGACCTGGGAGCCGCTCGCGGATCTCCTGGAGGAGGCGCTGGTGGAACCGGTCTTCCCCGAGGCGGAGCTCGCCAAGCTCAAGGACGAAACTCGCGCCCGCCTCGTGGAGATGCGCAACCACGACCGCAGCCTGGGGACGCTGTTCCACGAGGCCGCCCTCTTCGGTTCCCATCCCTACGGGCGGCCGACGCTCGGCACGCCGGCCTCGCTCGACCGGATCACGCGCGACGATGCGATCGCCTTCCACCGCCGGTTCCTCGGGGAGAACTCGGCGCTCGTCGGCGTGGCCGGCGCCGTGGAGGCCGGCCCGGCGCAGGAGCGGCTGCAGCGCCTGCTGGCCGCCATCGGGCCGCGCGAGGCGGCCACGCTCCAATACGGCGACCGGCCGCGCCTCGAGGGCCGCCGCCTGCTGCTCGTGGACAAGCCCGACCGTTCCCAGACCTACGTCCGGCTCGGCCACTTCGGGATCACCGTGAACCATCCCGATTTCCCGGCGCTGGATCTCGCCAACACGGTGTTCGGCGGGGGAAACTTCAATGCGATCCTCTTCCGCGAGATCCGCGAGAAGCGCGGCTGGTCCTACGCCGCCGGCTCCGCTCTGAAGCTCGCCCGCGAGCCGCACACGTTCAGCCTGGCGTTCTCCCCGGCCGTCAAGGACACGCTGGCGGCGATCCAGCTGGCGCTCGAGCTCTTCGAGCAGCTCGCCCACCACGGGGTCGACCCCGAAGCGCTCGAATTCGCCCGCCAGTACACGCTCGGCACCTCGGCCTTCGACGTGAACACGTCCGACAAGCGCCTGCGCCTGGCGGTGGAGCAGCTCGTGCTGGGCTACGACCGCGACGTCTACCTCGAGAAGATCCGGACCGTGACCAAGGAGGAGGTCGACGCCGCCATCTCTCGCCACCTGGATCCGCACAACGTGCTGATCACGGTCGTCTGCACCGCGGCCGATCTCCGGGACGCCGGCGAGCGCTCCGGGGCGTTCTCCGCGGTGGATGTCAAGCCCTACGACTCGCTGCCCTAGCCCGCGGGCGCAGTCCGCCCGCGCCACGCAGCGCGCGCCCTTCGCGCGCGTCACCCGCACCCGCACGCCCCGCGGGCGCACCCCGCCCGCGCCACGCAGCGCGCGCATTCCGCGCGCGTCACGCGCACGCGCACGCTCTCTCCTCCTCGGCTTCTCCTCTTCTCCTCTTCTTCGTGTTCTTCGTCTTCCCTTCGCGTCCTTCGTGTTTAACTCCACCGCGCCGACCCCGTCACCCCCCCGGTACCCCTACAGCCGCCCGAGCACTCGCCGGCACCCCGAAAGCAGCAGCACGAACGCGAGGAACACCAGCGTCACCGCGGCCGTGTCGGGGTTGCGGGAGAGACCGGCGATCTTGCGGCCCACGAACACGAACGGCGGCGCTTCGTCCTGCAGCAAGCGCGGGTCGTTCTCGACGTAGCGCGCGAAGCGCGCGGCGATCTCGGACTGCAGCGGATGGTCGCGCTCGACGAGTCTCTCCGGTCGCGCGGCGCCGATGATCCAGCCGTCGGTCTCGAGTTTCTCCAGCAGTCGCTCCTGCGCCGCGGCGAGGGGCGGCAGCATGTAGGGCTCGCTGTAGCCCATCCGGAAGGTGCGGATGGGCTGCAGGCCCACGACGACGAGGACCGCCCCCGCGTAGAACGCCGCCGTCGCGCGACCCGACCCCCGCGTCCTCCTCCAGTCCTTCACCACGAGCCAGAAGGCGAGCAGCAGCGACGCGCCGCCCGCGCTTACCAGCACGATGCGCACCACCGGATCGAGCACGTGTCAGCTCCGCTCGCGGCACGGCCCGGCAGGATGCGCCCGGCCGCGCGGGTTACCGGGTCTTGCGGCCTCCGAGCAGGCCCTCGAGCAGCTCCCCGACCGGATCCTCGCCGCCCTCGGGCGCGCCCGGCACGCGCACCACCAGACGGGGCGCATCCAGCGTGCCGCCGATCGAGATCGGCAGCTCCTCGACGCGCCCGAACGCCTCCCGGAGCACGCGCTCCCAGCCCTTCTGCCGGTCCTGGTTCTTCTTGCCGCCATCGAGCCGGTCGAGCAACGCACCGGGGTCGAGGCGGTAGTCGATCGCGGTGTCCAGCCTGGTGGTGCCCTTGAAGCCCCACGCGAGCTCGCGCCCACGGGCCTGGAAGGACTCGTGGAACACGGTGCTGTCCGAGAGCCGAAACGTCGTCTGAAGATCCTCGAACTCGTAGCGGCCGCGCCGCCCCAGTTGCGCCAGCACCTCCCCCACCACCGGTGAGCCCTCCACGAAGCCGCGATCGACCCGCACCCGGCCGCTCCCCTCGAGAAGCGCCAGGTCCGCCGGCGAGCGGGGCGGGAGCGGACCGCGGATCGCGACCGTCCCCGACAGCGCCCCGCCGATCCGGCCGTCCACGCCCTCGGGCAGGTGGTAGAGCGGAATCGCATACTGGATGAGCGGTGCCAGGAGCTGCGTGACGCCGACGCCCTTGGTCTCCAGCTCGAGATCGAAACGTGCGCCCGGCCCGGGCCACCCGACCTGCCCGCGCACCTCCACCGTGCCGCCGTTCACGCCCGCCCGCAGCGACTCGATGCGCATCCCGTCGTCCTCGAGGCCGCCCTCGAGCGCGAGCGCCTCGATCTCCAGTCCTTCGCACCGCGCCGCCGGTCCATGCCACCGGATCCGCCCGCCGGCAGTGGTTGCTCCCGCGGGCGGCCAGTGCAGGATCCCGTCCCATTCCGCCTCGATCGCCCCGCTCGCCACCAGGCCCAGCGGCAGTGCCACACCCGCCTGCGCGAGGACGCGCGCCGCATCCCCGCCCAGGCGCACCGCGACGCCGAGCACCTGCGGCTCCACCGACTCCAGGCGTGCTTCGAGCTCGAGGGCCTCGCCCCGGAGGCGCACGGTGCCAGCCGTCGACCGCTCCGCGCCCGCCGCCCGGTACGTGGACGCATCGAGCTCGACGGCCAGGCGCTCCTCGCGGATCGACCGGACCCCGGCGTCGGCGCCGGCCGCCTCTGCCGGCAGGACGACGACCAGGTCCCGCACTTCGGCCCGGCCCCGCAGCACCGCCTCGGGCCCGTGCCATTCCAGACCGAATCGCCCTTCGAGCCGGCCGGTGATCGCCTCGGCCGCCGGCGCCAGCGCATGGAGGCGCTCGAGATTGCCGCGCACCTCGAACACCATCTCCGCCGTCTCCCGGCCGGGCGCGTCCACGAACCCGCTGAAATCCACCTCGAGGGACGCACCCGCGCGAAGGCTCCCGCGGCGCACCACGAGCCGCTCCGCACCCGGCTCGTAGGCCGCCTCCACCTCCAGATGCACCTCGGGCTCCTCCAGCCGCCGCTCCGGCGCACCGAGGCTCGCCAGCCGGAGCCCCTCCACTCCCAGCCGCGTGCGGATCAACAGCTGTCCACCCTCCGCCTGCACCTCGCCATCGAGGCGCACGACGCCCGCCTGGAGCAGCTCGAATGCCGTCCCCGCGAGAAGCGGACGAGCCGCGGCCAGGTCGATGCCGCCGATCGTGCAGATGCCGAGACCGGACGGCGGGTGGGCGCGATCGCCGAGCACGACGTCGCCGGAAAGCTGCAGCAGCTCGCGGCGCTCCCCCGTGACCAGCTCGCCGCGCAGCATCCCGCGCACCCGGTTCTCGCTGCCCAGGAAGTGGCCGTTTCCGCCCAGCTTCTCGAGGCGCAGTCCGGGACGGTCGCCGGCGGGAAGGACCTCGAACCTGCCGTCGCTCACGACGAGCGGCAGGTCGACGGCCCAGGTCTTGGAGTCCCCCGCTCTCGCGGCCGCCGGCGGGGCCGCGCCGCCGGCAACCGGCCGCACGGGAGGCCGCCGCTCCGGATCGAACACCACCAGCGGCCGCTGGATGCGGAACCGGCCCAGCGCGAG
>JAFGQW010000131.1 GCA_016935485.1 Planctomycetota bacterium | reverse complement strand
TCCACCGTGCGCGCGAAGTCCGGCGCACGGTCGTCGTCGAGCCAGTAGTAGTAGGTGAACCAGCGGCCGGGCGCGGCCAGCAGCACGAGCTCGCCGCTGCGGGCATGATCGAGGCCGAGGCGCGCCTGGCCGGTGCGGTCGAGCACCTCGCCGACGCCCGCCACGCGCTCGAGGGTCTCCCGGACGCGGCCGACGTCGCCCGGGTCGCGCACGTAGACGTGGGCGGCCTGGTGGTCGGCGACCGCGAAGGCGCGGGAGGCGCCGGCGTCGAGGAGCTCGCCCACGGCGTTGTGATGCACGGCGAGCAGGCCCTCCTCGCGGAGCACGCGGTTCACGTGCACCGGGGCGGTGGCGGCGCTGATTCCGTACTCCGAGAGCACCATGACCTCCGCGCCGAGCGCCCGCGCCGTCTCGACCAGCGGTCCGCACACGTCGTCGATCGCGGCGAGCGCGCGGGCGGCGTCGGGGCCGCCGGGCCCGTAGCGCTGCAGGTCGTAGTCGAGGTGCGGCAGGTAGACCAGCGTGAGCACCGGCCGGCGCGAACCGAACAGGTGCACCGCGGCCGCCGTGATCCACTGCGAGGACGCGAGGCCGGCGCCGGGCCCCCAGAACTTGAAGAGCGGGAACGGGCCGAGCGCGCCGAGGAGCTCCGAGCGGAGGTCGGCGGGCTGCGTGTAGATGTCGGGGATCTTCCGGCCGTCGGCCGGATAGGCGGGCCGGGGGGTCACCGTCCAGTCCGCGGTGGAGTACATGTTGAACCACCAGAAGAGCTGGGCGCAGGTGAACGCGGGATCGCGCCGGCGGCCCGCCTCCCAGACCTTCTCCCCCGTCACGAGCGAGTTCGCCTGCAGCCAGAACCGGATCTCGGCGGTTTCCCGGTGGTACCAGCCGTTGGCGACGATGCCGTGGTCGCGCGGCAGGAGCCCGGTGAGGTAGGTCGCCTGCACGGGACAGGTCACGGCCGGGAGGACCGGCTCGATGGTGGCCCGGAAGCCGCGGTCAGCCATCCCGTTCAGGTTGGGCGCGTAGCCGGCGAGAAGACGCGGGGTGAGTCCGACCACGTTGAGCACGACCAGCGGCTTCATGCGGGAAAGGTAGCCAAGCCGGCCGGGGGCCGGCAAGGACGCGGCGGCGGGCGATGCGGCACGCGGGGAATCCGCCCGGGGGGCTGCGATTCCGGCCGGAATCGCCTATGATGGAAGTCCCGAGACCTGAAGTGGAGCAAGGAGAGCCTGGAATGCCCCGCATGATGACTCGCCATCCGTTCGGTCCGGCCGCCGTGGCCGTACTGGTCCTCGCCGCCGCCGCCGCGGCGCAGCTTCCGTCCGGAACCCGCTACGTGGCCTCGAGCCCCGGCGCGAGCGCCGGCAACGCAATCGTCGGCTTCGATGCCGCCGGCGTCGTCACCACGATCGTCCCGCTCCAGAACGCGACCACGCCGGCCTCGATCGCGATGGCCTCCGACAACGAGCAGGTCCTCGTCTGGGACCACAACCTGCTCCACGCCTACCACATCGTGAGCGGCGCGCAGAACCCGCGGACGCTCGTCGCCCCGGGCCTGAGCGGCGGGCTGCTCCACGAGGACGGCGGCATGACCTGGGCCTGCAGCCAGGGGCTGCTGCTGAAGTCCGATGACCAGGCGTGCACGAAGCTCTACACGGTCACGTCCATCCCCACCGACGTGTTCGGCTGTGTCGGCTGGAACGGGAGCACCGGCGAATGGGTGGTGGCCGCTCGGGACAGCGCGGCGACGACCTGGAAGCTCCTCTACATCGACTCGATCGGCTGGGTCTCCCGCACGCTGACGGGCCTTGCCGAGCCGACCGGAATCGACTGGAGCCCGTGGAGCGGCGATCTCTACGTCGCGGACGCCGCCGGCGGCGTCATCCGCATCGACGGCCAGGGCGGGATCACGACGATCCGGCTGCCCGCGGTGCCGGCGCGGGCGGAGCTCCAGGGGCTCGAGATGCGCGAGCAACCGGTCGAGGAGCTGGTGCTGGTCGAGGGCGGAGCCGCGCCGCAGCACCTCGCGATTGCGACCCCGGGCGGCGGTCTCGTGGCCCTGCACACGTCGAGCGGCACCTTCGCGCCGTCCGACGTCGCCCTCGTGCAGGAGCGCCAGATCTGGGCCCTGAACCAGTGGGCGCTCGGCAAGCTCGGGACCCTGCACGTGGGCTTCGGTCCCGCGCAGGCCGGGAAGTTCTACCAGGTGGCGCTCTCCTTCGGGCACACCCCGGGGATCGCGCTCGGCCCGCTCGGCACCGTGCACCTGAACCCCGACGGCCTGCTGCTGACCTCGCTCCTCGTGGGCGCGCCGGTCTTCAACAGCTTCTGCGGCGTGCTCGACTCGCGCGGCCGGGCCGCGTCGAATCCGACCGTTCTCGTTCCGAACGACTTCGCGCTCTACGGCCTTCGCATCTTCGGGGGCGCGATCGCCTTCGACCAGAGCGGCATCACCGCGCTCAGCAACTGCTGGGCGACCACGCTCACCTACACCTGAGGGTAGCACCCCCCGGCCGGTGGTCCACCGGCCCACGCCCGCCGCCGCCGAGCGGCCGCGAGTCTGCAATTACAGACTGCCGGACACCCCGGTCCGGTGGATCGCGCGCCTCCGCCGTCGAGACGCTGTTCTCCGCGGATTCCCGGGATTCCCTGTAACCGCCCGGTTCGAGCTCCGACTTACGCGCTGGTGTATCATGTACGGCACCCCGAGGAGCAGCCCGGGCTCTGGCACGAGATCGAGGCGTCGGTCGCCACCGACCCGCACCGTCAGGAGGTGTTGGACGTGAGCAGGACGATCGCGGATGAACTGCAGGAGAAAGCGTCAATCGCAACGCTCCGCAACATCCTGGTCCGGCAGCTTCGCCGCCGGTTCGGCGAGGTGGCCGAGGAGACGATCGCCGTCATCGAGGCGACGACGGACCTCGAGAAGCTGGACGGCTGGCTGGACCGCTTCGCCACGGCGGAGACGCTCGAGACCCTCGACCAGGTCGGAATCGAGTAGCCGTCCCCGCTCTCTCCGCTGTTCTGATCGTTCCCCTCCGCCGCGCCATGGATCATCGTCCAGCAGGTATGTTCCGTCGGCGTCATGAGGCCGCTGATGATAGTGGATCGAGCGCGCCGTGGGAACCGGCCTCCCGCGCGCCGCGGCCGGACCTCACAGCTCCGCCCGGCGGAAGACGAGCACCGCCCCCGCGCCGGCCGCGGCCGTGCCGAGGAGCGCGGTCACGAGCGGACCCGCCCATGGGGCGTCGCCCCCGTCGAGGCAGGCTCCCGCCGCCGCCGGCAGGCCCGCCGGCGACCAGGCGGCAAGCGGCGCCCACACTCCGGCGACGAGCAGCAGCAGGTAGGCAACCATACCCAGCCCGGCCGCCGCCCCGGTGTTGGCCAGCGCGGCGGAGAGCAGCGTCGTCACTGCGGTCAGGAACAGCGCCAGCGCGAGCCACAGCGCCGCCGCCGCGAGGAGCGCTCCGACCGGCACGGTGCCGAAGCAGGCGAGCGTCATCCAGGCGCAGACGGCCGTGCCGACCCCCGTCGCCGCCGCGAGCAGCCCCGCCTGGGAGGCGAGCTTGGCGAACACGAACCCGCCCCGGCCGAGCGGCTTCGTCAGCACCAGGGCCGCCGTCCCGGCCCGCCGCTCCCCGCTCACCGCGCCCGCCCCCGCGAGCACCAGCGCCACGAGCACGATCTGGTTCAGGTTCTTCAGGAACTGCTCGCAGGCATCCAGCGCCACCGGATCCGGCATCCTTATGAACACCCCGGGCTGGGAGCCGGCCATCTGCTCGAGAAAGAGCGGCAGAAGCAGCGCCGCGACCGGGCTCGCGATCGCCGCGAAGAGGATCAGCCCGGGCAGCACCCAGATGCGCCAGGTGCGGCGAACCTCGAGCCCCTCCTTGGCGAGAAACGCGGCCAGCGCGCTCATGACCGCTTCCCCCCCACCAGCTCCAGGAACACGTCCTCGAGCGTCGGCTCGACCGCCTCGAGCCGGACCAGGCCGAGCCCGGCCGCGGCCAGCGCCCGCGGGATCTCCCGCTCCGCCCGCTCCGGATCGCGCACCTCGATCTCGAGCCGCGAGCCCTCACGCCGGATCCCGGTGAGCCACGGGGCGCCCTTCAGCCCGGCCACAAGCCGCTCCGCCTCCGCTCGCACCTCGATCCTCAGCCGCCGCGGCCGGCCGCGGCTTCTCAGCTCCGCGACCGAGGCCCGCGCCACGATCCGGCCGCGGTCGAGCACCGCCACGGTGTCGCACACCCGCTCCACGTCGGCGAGGATGTGGCTCGAGAAGAACACCGTCGTGTGCCCGCGGAGCAACGCGACGGCGTCCAGCACCTCGCGCCGGCCGATCGGGTCGAGCGCGCTCGTGGGCTCGTCCAGCAGCAGGAGCGCCGGCGCGTGCACCAGCGCCTGGGCGATGCCGAGCCGCTGCTTCATGCCGCGCGAGAAGGAGCCGATCCGGCCCCGGACCGCTCCGAGCGCCATCCAGTCGAGCAGCGCGGAGACCCGCTCCTCGAGCTCGGCCCCGCCCAGCCCGTGCAGCCGGCCGGAGAGCTCCAGGAACTCCGCGGCCGTCATCCACGGGTAGAAGCCGGGCACGTCGGGGAGATAGCCGATCAAGCGGCGAGCTCCGGGATCCTCCCGGTCGAAGATGCGGGCGCATCCCGCTGTCGGGCGAGCCAGCCCGGTCAGGATGCGGAGCGCCGTGGTCTTCCCGGCGCCGTTCGGGCCGAGGAATCCGAAGATCGAGCCCGCCGGCACCTCGAGGTCGATCCCGTCGAGCGCGATTGTGGCGCCGAAGTGCTTCCGGAGCCCGCACAGCTCGAGCGCCTGGCCGCCGCCGGCCGGCGGCTCCGGCGGACTCTCGCCCCAGGCCGGAGACGTCCCCGCCTCCGAGCCCCCCCGGTAGAGTCGCTCGATGAGGCGGGCGGCCTCCACGGCGGGCCGCGCCTCGGGCGCACCGGCGTCGCTCCCGACGGCCGGCCCCGGCAACCGCCCGACCGCGAGGTAGACGGCCGCCCCGACCAGATT
>JAFGQW010000130.1 GCA_016935485.1 Planctomycetota bacterium | reverse complement strand
CGGCGCGCCGGCCCCCGCGCACCGGGGCCGACGCCGGTCAGCGTGCGTTGCGGAGGCGGCCCCAGCGCTGGAGCTTGGTGAGGAAGATGCGCAGGTCCTTCGGCAGCTCGGCCTGCACCTCGAGGGTCTCCTCCGAGCCCGGCAGCGGGAAGACGAGCGCTTCGGAGTGAAGCGGCAGCCGGCTGAGGATCGGTTTCTCGGGAACCCCCGGCTTCGACACGTAGCCGCGCTTGATCTCGGAGAGCATCACCCCGCGCGGCGAGCCGTAGATCGGATCCACGGCGAGCGGGTAGCCGGTGGCCCGGAGGTGAACCCGGATCTGGTGCGTCCGGCCGGTTTCCGGCACGAGCGCGACCTCGGTGAATCCGCGGTAGCGGTTGAGCACTCGGAAATGCGTGATGGCGGGCTTGCCCGAGCGAATGTCGACGCGGACCTGCTGCGCCTGGCGACGCGGGCGGCTGAGCGGCATGTCGATCGTGCCCTCGTCCTCGAGCATGACGCCCCGCACGATGGCACGGTAGGTCTTGTGTACCTGCTTGTCCTGGAAGGCGCGACTGAGCTCGCGGGCCGCGCGCCGGCTGGTGGCCACAAGCAGGACGCCGGAAGTGTCCTTGTCCAGCCGGTGCACCGGATAGACGCGTTCTCCCGGTTCCAGCTCGGCGAGCAGGCGAGTAACGACGGCGTCTTCCGCCCCGCGCCCCCCGCGCTCCGGCAGGACGGCGAGTCCCGGCGGCTTGTCGATCGCGAGGATCTCCCCCCGGCGGCACAGAATCCGCGGCGCCGCCGCCGTCGGCCGGTACCGGCGCACCAGCTCCTCGAGCGGCGGGAAGGACACGACGTCCCCGGCCCGGAGCGTGCGGTGGCGCTGCGCCGCCTCCCCGTTCACCGTGACGCGACCGCTGCCCACCAGCCGTCGCAGCCCGGTGATGGAGCGCTCGGGAAACTGGGCGGCGAGGAATTCGACGACGTCCGTGCGGTCGAACGCGGCGGCCACCGTGCGATCGGGCATGGCATTCTCCAGCGGCACGGCGTGCCGGCGGCGGCGGGGTTCAGCGGTGAGCCAGCGCGACAGCCGGCCCGCCGCACTACGCCTCGGCGGCCGCGCCCTCCCCGGGCTCCGCCCCGGCGCCGCAGCGCTCGGCCGCAAGCTGCGCGAACCGCTCCTTGCCGTGCCGCGCCGCATTGCGCTCGGCCTCGCGCCACACGTCGGGATCGAGGCGCTCCTGCGTGATCCGCTCGATCTGGGAGAGTAGGAACGCGTCGCCCTCCGCCACCGCCAGGCGCTGGATCTCCCGGATGCCGTCGACGCTGCCGGCCCGCTGGAAAAACTCCAGCGCGTCCGCCGCGCGGCCGGCCTCGAGGTAGCGGCGCGCCATGGCCTGGTGGTCGGTCTTGTGCGAGTCCTTGCCGTAGAGCAGTCCCCGCCGATCCACCACGCTCGGCAGCGACGAGGGCATCTTCTGGCGGGCCACGGCAGCCGCTTCCCCGCGAAAAACCACCCGCAGGGACTCGTCCCTGCGGGCAAGCCATCCTCACGCGGCCCGCGCCGCGTTTCCTGCGCCTTGCGGACCGGACGGGCGCTCCCCGGAGCGCCCGGGCTCAGTAATCCATGTCGTCGTAGCCGCCGCCCATGCCGCCGCCCATCCCAGCGCCGGCGCCGGCCTTGTCGCTGTCCTTCTTGGGGATCTCGGAGACCAGCGCATCCGTCGTGAGCAGCAGCGAGGAGACGCTCGCCGCGTTCTGGAGCGCGCACCGGATCACCTTGGCGGGATCGATGATGCCGCTGTCCACCAGGTTGCAGTACTGGCGCGTGGCCGCGTTGAGCCCGAAGTTCCAGTCGTTCGACTCGCGGATCTTCTGCACCACGATGGCGCCGTCCACGCCCGCATTCTCGGCGATCTGGCGACAAGGCGCCTCGAGGGCTCGGCGCAGGATGTCCACGCCGACCTTCTCCTCCTCGGTCCCCTCGAGCTGGTCCAGGGCGCCGGCCGCACGGAGCAGCGCAACCCCGCCCCCGGCCAGGATCCCCTCCTCCACCGCGGCGCGGGTCGCGTTGAGCGCGTCCTCCACGCGGGCTTTCTTCTCCTTCATCTCCGACTCGGTCGCGGCACCGACGTTGATCTGCGCCACGCCGCCGGCCAGCTTCGCGAGCCGCTCCTGGAGCTTCTCGCGGTCGTAGTCCGAGGTGGTGTCCTCGATCTGCTTGCGGATCTGGGCGATGCGGGCCTGGATGGCCGCGGTCTCGCCCGCGCCTTCGATGATCGTGGTCTCCTCCTTGCTGATCACGACCTTCTTGGCGCGGCCGAGCTGATCGCTGCGGACGTTCTCGAGCTGGATGCCGAGGTCCTCGAAGAGAGCCTGCCCGCCGGTCAGCACGGCGATGTCCTGGAGCATCTCCTTGCGCCGATCGCCGTAGCCCGGCGCCTTGACGGCCGCGACCTTGAGGGTGCCGCGCAGCCGGTTCACGACCAGGGTTGCAAGCGCCTCGCCCTCGACGTCCTCGGCGATGATCAGCAGGGGTTTGCCCGCCTTGGCGATCTTCTCCAGGACCGGAATGAGGTCCTTGATGCTGCTCACCTTCTTCTCGTGGATGAGCACGAAGGGCTCCTCCAGCACCGCCTCCATCGAGTCCGGGTTGGTCACGAAGTACGGCGAGAGGTAGCCGCGGTCGAACTGCATGCCCTCGACCCACTCGACCTCGGTCTTGAGGCTTTTTCCCTCCTCGACCGTGATCACGCCGTCCTTGCCGACCTTGTCCATGGCGCCAGCGATCTGGCTGCCGATCTCCTCGTCGTTGTTGGAGGCGATGGCGCCGACCTGTGCGATCTCCGTCTTGCCCTTGACCGGCACGGCGTTTCTCTTCAGCTCCTGGACGATGCACTCGACGCCGAGATCGATGCCGCGCTTGATGGCGACCGGGCTGGCGCCGGCGGCAACGTTCTTCAGCCCCTCCTCGAAGATGGCTTCCGCGAGCACCGTCGCGGTGGTCGTGCCGTCGCCGGCGACGTCGGAGGTCTTCGCCGCGACTTCCTTCACGAGCTGGGCGCCCATGTCCTCGAACGGGTCCTTCAGCTTGATCTCCTTGGCGACCGTGACCCCGTCCTTGGTGACGGTCGGGCTGCCGAAGGACTTCTCGAGGATGACGTTGCGGCCGCGCGGCCCCAGCGTGACCTTCACCGCGCGCGCCAGCTGGCGGACGCCGCGCCGTATGGCCTCGCGGGCGTCCTGATCAAAGACGATGCGTTTCGCGCCCATTTTATGCACTCCTCCATCCACGACTCGGAAAAGGACCTTTCCTGGCCTGGTTCCACGGCAACCGCGCGTCCACGGCTCGGTCCTCGCGGCAAGCCGATCGCAACGGCGCGCACCGCGGTCACGGGTCTCCGCGCGCCCGTCCGCTGCGATCCGCGGCCGATCACCGCAATCGGCCGCTCAGAAAGAAATCGAGAGCTGATCCCGGTCGTCGTCGTGATCCAGATCCAGAGAGGCGCTCCGGGTCTGCCCGCCGATGATCTCGACGTCCTCCGGATCGTGGATCTCCTCGCCCATCTCGATCTTGCCTTCGATGACCTCGGCAAGCGCGACGTCGATGAAGTCGCCTCCTTCCACCTGGGCCAGCGGCTTGTCGCCGCGCACCAGCTCGCGGATGCGCTTCTGCAGCAATGCGGTCAGGATGTAGCGACCGCCAACCTTGCCCATGGCCCGACTGAACCGGTCATCGAATGTGGACATCAGCACTCCACCAGGTCAGCACCGCCTGTCGAATGAACCCCGGTTGCCTGCCCGGTCCAGCGCCGCCGGAGAGCAACCACGATGCCAATAGATAAATTAGTGCTTCGCCTACGTAAAGCACGAATCTTCAGGAGGCTGAAACGGCCTCCCCCACCTCGAAGTCCGGGGGCGGAAACTCCCTCAGCCAGACAAATTGTCACCGTTTCGCGAGGCCTCTCCCGGGAATCTGTCAAAATGGCCTGTGCCGGCAGCGCCGCCCGGGGTCGGTCCCGCCCCCGCCGCTCGCGCCGGCGCGTCGACTTGACCGGCGAGACGCCCTCGGGCACAGTGGCGCGCACCGGATTCAGTCGAACGGACGGGCCCCATGCGCATGGTTCACGCGGTGCACGGCTTCTTCCCCGAGTTCCGGGGCGGCACCGAACGCTACGTCGAGGCGCTCGCCCTGGCGCAGTCGGCGGCGGGACATTCCGTGCGGCTGCTTGCCGGCTCGGGCCGGGCCGGCGCGGCGCCCTGGATCGATCTGGTCCGCCACCGCGGACAGGTCCTCTACCGGCTGCACCGCATCGGCATCGACATCGACTTCTGGTGGAAGTCGGATGCGCCGCACGCCGAGCCGCTGCTACGCGCGCTGCTCGCGCGGCTCCGCCCCGACGTGCTCCATGTGCACCACTGGCTCCGCTTCAGCCGCACGCTCGTGCGCCTCGCGGCCGCCGAGGGCATCGCGGTCGTGCTCACGCTGCACGATCTCGCCTCGACTTGCCCGCGCGGCTTCCGGGTCCACGCCGCCGGCCATTTCTGCCGGACGCCGATGAGTCCGGGCCTGTGCCTCGGGTGCGCGCCCGCCTACCCATGGCAGGATCCCGCGGAGATCCGGCTCGAGATTGCGCGCTTTCGCGCCGGCATGCGCGCCGAGCTGCGCGCGGCCACCCGCATCCTCGTGCCCGGCCGCGCGCACGCCGACCTGCTGGCGCGGCTCCACGGTTGTAGCGCCGATCGGTTCACGGTAGTGCCGCTCGGCGCCATCCCGTCGGTACGGCCGCCGGGGCCGCGCCGGCCCGATCCCGAGGGGAGGCTCCGGCTCGTGCACTGGGGCCATTTCCGGCCGGACAAGGGGGTGCACGTGTTGCTCGATGCGCTGGGTTTCCTGTCCGGCGCCCAGCGGCGCCAGGTGCACCTGACCCTGCACGGCGAGCACGTCTTCCGGGACTACGAAGCGACGCTACGGGCCAAGGCGGAGGGACTGCCCGTCACGTTCGCCGGCCCCTACCGGCCGGAGGATCTCGACGGCGCCCGCTACGACCTGGCGGTGATCCCCAGTCTCTGCCACGAGTCGCACTCGTTCGTCCTGGACGAGGCGTTCGGTCTCGGGCTGCCGGTGCTCGTGTCGGCGCGCGGCGCACTGCTCGAGCGCTGCGGCGATGCGGGGCTGTCCTTCGCGCCCGGCGATCCGCAGGCGCTGGCGGCGCGGATCCGCGCGGTGCTCGCCGATCGAGCGCGGCTCGAGGTGCTTGCGGCGGCGATTCCCGCTCCGCCGCCAGCGATGGCGGCGCATGCGGCGCAGGTCGTCGGCGTCTACCGGGAGGCGATCGCCGCCGGGCCGCCGCCGGGCGTGGTCGCGCCGGCGGTGACGGCCGAACGTCTGGCCCGCGCTCGCGCGGCGGAGACGCGGGACATCCACATCGCCGAGCTGCGCTGGGCGGTGGAGGACCGCGCCCGGCGCCAGAAGACCTGACCGAGCCGGCGCGGATCGGGAGGCAGACCGCAACGCGCGGGGGCGACTTGCCGGGTGCCGCGGGCCCTTACGCCTGGTGGCGCGCGAGCGCGTCCCGGAGGACCTCCACGGGATGCCGCACCGGCCGGCCGGTGCCGTGGCGGATCTGCTGCCGGCAGCTCGCGCCCGGCGCCACCACCACGGTGTCGGGCGCAGCGGCACGCACGGCCGGAAAGAGCCGGTCCTCTCCCATCCGCAGGGAGATTTCGTAGTGTTCGGCTTCGTAGCCGAACGCGCCGGCCATGCCGCAGCAACCGGCGTCCACCTCCTCGACGACGAGGCCCGGCACCCGCGCGAGCAGGCGTGAGAGCATCTCCGTACCGACGAGCGCCTTCTGATGGCAGTGGCCGTGCACCAGCACCCGGCCCGGGGCCGGCGCGAAGACGGCGCGCGCGCGCTCCTCGGTGAGCCGCGGCAGGAGGAACTCCTCGAGCAGCCGCGCGTGCTCGGCGAGCCGGGTCATGCGCGGGTCACCTGGCAGCAGGTGCGGGTAGTCGTCCCGGAGCATGAGCAGGCAGCTCGGCTCGAGCCCGATCACCGGCACGCCCCGCGCGACGAAGGGCCAGAGCGCATCCACCACGCGGCGCGCGGCGCGGCGCGCCGCGTCGACGAGCCCCTGCGAGAGCATCGCGCGCCCGCAGCAGCCGTGGTCCACGAAGCGGACCGCGCATCCCGCCGCCTCGAGCACCTCGACGGCCGCCGCCAGAACCTGCGGCTCGTGCGCGCGGTGAAGCGTGTCCTGAAAGAGCACGACCTCGGTCAACCCCGCACCCGCCGGTGCGACGTGGCTCCGGCTCGCCGGCCGGCGAAACGGGTGGCGCGCGAAGAGCGCCAGCGGCCGGTGCCGGCTGATGCCGAGCGTCCGGTCCAGGACCCAGCGGACCGCCGCGCGGGCGAGCACCGCGTTGACGAGCGGGGCCCGCCAGCCGCCCGCCACACGGCCGAGCACGGCGGCGCCGGCGAAGATCCGCGCCCGGAGGGGCACGCGGTGGCGCCGGTAGTGCTGGGCGAGGAACTCCACCTTGATCCGGGCCATGTCCACTTCCGAGGCGCACTCGGACTTGCACGCCTTGCAGCCGATGCACAGCGCCATCGCCTCGTGGAGTTGCGGGTCGGACAGACCGCCGGGCAAGCGGCCGGAGAGCGCCGCCCGCAGCGCGTTGGCCCGCCCCCGGGTGCTGTGCTCCTCCTCACGCGTCACCCGGAAGCTCGGGCACATGACCCCTGCGTCGCGCTTGCGGCAGGCGCCGGCGCCGTTGCACAGCTCGATCGCGCGCACCAACCCGCCGTCGTCGGCGAAGTCCAGCGCCGCCTCGACCGGCCGCGTCCGGTAGGTCGGACCGTACCGCAGATGCGCGGTGGCCGGAGGTGGGTCGACGATGTTTCCAGGGTTGAGCCGGCCTTCGGGATCGAAGGCCCCCTTGACCCGGCGGAACAGATCCACCAGCGGCCGGCCGAAGAACGCCTCCTGGAACGGGCTCCGCGCGCGGCCGGCGCCGTGCTCGCTCGAGAGCGCACCGCCGTAGCCGTGGAGCAGCTCGATCGCATGGCGCGTGATCGCCGGCAGCCTGGCCACTTCCGCGGCCGCCTTGGTGTCGATGATCGGTCGGATGTGCAGGCAGCCGGCGCTCGCGTGGGCGTAGCAGGCCACCGAAGTGCCGAGCTCCTCGCAGAAGCGCTCGAGGCGGGCGACGTAGTCGCACAGGTGCTCGACCGGGACCGCCGCGTCCTCGATGAAGGGGATCGGCTTGCGGTCCCCCTTGAGGCCCATCAGCAGCCCCAGCCCCGCCCGACGCACGGCCCACACCTCGGCCTGCTGCGCGGCGGCGAGGATCGGGCGGACCTGGACCCGGGCGCCGGCGGCGGCGCGGACGAGACGGCGGCGCAGCTCCTCGATGCGGGCGCCAAGCTCGTCCTCGCGTTCGCCCCGGAACTCGGTGATCAGCAGCCCGCCCGCCGCGCCGTCCACGAAGCGCGCGAGCCGTGGCGCCCAGGCCGGCGCGGCGCGGGTGCGCGCGAGGGCGACGCGGTCCATGAACTCGACGGCCGCGGGGCCGGTCTCCAGGATGGCCGGCACGGCCGCCAGCGCGCTCGTACGGTCGGCGAACTGGACGATGGCGAGCGCCGTGAGCACCGCCCGCGGCACCAGCGCCACCTTCACCTCGGTGATCACCGCGAGCGTGCCCTCGGATCCGCACACGAGCTGGGCCAGGTTGAAGCGCGGATCGCGCGGGCGAAGAAACGTCGCCCCCTCCACGAAGCGGTCCAGGTTGTAGCCGCCGGCGCGACGCCAGTGCCGTGGCGTCCCGGCCAGGATGGTCTCGCGGTGGTCGCGCACGAGCTCGTGGATCGCGCGGTAAATCGCGCCCTCCCGGCCGTTGCCCCGGAGCTTCGCCTCGAGCGCGCCGGCCTCCAGCGGCCCGAACGCCGCCCGGCTCCCGTCGGCCAGGAGGACCCGCACCTCGAGCACGTGGTCCGCCGTCATGCCGTGGAGGATGGAGTGGCTGCCGGCGGCGTTGTTGGCGACGATGCCGCCGAGCCCGGCGCGGTTGCTGCTCGCCGGATCGGGCCCGAACTCGAGCGCGTGCGGGGCGAGCGCGCGATTGAGGTCGTCGAGCACCACCCCGGGCTCGACCCGCGCCCAGCGCTCCGCGGGCCGGACCTCGAGGATGCGGTCGAGGTGGCGGGAGAAGTCGATCACGACGGCCTCGTTCACCGCCTGGCCCGCGAGGCTCGTTCCCGCGGTGCGCGGGAGCAGCGGGATCTGGTGGCGCGCGGCCAGCGCGACGGCGGCCGCGACGTCCTCGACCGTCGTGGGAATCAGCACCGCGTGCGGCAGCACCTGGTAGAGGCTCGCGTCGGTGCTGTAGAGGACCCGGCTCAGGGCGTCGCGGCGGATGGCGCCGCGAAACTCCCGGGCCAGCGCGTGCAGGTAGTCTTCGAGCGCAGTGCTTCGATGCATGGAATGTGGCCTGGCTCGCTCGGGTTCGCGGCGGCAGTCCGCCGGCCGGTCCGGCCCGCCGGTGCGGCGAGGCGACGGCCCGGGCGCGATGCGCTACAGTTTCGCCGGCGGTCTTGCCGGCGTCAATCCAGACGTCCGGCGCCGGTCGAGACCGGGCGCTGCCCAGGGGCGTGCGGTGCGCGGCCCGGCGGCGAGGAGTCTCCACGGTATCATGACGGCACCCCTCGCCTCCGGGTCCGCGGCGCTGCCCGACCCGCCGGCGAGCCCGCGGAGCGAACGATGAGACCGATCGTGAAGCGCGCGCTCAACCTCGGACTCGCCGTCGGCGTGAGCGGCGTGTTCCTGTACTTCTTCGTCCGGGGCACCGACTGGGCCGAGGTGTGGCAGGCGCTCTGCGCGGCGCGCTACGGGTGGCTCGTTCCGGCGATGGTCTGCATCTGGGCATCGATGGTGAGCCGCGCGCTCCGCTGGCGCGTGCTGCTGCTCGAGCTCAAGCCGATCCGGCGGGGGCGGCTCTACAACATGACGATGATCGGCCTCGTGGCGACCGGCATCGTGCCGGGGCGGATCGGCGAGTTCGTCAAGCCGGCGCTGCTCGCCCGCAAGGAAGGGATCTCGTTCTTCGGCACCATGGCCACGGTCGTGGTCGAGCGCATCTTCGATCTCGTGCTGGTCGTGGCGCTGACGGCGGTGATGCTGCTCGTCTTTCCGTTCCCGGCCGGAACGACGATCGAGCTGCCCGGCCGGAGCGGACCCGTGTCGGTCGCGGCGGCACTCCAGATGCTCGGCCTCGCCGCAGGCGCCTTTTGCGCGGCGATGCTCGTCTTCGTGGCGCTGCTCACGTTCCGGCCGGGCGCGATCCTCGGGTGGGTCCAGCGGATCCTGGGCCGGATGTCCGCGCGCCTGGCCGGGCTTGTGCGCCGCCTGCTGGAGCGATTCCTGGTCGGCCTCTCGGTCTTCCGCCAGCCCCGCCGCGCACTGGCGGCCGCCGCCTGGACGTTCCCGGTCTGGACGGGGATCATGCTCTCGTCGTTCTTCCTTTTCGAGAGCTTCGCGGTGTCCGCGGGGATCGCGGGAGCCTGCCTGCTGACCGCGGCGGTGGCGCTGGCGGTGGCGCTGCCGCAGGCGCCCGGCTTTCTCGGCGTCTTTCACTGGGCGACCAGCATCGTGCTGGTCACGTGCTTCGGCGTGGACGAGGCGGTGGCGAAGGCCTACGCCATCGTGCTCTGGGTGGTGCAGATGGCGTTTCTGATCGCGGTCGGTTTCGTCAGCCTCGCGCTCGAAGGGCTCAGCTTGTCCGAAGTGCGGGCAGCCCGCAAGGAAACGGAAGGTGGCGCCGAGACCGCGCCCGCGGGGATCGTGCGCACCGGCTGACACGCACAGGAGAATGGTTCTGCAAGGCACGATGCAGGTCCTCCACGTGGTGCACGGCTTCCCGCCCGAATTCCAGGGCGGCACGGAGTGCTACGTGCGCCGTCTCGCCGAGGCGCAGCGCGACCGCGGGCTGCGAGTCTCCGTGCTCACCGGAACGGAGGAGGTGACCGCCGCCCACGCGGCGGTGGTGGCGGTCGACGAGAAGGGTCTACCGGTCCACGCGCTCCGGCGGTTCGGCCTGTGCGGCGACCGCTGGGACCAGGCCGCCTCGCCGGAAGCCGAGGCCCGGATCGCCGCGCTGCTCCGCCGAACCCGTCCCGACGTGCTCCACCTCCACCACTGGATCCGGCTCTGCCGGAGCGTCGCACGGCTGGGCGCGGCCGCGGGCATCCCGGTGGTCTGGACCCTACACGACCTGTCCTCCACCTGCCCGCGCTTGAGCCGTGTGCTTGACGACGGCACGCTCTGCCGGCAACCGCTGGCGGTGGCGCACTGCCTGGGCTGCGCCCCGAGCGATCCCTGGCAGCACCGCGAGGAGCTCGCGGAGGCGATCGAGGAATACGCGGCCGACCTGGCCGCCGAGCAGCAGGCGGCGTGTCTCAGGATCGCGCCGTCGGCCGCGCAGCGCGACTTCCTCGCCCCCCTGCACGGGCTCGGCCCGGAGCGCTACGTGGTGCTCCCCCACGGGATGCTGCACCGCCTGCGGTGCTGCGGTCCGCGTCCGGCCGATCCGGCGGGCCGGCTCCGCCTGGTCCACTGGGGCTTCTGGTATCGGGACAAGGGGGTCCACGTGTTGCTCGAGGCCCTGCGGCGACTCCACGGCCCCGAGCGCGAACGGGTTCATCTCACGCTCTACGGCCAGGCCGTCTTTCCCGCCTACGCCCGGGAGATCGAGCAGCTCGCCGCCGGACTGCCGGTCACGCTCGCGGGCGCGTTCGATCCCAGCGCGCTGCCGGGCGAGCGCTTCGATCTCGCCGTGCTCCCCACGCTGGCCCACGAGTCGCACTCCTTCGTGCTGGACGAGGCCTTCGCTCTGGGGCTGCCGGTGCTCGCGTCCAGGATCGGGGCGCTCCCGGAGCGGGTGGGCGCGGCGGGCGCGCTGTTTCCGCCCGGCGATGCGGCCGCGCTTGCCGCCTGCCTGGAGGAGGCGATTCGCGATCCGCGCCGGCTCGAGGCCTGGCGGGCGCGGCTTCCGGCGGCACCCCTGGACATGGACGAGCACGCCGGCGCGCTCGAGCCTCTCTACCGGGCGGCGATCGCCGCCGGCCCCCCCGCCGACGCGCCGCGGCCGCCCCGCCGGGATTCCGCGCGGCGGCTTCGGGAGCGGCTGGTCGCCAGCCGCGAGCTGGAGATCCACCGGCTGCACTGGCATCTCGAGTTCGGCTCGGGCTGAGGGCCCGCGCCGCCGCGGCACGAGCGTCCGGCGGCCGGCGCCGGTCAGTCGTCCTCGGGCGCCTGCGGATCCACCGGGGCCTCGACGCGCGCCGCTTCGTGGAGCTGCAGCAACATCCGGTCCCGATAGGTCCCGCCGTGGCGGAACGTGTAGTCGCGCAGCGTGCCCTCGATCCGGAGCGTACCCGCGAGATCGAACTGCAGGATCAGCCGGTGCTCCAGGCTGTAGTGGAGCGTCCCGCTCAGCTCGAGGCGGAGCGGCAGGGCCTCACCCTCCTGGGGCTCATTGCGCAGGGACGCCCGGGCGTTCAGCACGGCACAGGCCACCTTGCGGTCCACCGGCGCCCTGGCCAGCAGGAACCCCTCGGGGCTCTCCTCGACGGTGGAGACCTTGACCGCGAACTCCGGGTCCACCGCGGTGAAGGTGATCGCCATCGTGCCCCGGAGGGGCTGGTCGGGACGCCGCGGAAGGATCCGGTTGAGTGCTTCCTCCGACAGCGTCCAGGAATCGCCCACGCGCCGCGGGCGATCATCGGCGGGCAGGAACGGGCCGGGATAGTCGAAGGCGTGCTCCAGGGCGCTTCGGACCGCCTCCGACGCCTCCCGCAGGGTGAGGTTCTCGCCGATCGGCGGCCGCGACGGATCCTCGGTGTGGAGCACGCTCAGGCTCATCGTGCCGTCGGCCCCCCACTGCACCAGGAAGTCGTGGCCGCTGTAGAGCTCCTCGTGCTGGTCCTTCGCGGGGTTGAGCATGCGGTCGGTCTCGATCTCCGACAGGGTGGTGGCGGCCACGTACTGGCGCTTGAGCGCCGTGACCTTGCGGCCCTCGACCTTGTCGATCTTCTCGCTGTAGTCCTCGGTGTAGACCATCTTCTGCCTCTGGCGCTGGGTGCCGAGACCGTCGGCTCGCACCTCGCCGCCCGGCTCGGTGTCGATCTGGCGCACGCGCGAGAACCACAGACCTTCGACCGGGGGGCGGCCGAAGTCGACCTCGTCGGGCGCGCCGGGGCCGCCGCCGGCGGCGCCCAGCAGCGCGGCGACCCCGAGCAGGATCAGGCGCATGGCCGTCATGGTTTCTCCTCCGGCTGACTCGAACCGTTGCGGCCGGCCTCCAGCGCGCGGCCCGGCACGGCTCTCGACCGACACACCCGGACCTCTCCGCTCCGCGCGACCGCACGCACCAGCAGGATGTGTCACCGCCGGCGCTGCGCGCGAGATCCGTCCCGGCGCCGGCGCACCTACCGGTCCGCCGGCCGGTCGTCCGCGTCGCCCTCCGGGCGCGGGCGCTCCTCGTCCGGCACGCTCACGGTGAACTCGGTCTGGATCTTCCCGGCGAGCTTCCAGTGGAGCGTCTGGCCCATCTGCTGGCTCTCACCCGTGACCGCGATGTTGCCCGTGCCCGACAGGCCGTAGAAGATGCGATGCGGGATGCTGTAGAGCAACTTGCCCTGAAGCGTGTACTTCGCCGACGGCAGCTGGGCAGCCGTGAGCGCCGCCTCGAACTGGAACGGGATCACCGCGCACCGCACGCCGCCGATGTCCTTGAGCTCCGCAAGCGTGAACCGGGCGCGCCCGTCGATCGCCGTTTCCCGGTTCTCGGCGGCCCGCGTCGTATCCGAGAACAGCTCCCGGAGCGCCCGGGCGTCCAGCTCCCAGCTCTCCCCGACCTTCTTCGTCTCCCGCGGCAAGGGAATCTTGCCCTGGAGGAGCCGCTGGCGCGGCAGCCGGTCGCGGATCGAGTCGTCGGCATCCTGCCAGCGCTCGGCGTCCTTCACCTTGAGCACCGTCTCGTCGCCGGAGAACTCGGCGCGGATGTGCTTCCAGGCGAGCGGATTCGCGAGATTCGTCGTCTGCGGTTCAGACGCACCCGGAAGCGTGGCGGTGATCCGGGAACCCGCATCCTCGTAGACCCGCTCCAGCGCCGCGATCGCGTCGCCCTCCACCCTCAGGATGGTCTGGGTAAACGCCTCCCGGACCGTCGTGGTCTGGGTGAACTCGCGCTCCTCGGCGTCGTCGCCGATCCCAAGGACGCCTGCGATCTTGCTCGTCACGGTCTCGGTCACCTTGAACCGCAGTCCGGCGGCCGGGGCACGACCGAACTCCACGCTCTCCTCGGGCAACGTCGAGCCCAGGCTCGCAAGCGCCAGGAGCACGAGCGTTCCCCCCACGCTGCGGCGGATCGTTCCAGGGTAGCTCATCTCGACACGGCGTCCTCTCGACTTCGAGTCCTCCCGGAGGCCGCAGCTCCGCGGGGGCGGAACCGAGGTCCCCGGCGCCGCCGAATGATAGCGCCGGCACGGCCCGCGGCCCATAGCCTTGCGGATCGGCGTGGCGGCCGCGCCGCCGCACCGGGCGCCCTCCGCGGGCCTTCCGGGCTCAGGCGAACAGCTTCTCCACGGCCGGCACGGCCTCGGGCAAGGCGAAGACGACCACGCGATCGCCCGCCTGCAGGACGCTGTCGCCCGCGGCGATCTCCTCTTCCCCCCGGCGGAAGATCGCGCCGATG
>JAFGQW010000129.1 GCA_016935485.1 Planctomycetota bacterium | reverse complement strand
TCCGGAGCAGGGGTCAGACCCCGTTCCGAAGCGGAACGGCGTCTGCGGGAAAGGGGGTCAGACCCCGTTCCCGGAGCACGTCCCGCGGGCGCAGTTCGCAGTGAAACGGGAACGGCGTCAGACCCCAGTCGTCATTCCGCGCGCGCCGCTACCGCGCCCGGCCCGGAACCTGCATGCTGCGCAGGATCGCCGCGTAATCCAGCAGCACCGCCGGAGCCAGATCGACCGGCATCTCGAGCGCGGCCACCACGGAGCCCGCGGGTGTTTCCAGACGGCGCACCACGAGCTCCCGGCCTGCGCAGCCGACCGCCGGTCCACGCCACCCCTCCCCCGGCCACCCACCGAAATTCGCCGGTTCGACCCGCGCTCCGGGCGGGAGAGCCGACTCCGGCCAGACCGCCCCCGTCTGCGTCCAGTACACCGCCAGCCAGGAACGAAGCTCCCGGTTGACGAGCGTGAACGCCGCGCCGGGCCGGCCCTCCGGGCTGTCGGTCCACCCGGAGCGCGGCGTCTGGAGAACGAGGCCGCTGTCCACGTCGATCCGGAGGTTGAGGAGCGCGCGCTCGGGCCCGTCCGGCAGCGGCGCGCCCACGGCGCGGGCGGGCAAGGCCGGTCGGCTCGTGACGACCGCCTGCAGCGAGACTCCGTTGAGCTGTTCCTTGAGCGTCCGTCCCTCCGGCGAGAGCCACCGGAACAGGCGCCCGCGCGGCCCGTCCACCTGCAGGACGCCCACCGGTCGGCGCACCGCGCCGACCGCGACCGCCAGGTCCTCGAAGCGGCGCACCGCGACCTGAACGCTCCCGAGCGCGCGCGGATCCCAGACCTCGGCGCGCCACTCCGTGCCCGCCGCCGGCACGGCGACCCGCGCCGCTTCCTTCCAGAACCCGAGCGGGAACCGGACGTCCGCGGCGAGCGACACCTCGTGCCGGGAGCGCTGGCCGCCGCGCAGCCAGGTGTACTCCAGCCGGTCCGCCCGCCACACGGCGTCGACGATCGAGTCCGTGCCCATGCCCACCTCGCGGTAGTAGAGCGTCCGGAGATCGCCGCCCTCCGAGCGGAACTCGAGGGTCACCACGCGGCACGCCTCCCCCGGATCCTCGCCGGGCGACGGCGGGTCGCGAAAGACCACCTCTTCCTCGAGGAGCATGCCCGGCTGTCCGAGTCGCCGGCAGCGCCTCTCGACCAGGCGTCGAAACCCGACGAGCTCATCCCCGTGGTAGATGAGGAAACGATCCTCCAGCCGCAGCGCCGGCTCCTCCCCAGCCCGCGGCGCCGGCGCCTCGGAAGGCTCCGCCCGATCGAGGGATTGCACGTCGCTCCGCCGGAACTCGACCTGCCCGCCGAAGCGAAAGGCAAGGACCACGGCGTCCTCGGTGGCGCTCACGATGCGTCCGCGCACCACGCTGCCGTTGCGAAGCACGACGCGGTCGAGGCCGTCGGCGGGCTGGCCGTGCACGCGGCCGAGCAGGAGCGCCAGGATGGCGCCGACCCAGAGCAGCACGATCCGCTGGAGCATCCGTCGACCCCCACGCCGCAAGCCCGATGTCGTCCGCCGGCGGCGGCGCCGCGCGCGCTCTGCTCCGCCCGGGGATCTTCCTCCCATCGTCCGGCGGAGGGGCACGGCTTTACCGCGGCGGCAGGATCCAGGCCTCGACGCTCCGGCGAGCAAGAGCAGGGCGCGACGCCGCCGCGCGCTTCGTGCGGACCGCGAGGTAGCCAGGCCAGGGGTGGCTACCCGGCAAGGATTCGAACCTTGAACCTCACAGCCAAAGTGTGATGTGTTGCCATTACACCACCGGGTAAGTCCCCCGGAAGGCTACCGGGCCTTGCGCCCCGCGTCAACAGCACGCGGTGCGTCCCGGATCCGTCGGCTCCGTCAGGCCGCCGCCCGGCGCGTCGCCCGCTCCACCAGGCGCGCTCCCACCACCCCGAGCTCGTAGAGCACCAGCATCGGCCCGGCCATCAACAGCTGGGTGACGGGGTCCGGCGGGGTGAGGATCGCCCCGAAGACGAAGGCCGCCAGAATGAAGTAGCGCCGCTTCTCGGTGAACGTCCGCGGCGTGGCAACGCCCATCAGCGTGAGCGCGATCATGGCGAGCGGAAGCTGGAAGATCACCCCCAGCGCGAAGGTGAGCGTGAGGAACAGGCTGAAGTAGTCGGCGAGCGTGATCATCGTCGCGACGTGGACGGCGCTCCACCCGCCGAGGAAGTAGAGGCCGAAGGGAATCAGCACGAGGTAGCCGAACACGGCGCCCGTCAAGAACAGGAGCAGCGACGAGGGGAGCAGCAGCCGCACGTACTTGCGCTCGTGCGGGTAGAGGCCCGCCGCCACGAACAGCCAGAGCTGGTAGAGTGTCCAGGGCGCCCCGAGGAGCAGCGCCAGCACCAGGGCCGCCTTGATGCCGGTGAGAAACGCCTCGGGATAGCGCGTCGCCACCAGCGTCGCCGACCCCAGCTCCTCACTCTCCAGGAACTTGCGGATCGCGCCGTGCGTCCTCACGAATCCCGCGCGCTCCGCGGGATCCTCGGGAGCGGGACGCAGCGCTCGCTCCAGATCGTAGATGCGCGCCACGTCGCGCAGCGCGCTCCGCCAGCCGTGCGGGCCCGCGTACCGCCGCGGGTCGTCCGCCTCCAGACCCGCCTCGAGCTGGCGCATGGCCCGCTCGTGCGGGTTGGCGAGGATCGCGATCAGCCGCTCCTGGAAGAAGAGTCCCGCGACGAACAGCAGGACGATGCCGGCCAGGCTCTTCAGGATGCGCCCGCGCAGCTCCTCGAGGTGCTCGCCGAAGCTCATCCGCCGGTCCATCGGCGACGGTCCGCGCTCCATGGGATTGCCCTCGACTCGTCAGGCCGCTGGGCGCACGCCGCGGGCCGGCCCGGCGGCGCGCGCCGCGCTGCGCCGACCCGGCCGGGCCCGTACAGGCCAGCGGCCGACACGCGCGCGTGCCAGCCGCTGTGCATCTCCTCGTACCGGTCGCGTCGAACGTACCGGTCCCGTCCGAAACGGCGCCTCAGTTGGTCAGGTAGTCCAGCAGGTACGCGGGATCGATAATCTCGATCTTGTAGATCCTGGCCAGCTCCCACTCCTCGCGGTTCTCGAACGGCAGCGCGCTCTCGGACTCCTTGCGTCCCAGCACGATGAAGTCGACGTCCGCCGTCACCTTCCGGACGACCTCGCCGCCGGATTTCTCGATTAGCGCCTCGGTCTGCTGGTTGCTCAGCCGGCCGGTCATGTCGCCCATCAGGAAGAACTTGGGCCGCTTGCCGGTCTCGAAGAGGGGGTTGCGCACCAGATCGTGGGCTGCCACCGGCTTATACGTGTCGAACTCCCGGTCGATGGCCGCCACGGAATACTCGCCGTGCACCTCCTGGATGACGACGCGGCCCTTGGGGATCACGTCGTTCCCCTTGCCGAGCTCGTACACCTCGAAGTAGGTGCCCGGCGTGAGACCGGCGCGCGCGCCGATGTCCACGTAGACCCGGTGGCTGCCGACCACTCGGGCCAGGACCTTCCCGTCGGCGTCGTTGTTGCGGCGCAGGCGCTCGTTGCGCTCCGAGGCATCCTGGGCCATGTTGCGGTACCGATCGACCTGTGTCCGGAGATCCGTCACGATCGTCTTGTGCTCGGCGGCCTGGGCCACGAGCTGCTCCTGGGCCTGGTTGAGCCGGCCCTGCAGCTCCTCGATCCTCTGGTCCTTGGTCTGGGTGGTGTTGGTGAGCCGGTCCTCGACCTGCTGCTTCTCGTTCTCGATCTCGGCGATCCGCGCTTCCTTGCCGCGCTTGACGGTCTCGGCGCTGTCGCGCGCGGCGTCCTCGTTGGAGCGGGCCTGATCCCGCTCCTGCTCCGCCGCGCGCAGCCGGCCGGCGAGGTTATTGTACTTGGAGACCGCACGCTCCAGGATCTTCTCCAGGCACCTGTCCGCCGGGTCCTGCCCCGGCTCCTGGAAAACGTCCTTGTAGCGCGTGATCGCCTGATCGATCCGCCCCGGCTCGCTCACCATGCCGCCGGCCTCGCTCGCAAAGCCGACCACCTTGCTGAGGTCCAGACGCTGTTGCAGCTCGGCCTGAACCTTCTCCTGGGTGCTCTTGAGCTCCGCCTTGAGGTTGGCGACCTCCGTGTCGCGCTCCTCGCCGTAGGAATAGCGGTCATAAGCCAGACCGGCCGTGACCAGGAACAGGACCAGCAGGACGATGACCCACCAGATCATTGCGATGCCGCGTTCGGAACCCATCAAAGCAGCCCTCCAGAAAAGGGGTGTGCGCCGGTCACCCGAGCGTCGTCGGTGCGGAACGGATGGCGCGAACGTGAAGATGCCGTCGAACCATGAACACGGGGCGGACGGATCCGGCGCGGCCCGGGGCGTCAGCACCCGCCCCGCCCACCGACCGGAACCGCCGGTTTCTCTTCCCTTCTCAGCCGAACCGGGTCGCCGACCGCGCCGTCTCCCCCGGGGCCGAAGGCCGGGAAAAACTCCGCGGCGAAGTGGCACTGACCCTAAGCGGGTGGCTATTCTATGGAGGGTGCAGAGGGGGGTCAAGCGAAAAAAACACCGGCCGGAAATGGCCCGGCGCCCCTTTCGGGATCTGGAGGTCCGATCGTGGCAGAACCGCCCGCCCCGCGGCTTTCGAGCCCGAAGGACCGCCTGCCGGCGGCGCGGCCGGTCGTCATCGGACTCCTCGGGGGGGTGGCCAGCGGGAAGAGCACCGTGGCCGCTCTCTTCGGCGAGCTCGGCTGGGCGGTGGCCGACGCCGACGGCATCTGCCACGAGCTTCTCGAGGCACCGGCGGTCCGCGAGCGCGTGGTCGCCCGGTTCGGCCGGGGCGTCCTCGGACCCGCCGGAGGCATCGACCGCGCTGCACTCTCCCGGGTGTTCGCCAGCCGCGCCGAACTTGCCGACCTCGAGGCAATCCTCCACCCCCTGGTCCGCGAGCGCGCCCTCGCGGCCGTCGCAGCGGCCCGCTCCGCCGGCGCGCCGGGAGTGGTCCTCGACGCTCCGCTGCTTCTCGAATCCGGCCTCGACGCGCTCTGCGACGCGCTGGTGATGGTCGTGGTCTCCGCGCGCACGCGGCGGCGGCGGGCGGGCGAGCGCGGCCTGGCGCCGGAGGACTGGGCGCGGCGGGAAGGCTGCCAGCTTTCCGTCCGGACAAAACGCCGCCGGGCCGACCACACGCTCGACGGCGAGGCGCCGGTGGCCGGGCTGCGCCGCGCGGTCGCGCGCCTGGCCCGCCGGCTCCTGGCCACCCCGCCGGGCCGGCCCGGCGCGGCGCGATGCGGCGAGGATTTCCCTTGACCTCAGGGAGGGCACCGGTCAAGAGCATCCCGGACGCGAACACTTCCGCATTCGCATGCCGCAATCTCCAGATTGACCCGCGAACACCCGCTTGACGCCGCCGGCGGCCGTCCCGCCCGCAGCGAACGCGGCTTCGCCCGACTCCCGCCTCCCGGATCCCCGGCCTGAGTGGAGGAGCTCTCGATGGCCCGACAGAAGGTGAGAAACAAGTCGCAGGAGACCCGGACGCCCGACCTCGCGGAGGCGGCCGCGGCCGACGAGAAGACGAGCCCGCCGAAGCCCGCCGGCTCGCGCCCGGAGGACGCGGAGGCTGCGGAGGACGACCTCGACGAGGAATCCTCGCCCGGGGAGGCCAACGCGAAGTACGAGGCCGCCAAGCGCGAGGAGCTGCACTTGATGAAGCTGCAGCAGATGACCATGACCGAGCTGCACGATCTCGCGCGCGACGAAGGGCTCAAGGACACCGTCGGCCTGAAGAAGCAGGATCTCATCTTCAAGATCTTGAAGCAGCGCGTGAAGAAGAACGGGCTCCTCTACGGCGAGGGCGTCGTCGAGGTGCTGCCGGACGGGTTCGGCTTCCTGCGCTCGCCCGAATACAGCTACCTGCCCTGTCCCGACGACATCTACATCTCGCCCTCCCAGATCCGCCGCTTCGGCATCCGCACCGGCGCCACCGTGTCGGGGCAGATCCGCCCGCCCAAGGAGAACGAGCGCTACTTCGCGCTGCTCAAGGTCGAGGCCATCAACTACGAGAACCCCGAGAACCTGATCGACCGGACGGTCTTCGACGAGCTCACCCCGCTCTATCCGGACAAGCGCTACGTGCTCGAGACCACTCCCGACGAGATCTCGATGCGGGTGATGGATCTGCTCACCCCGGTCGGCAAGGGCCAGCGGGGACTGATCGTCGCCCAGCCGCGCACGGGCAAGACCATCCTGCTGCAGAAGATCGCCAACTCGATCGTCGCCAATGACCCCGACGTCTACCTCATCGTGCTGCTCATCGACGAGCGGCCCGAGGAGGTGACGGACATGGAGCGGAGCGTGCGCGGCGAGGTGATCAGCTCCACCTTCGATGAGCCCGCCTCGCGCCACACCCAGGTCTCCGAGATGGTGATCGAGAAGGCCAAGCGCCTGGTGGAGTACGGCAAGGACGTCGTCATCCTGCTCGACTCCATCACGCGGCTCGGTCGCGCCTACAACACCGAGGCGCCCCACAGCGGCAAGATCCTCTCGGGCGGCATCGACGCCAGCGCGCTGCAGAAGCCCAAACGCTTCTTCGGCGCCGCCCGCAACATCGAGGAGGGCGGCAGCCTCACGATCATCGCCACCGCGCTCATCGACACGGGCAGCCGCATGGACGAGGTCATCTTCGAGGAGTTCAAGGGCACCGGCAACATGGAGCTCCACCTCGACCGGCGGCTGGCCGACAAGCGCGTCTTCCCCGCGATCGACGTGAACCTGTCGGGCACGCGCAAGGAGGAGCTGCTGCTCGATCCCGAGGAGCTCAAGCGCGTCTGGGTGCTGCGCAAGGTCCTCAACGAGATGAATCCGCTCGACGCCATGGAACTGCTCATCAACAAGATGAAGAAGACCAAGAGCAACGCGGAGTTCCTGATGGGACTCAACGTCGAAGCGATCGAGCGCCAGATCAAGGACTGAGCGCCGCGGCGGTCGCCTCAGGTGCCGCGGCGAGGTCCACCCGGGCGAAGGCCTCGCGCCGCGCGCGCGCGAGCAGCGCGACGTCACGCCGTGGATCGGCCAGCTTGAGGCGCGGCAGGCCGTGCTGGCGCACGCCGAGGAGTTCGCCGGGCCCCCGCAGCTCGAGGTCGACCTCGGCGAGCACGAAGCCGCTGGTCGCGCGGCACAGCGCCTCCAGCCGGGAGCGCGCGGCCCGGGTCTCGGTCCCGTCGAGCAGCAGCAGGCAGTGCGCCGGCTGGCCCCCTCGCCCTACCCGCCCCCGGAGCTGATGGAGCTGGGCAAGACCGAACCGGCCCGGCGACTGGACGACCATCACGTCCGCCTCGGGCACGTCCACCCCCACCTCCACGACGGACGTGGCCACCAGGAGCCGGATCGCGCCGCGCCTCAACCCGTCGACGACCGCGCGCCGGTCCGCGGGGGCAAGCCGCCCGTGCAGCAGAGCCACAGGGATCCCGGCGAGCGGGCCGGCCACGAGCGCCTCCCGCGCCCGGACCGCCGAGCCTTCCGGCCGGTCCTCGGCATCGATGGCCGGGCAGACCACGAAGCCGCGCCCCCCGGCCTCGAGCCGCTGGCGCACGAACCGCAGGGCGCCCTCCCGGCGGCCGGGCGGCACGATCACGGTGCGCGGCACCGCCCGGCCGGCCGGCCGATCGGGGATGACGGTCCGATCGAGGTCGCCGTAGGCGGTGAGCGCGAGGGTCCGCGGGATCGGCGTCGCGGACATCACCAGCACGTGCGGCCGCGGGCCCTTGCCGCGCAGCCGTTCGCGCTGCTCCACGCCGAAGCGGTGCTCCTCGTCCACGATCACCAGCCCCAGCCGCCCGAAGCGCACCCCGGCGCCGATCATGGCGTGCGTGCCGACCACCAGCCGGGCCGCCTCCTCTCGCACCGCCTGCAGCGTCTCCCGCCGCGCGGCCGCCTCGAGCCCCCCCACGAGCAACCGCACGTCCACCCCGGCGCCGACCAGCAGCGCTCGCGCCGCCGCGTGAACCTGCTCCGCGAGCAGCTCCGTGGGCGCCATGAACGCGCACTGGTACCCCGAGCGGACCACCAGTCCCGCCGCCAGCAGAGCGACCGCGGTCTTGCCGCAGCCCACATCGCCGTGGAGCAACCGATACATGGGCGCGACACCGGCGAGGTCCGCCGCGACCGTGCGGAGCGCGGTGGACTGTCCGGCCGTCAGCTCGAAGGGCAGGCGGGCGACCAGCGCGCCGAGCGCCGACGGATCGACCCGGACGACGTCGTCCGCCGCCGCCCGCCGGAAACCCGCGCGCCGGCGCGCCAGCGCGAGCTGGAGCTGGAACAGCTCCTCGAACCGGAACCGGAGTCGCGCCCGCCGCAGGGCTTCGGGATCATCCGGGAAATGGCAGATGCGCAGCGCGGCGGCGCGGTCGAGCCACGGCTGCCCGGCGGGATCGGTCCCCGGCAGCGCGAGGGGCTCGAGCAGATCGCCGTGCGCGCGGACCGCATCCTGCACGATCCGGCGCAGCACCGACGGCGCGAGGTCCGCCGTCCCCGGATACACGGGGTGGAGCCGCCCGACGCCGATCGCTTCCGCCCCGCCCGGCGGCGCCACGTCCGGATTGAGGAGGCACGGCTCCCCCTGCCGCCGGGTCACGGCGCCCGCCAGCAGGACCTCCCCGCCCACGGGCAGCGCTTCGCGCCGATACGGCTGGTTATAGAACACCGCCGCGCCCGTGCCGCTCGCGTCGCGAAGCGCGACCCGGAGCAGCGAGCGCCCGCGGCCCCGGCGCTCCAGCGCGATGCGCAGGATGCGGGCCCGCACGACTCCCGTGCCCCGTTGCGGCAAGCCCACGAGCGGCAGGATCCGGCGGCGATCCTGGTAGCGGCTCGGAAGGTGGAGCAGGACGTCACCGACCGTATCGAGCCCGAGCGCGGCCAGCCGGGCGGCCCGCCGGGGCCCCACGCCCGCGAGCCGATCCACGGGCGAGCCCGCGTGGATCGGGGACTCGCCCCCTCCTCCTGCCGATCGTCCGGCAGCCGCCATGCCGCTCCCTCAGCGCACCGGCCCGGGTCCCGCCGCACGGGCGGCCCTGCGCGCGCAGGCGCCGCCTGCTCGCCGGCGAGCCCAGCCCACATGGTAGCGCGGGAACGGCCCGCGGCCCACCGCCATCAGCGCGGGCGAAGCACGAGGATCCAGGTCCGGAGCTTCGGCGCCCGCGCCGGCGTCCTCGCGAGTCCGCCGGTGCCGCCGTCCGCGTCCTTCGCTTCCTCCCGCCGAAGCTCCGCGCTCGACTTCTGCCGCTCGCGCTCGCGCGCTTCCCCCGCGGCATCTCCGCCACGAGCCGGCTCGCGCGGCGGCAACTCCGCCGGAACGGCGCCGCCCAGCGGCGGCGCGGGCTTTCCGTCCTCGACGGGAGCGCGTGGCGCCCCGGCCGCCGCCGGATGTGCCGGCAGGCCCGCATGCTCTGCCGGCCGCGCCGCTGGCGCCAGGCTCGAGGTGACGGAGCCGAACTGTCGCAGCAACCCCTCGAGGCGCGAAGCCTGCTCCTCCGTCAGCAAGATCTGGATGCCCCTCTCGCCGGTCCGGTCCCCGCCGTCTTCCTCCAGCCGGGAACGCGGGTCCGCGCGTTCCTGCCGCAGTGGCGCCGCAGGCACCGGCCGCACGACCACGCCGTTTTGCTGCAGGAAGCGCACGAGCGCCTCGCGCGCGGCGTCGAGCCTCGGGGCCTCGACGTCGAGCGCCACGTGGAGCACGGAGGACGGAGGCGGCGGCGCGGGATCCTCGAGGCGCTCGGACCGGGTCTTCGGGCGCGCCGGTCCCGCCCCGCCTCTGTAGAGCTTCCGCGCCCGGGTCTCCGTCTCCGGGACCCGCTTCTTCGCGGCTCCCGCCGGGGCATCCTGCCCCTCCGCCGGCGCCGCCCGACGCTGGCTCCCGAGCGCGACACCCGCCTTTCGCTCCAGGCTCCGGCCGTCCTCCGCATCGCGAGCTTCCCGCTCGGGCGCCGGGGGCTCCTCGCCTGCACCCACCTTGTCCTGAGCCGGGGCCGCCAGCCCGGCGCGCCGGGCCGACCCCTTCCCGGCCAGCCGCGGCGCCGCCGCGTCCTCTGGAGCGGCCGGCGGCGCACCGGCGAGGGACTTCTCGGAGCGCTTGAGGAGATCCAGCGACGTCGCCTTCTCCGCCAGCTCCTCGGCGAGCTCCGGCTCGCCCCGCGCGTCCTCCTTCGCCCGCCAGGTCTCCGCCGGCCGGATCGCGCCGCTCTCGCGCACCTTGTCCCCGGCCTCCCGGTCGGCCCGCGACAGCACCGTGCGATCTCCGGACGCCGGCGAGTCCGCCCGGACGAGCAGGAGGTAGCCCACCACGAGCGCGAGCACGGCCGCCGCTGCGCTGCCGGCGAGCCACAGCGGGATCGCGCGCACGGACCGCGGACGAACCGTCGCGTCGATCGCCGCGCGGATGGACGCACTCAGCCCCTCCGGCAACGCGGTCTCCCGGAGCCGGCCGGCCAGCCGGATCGCCTCGCGCAGCGCCTCCAGCTCGTGCGCGAGGTCGGGATGGCGCCGGACCTCGGCCTCGAGACGCCGCGCCTCCTCGGCGGACAGCACGCCGTCCGCGAGGTCCATGAGGCGCGCGCGGATCTCCTCGCGTTCCATCACTTCAGCGCTCCCTGGTCCTTGCGCAGCACGCCGGTCGATCCGGCGCCCCGCTCCGCCTGGCGGTACCGCTCCACGAATTTCAGCCGCGCCCGGTGCAGGGTGGATTTCACCGTGCCCAGCGGGCGGTCCACGATGCGCGCGATCTCCTCGTAGCCGAGCCCCTGGACGTCGCGCAGCACGATCAGCTCGCGGTCCTCGGGATCGAGCGTGCCGAGCACTCCCTGGATTGTCGCCGCGGTTTCCTGCTGTCCGATCCTCCGCGTCGGCTCGTAGGT
>JAFGQW010000128.1 GCA_016935485.1 Planctomycetota bacterium | reverse complement strand
CGCGAGCCGAACGTGATCCGGGTCGCGCCCACGCCGCTCTACAACACATTCGCCGACGTGTGGCATTTCGTGCAGGTGCTCGGCGGGGAAAAAGAAGAATAAGAAAGAAGGCAACCACGAAGCGCACGAAGGAGACACGAAGACCACGAAGAAGAGAAGAGGACGTGAAGACGAGGACGAGCACGAGCACGAGCACGCAAGAGCCCAGGAGGAGCGATGAGCCGGAAGCTGTTCGATATCTCGCCGCGGATCGATGGCGCGCTCCAGGTCTTTCCGGGCGACACTCCACCGGTCCGCGAGGTGCGGCTCGACCTGCAGAAGGGCGATGCCGTCACGCTCTCGACGCTTCACGCCACGGTGCACCTCGGCGCGCACCTGGATGCGCCGAGCCACTACGGGCGGGACGGACGCACGATCGACGCACTGGCGCTCGCCGTCGGCCTCGGACCGTGCCAGGTGGTGCGGGTGGCGGTGGAGCGCGGAGGCTGCCTCGCGCCGGAGCGGATCGACGCGGAGATCCGGACGCCGCGCGTGCTGTTCGCCACCGGCACCTTTCCGGACCCGACGCGCTGGAACGACGACTTCGCGGCCGTTGCGCCGGAGTGCATCGACTGGCTCGCGGACCAGGGCGTCCGCCTGGTCGGCATCGACACGCCGAGTATCGATCCGGCCGCCTCGAAGGCGCTTCCCGCACACCGGCGGGCGCTGGCTCGCGACCTGGCGATCCTCGAGGGCATCGTGCTCACGGACGTGCCGGCCGGCGCCTACGAGCTGATCGCGCTGCCGCTGCGCCTGGTCGGGTTCGACGCGAGTCCGGTCCGCGCGGTGCTGCGGGAGCTCGGGTAGCGGCGGCCCGGGCGCACGACCGGTTGCGGCGCGGCCGTCAGACCGGTCCCTGCGCGAGGCGATCGATCCAGTAGCCCATGCCGGCGACCACGCCCCGGGCATGCGACTGAGCCGCGACGTGGATCCGCGGCCCGGCCAGCGCCTTGAGCTCCTCGTGGGCGTTGGCCACCACGATGCCGAGGAAGCCGTGCCGGAAGAGATCGATGTCGTTGCCGGAGTTACCGGCCACGAAGACGCGGTCGTGCGGCAGGCCCCAGAGCGCGGCGACGTAGGCGGCGGCAGTGCCCTTGTTCACGCCCGGTGGCAGGAAGTCGAGATCGCGGTTGGAGCTGTAGACCAGATCGGCCTCGAGCCCGGCGGCCTCGAGCCGCGCCGACAGGGCCCGGAGTCGCCCGCGCACCGCGCCCTCGATGTAGTAGCTCACCTTGTAGGCGGATTGCTCCGAATCCGGCTGCGGGACGAGGCCGTCGTCGGCGCCCAGCACCTCACGGATGCGGTCGGCGTTCCAGCGCGGCGAGACGCGCTCGTGCCAGCCGGTCACGGTGGCGAGGTCGGGATAGCGGCGGATGTCGGTGCCCACGGCGGCCACAATCATGTCGGGGGCCGGCAGCGGGGTGGACTGGATCACGCGGGCGAGCGATTCCGTCGTGCGGCCGCTCGCATAGGCGAGCGCGAGGCGATCGCGGTGCCGCTCGTGGTAGCGGGCGAACTCCACCAGCGCGTCGTGGTCGCCCAGCAGCGTGTCGTCGAGGTCGCTGATGAGGCCGTAGGATTCGATCATGCGTTGGCTCCGCGCCCGGCGGCGAGCGCCGGCGCGCCTTCTCAGATCGCCGACGTGCGGCCGCCGTCCACCGGGAGGCTCACGCCGTTGACGTAGCTCGCGGCCGGCGAGGCGAGAAACGCGATCACCGCCGCGATTTCCTCGGGACGTCCGAACCGGCCCGCGGGGACCTGCCCGAGCATCTCGCGCTCGATGTGCGCCGGCGGGACCCCGGCCTTTGCCGCGCGCGCCTCGATCAGGTTTCGCAGCCGGTCGGTGTCCGTGTAACCGGGGAGCACGTTGTTCACGGTGATGCCGAACGGCGCAAGCTCCAGCGAGAGCGTCTTGGCCCAGCTCGCCACGGCGCCGCGTGCCGTGTTCGACACGCCCAGGCCCGGGATGGGCTGGCGCACCGAGGTGGAGATGATGTTGATGATCCGCCCGTAGCCGAGCTCGCGCATGCCGGGCACGACCGCCTGCACCAGCACCTGATTGCAGATCAGGTGCTGGGTCATCGCCTGCTGGAGCTCCTCGGGGCGGGCGGCGATGATGTCGCCCGGCGGCGGGCCGCCGGTGTTGTTCACCAGGATGTGGAACGGCCCGCGCTCGCGGATGTGGAGCTTCACCTTGGCTTCGAGGTCGGCCGGGTCGTTCCAGTCGGCCACCAGGATGCCGTGGGTGCGGCCCGCGTCCTTGGGCAGTCCAGCCCGCTGGGCGAGCAGGCGCTCCTTGCTGCGCGCGGCCAGCGTCACCTCGGCGCCGAGTTCCGCGATCATCCGCGCGGCGGCGAGGCCGATTCCCTGGGTGCTGCCGCAGACGAGTGCGTCCTTGCCATCCAGCGTGATCACCATGGCGGCTCTGTCCATCCCGTCGTGGTTCGTGGTTGTGCGTTTCCATCGCGGCGCCCCCCCCGAATGCCGCCGGGGGGCGTGCGTCAAAGTATGGCACGGCGGTCGGGGCTCGGGTAGCACGGCGGCGCCTCCGCGGGGGGGACCGTGGACGGCGATAACGGTGCGCCCGCGCCGGCGGGAAACGCCTGCCAGGGTCGCGCGCGGTGCGCTATACTGCGAGGCCCGGACCGCTTCGTGCGGCGCCGACCACCGACTCCGGGCACGACGCGAGGAGCGAAACCCCATGGACGACACGACCCCGCTCAAGCTCAAGGCCGCGGCCGCCGCGGTCGACCTCGTGGCGTCGGGCATGATCGTCGGGCTCGGCCACGGGAGCACGGCCAGCCTGGCCGTCCGCCGCCTGCACCAGGTCATGCTCGCAGGGCGGCTGGAGAACATCACCGGCATTCCGTGCTCGCAGCAGACCGAGACGGAAGCCCGGGCGCTCGACATCCCGCTCGCGACGCTCGAGGAACACCCGGCGATCGACGTGACCATCGACGGGGCGGACGAGGTCGATCCCGAGCTCAACGTGATCAAGGGCGGCGGCGGCGCGCTGCTGCGCGAGAAGATCGTCGCGCAGGCTTCCCGGCGCGAGGTGATCATCGTGGACCCGAGCAAGCTCTCCGAGAAGCTCGGCACGCGGCGCGCGGTGCCGGTCGAGGTGATCCCCTTCGGCTGGAGCGATCAGAAGCGGTTTCTCGAATCGCTCGGGGCCAAGGTCACCGTGCGCCAGGACGCCAGCGGCAAGCCCTTCGTGAGCGACCAGGGCAACCTGATCCTCGACGCGGACTTCGGGCCGATCGCCGACCCGGCCGGGCTTGCGGCGGCGCTCAAGGCGCGCACCGGGATCGTCGAGCACGGCCTCTTCATCGGGCTTGCGACCGACGTGATCGTCGGCAAGAGCGCGCACAGGGTGCAGCACCTCCGGCGGGCGTCCGGGGGTCCTGCGTGATCGGCGCGGTGGAGCTGAACGCGAAGCACACCGCAAGACAATGGGGTCAGACCCCAGACATTGCAGACGCGGCGGTCTGCAATTCGCCGGGGTCAGACCCCAAGTACTTCGCTCGCGTGGCGCGCGCGAGTGGCGCCCGCGGGCGCGCCGCTACCCTTTCCTCGCCAGGGCGGGGAGCGCCGCCGCGAACGTGATCTCGTCGATCCGGGCGCGGATGCACTCGTCCACGAGGGTGACCACGTGGCCGTGCGCAACCGCCGGATCGGCGTCGATGATGGCCGGGCTCTCCGGCATTGCCCGCCGGAGGCGCCGGATGTGCTCGTAGATCCGCCCGCGGTCTTCCGGGAGCGCGCCGACGGGCCGCCCCATCACGGCGCACACACACTGGCCGCCGCGCGCGCTCAGTTTCAGGCGGATGTCCTCCCTCGGGACGGGAAGCTCCCAGTGGCGCTGCGGGCCCCGGTCCTTCGGCAGGTAGGTGGCGAGCTTGCCCTCGAGCGTCTTGAACTTGAGCGTGCACAGGAAGAAGACAAGCAGCAGGAAGACCACGTCGATCATCGGCGTGAACTCCATCTTGAAGGGCCCCCAGCGGGACGTTCTCCGCAGCACTCGCACGGCGCACCTCCGTTCGCACGGGTCTCGTTGCGGTCGATGAACGGTCGCGGGGCGCCGCCGGTTCAGTGGGAATCGCGCGCTCGCTACAGGCCGTGCCGGCCGTGTGCTACGATTGGCAGGCCGCCGCCCGGAGGTGGGCGGGCGGTCCGCCGCTGTCTCCGACCCCGCAGGCCGCGAGGCAGGCCGCGAGAAGGAGCCGTGCCATGAAGAGCCATTCCCCGGGGCGCTGCGCATCCGTGGCCCTGTTCGCCGCGGCGACGGGCCTGCTGCTCACCGCCTGCGCCCGTGCCAGACCGTGTGCGCCGCCGACCGGCGCCGGCGAAGGGACCGAGAAACCCATGGTCTTCACCGCAATCGGCACGATCCGCTCACCCTACACGCCCGAGACCGGCGCGCCCCGGCAGGGGCGGCTGCAGCCGGACGCCGCGTCCGAGATCGTGCTGGACGCGCGCTACGAGCCGGGGCTCAAGGACATCGAGTCCTTCTCCCACATCTTCGTGGTCTACGCCTTCGATCGCTCGAAAGGTTGGCAGGAGCTGGTGCGCACACCGTGGCAGAGCGAGAAGCACGGCGTCTTCGCCACGCGGTCCTGTAACCGCCCCAATCCGATCGGGCTCACCGTGGTGAAGCTCGTGCGGCGCGAGGGCGCGGTGCTCCACGTGACCGGGCTGGATGCCTACGACGGCACGCCGGTTCTCGATCTGAAACCGTACGTGCCGCGGTTCGACGGCATCCGCGACGCCAGTCCGGGATGGCTCCTCGAGGGTCCGACGGAGGCGCGCTAGAGATCGAGCTTCTCGAACCACCCGAGGAGAAGCACGAAGCCCGCGGCGACCCCGGGGATCACCAGCCACGGGGTCACGCCGAGCACCTGGGGCAGCGTGATCTTGCCCAGGTTGCCCCACGTGAGCACGGTGTCCTGCAGCACCGGGTAGGCCTCCGCGAAGAGCGTCGCCCCCACGATCATGCCCAGCAGTGCCCAGACCGCGTGCCAGCGCCCCTCGGCGATCGCGCCGAGCGAGGTGCCGGGGCAGAACCCCATGAACGCCCAGCCCAGGCCGAACAGCACGCCGCCGATCAGGTTGGCGCCGAGGATCGTGGTCTTGACGCTCATCGCCGCCGCACCCAGGCTGACCAGCAGGTTCACGCCGACCATGCCGACGACGATGGCGGTGAGCATGAACTTCAAGATCGTCATGTCCCGGAGCAGCATGGCGCCGACCTGCTTCTCGAAGCGGAGCACGCGCCCCTGCTGCAGCAGCGCGCCGAAGAACACCCCCGTCAGCAGTCCCAGCATCGGTTCACTCATGACGACCTCCCCGCGGGCGCGTGCCGCCGGTAGACCAGATGGGCGACGAGGACGCCGGCGCCGAAGAAGCCCATCATCGACAGGAAACCGCTGATCGAGAGCTGCATGAGGCCGCTCAGCCCGTGGCCGCTGGGGCAGCCGTCGGCGAGCCGGGCGCCGAACATGGCGACGATGCCGCCGAGAAACGCGCCCACGGCCCGGGTGCGCACCCTGCTGCCGAACCGGTCCTTCCAGATGGGCGGGACGGCTTCGAGCTTGAAGCTGCCGTCCAGCAGCGCCGCCGCCAGCGCGCCGAAGAAGAGGCCCACGAGCATCAGGAACTGCCAGTCCAGTCGCGGCTTGACCCGCTGGAAATACGGGTTCGAGGCGACGTTGTCGGGCGCGACGGCCTGCTCGATGTAGCCCGCCGCCCGGACGAAGCTCGTGGTCGCGCCCAGGTACTGGGACTTGCCGAGCGTCTTGGTCGAGACGAGGACGGAGGCCGTGGCCAGCACGCCGACCAGCGCCCCGGCGAGGTAGGGTCGTAAGGTTCGTGGTTTCATGCGGTCTCCTTGCTCAGAACGGTTCTTGCGTTTCACGATCGCTACGCACGAAGAGCCTTCGCGCGGGTTTCTACTCCCACTCGACGTGGCCGAAGACCACCGCCGGGCGCCGCTTGACGACCCGCTCGCCCCAGGCCGGGGCGTGCCGGTTCCTCTTGATCGTGCGGAGCGGCTTGCTGAAGAAGAACGCTCTCTCGCCGAAGGCCGGCACGAGATCGTCAAGCCAGGTCGAGGTCGGGTCGAACTTCGCGAAGAAGGGCCGGCCGACCCAGGCGGGGTCGCGCGCCTGGATGAACTTGAGCACGAACACCTCTTCGCCGGCGATCGTGGCCGTGCCCTCGACCACGACCTTGCCCGGGGTGGCCGACATCGAGGGGCCGCGCACGGTGCGGCTGAGCCCCGAGATCCGCCGGTAGGCGGTCCGGAAGATCTCGACGGCTTGGGCCAGCGGCACCTCGAAGTAGTGCTTCGGACCGGTGTCGCGCTCGACGAACATGTAGTACGGAATGGCGCCGAGCCGCACCTGCATCCGCCACATGTCGGCCCAGTTGTGGGCGTTGTCGTTGACGTGCCGGATGAGCGGCGCCTGGCAGCGCACCACCGCGCCGGTGGTCTGGATGCGGCGGAGGGCAGCCTGGGCCTCGGGGGTATCCAGCTCGCGCGGGTGGCTGTAGTGCGCCATCAGCGCCAGATGCTTGCCCGCGCGCCGCACCTGCTCGAACAGCCGCAGCAGGTCGTCGGCGTCGGCGTCGGTGAGGAAACGGTAGGGCCAGTAGGCGGTCGCCTTGGTGCCGATGCGGATGCTGGTCAGATGCTCCAGCCCGGGGCCGAGCAGCGGCTCGACGTAGCGGCGCAGCACGCGCGTCTTCATGATCAGCGGATCGCCGCCCGTGAAGAGCACGCTGTGCACCTCGTGGTGCTGCCGCAGGTAGGCGACCAGCGATTCGGCTTCGCGATTGGCGAACTTCAGCGCGTCGATCCCCACGAACTGCGCCCAGCGGAAGCAGTACGTGCAGTAGCTGTGGCAGGTCTGGCCCTGGCTGGGGAAGAAGAGGACGGTCTCGCGGTACTTGTGCTGCATTCCGGGCACCGCGGATCCGTTCACGCGCGGCACGTTGAGCTCCATCTGGCCGGCCGGGTGCGGGTTGAGCTTGGCCTGGATGGTCCGTGCCGCCGCCTGGAGGGTCTTCTCGGACGCGCCTCTCTTCACCAGCGCGTAGACTTGCCGGAAGTCGGCGGGGTCCAGCATGCCGACCTGCGGGAAGGTGAGCTGGAAGAGCGGGTCCTCGGGGATCTTGTCCCAGCGGATCAGCTCGTCGAGGACGTAGTTGTTGACCCGAAACGGGAGCACGGCCGCGACGGCCTTGATGCCGGTGAACTCCTCCGCGGACAGGCGCCGGAGTTCCGGGATGGAATCGAGGTCCTTGCGACCGTAGGCGCGGAAGGTCCGTGGCTTGATGCGTGCCGCCGCCATACATGCGCCTCCTTTCGTAGCGCGGGCACTGCCCGCGGCCCACAGCCATCAGCCGTCCGCTGTCCGCTTGCGCTGCGACGCCGCCGGCACAGTGGGCGACGGAGAGTCGATCGGGTCGCACGCTTCCCGGAATCCGTGCCGCACACCCGGCAGGTCCGCCGACCGCCCTGCAACCAGCGCTCGCGAATCCACCGGCGGATTGCCCCGCACCGTGCACGGAGGTGCGCGCCTCCGAGTACGGGAAACTTGCTTCAGAAACCTCTTGGCGTATCGAGATCCAGAGAGCAAGGAGTGCGGTCCGTCGCCGTGGCGTGGTGCCTCGGTGGTCCCGCGGTGCGCCGGCCGGGGCGCCGCTTCCCGTCGGGGTCAGCCGGGGGTGGTGCGGCACGCCGGCCGCGGGACCGAAGCGCTCGCCGTCACGCCGGTGGCCCGCCCGGCCGGTCGCCGCCCGCCGGCGGGCTCCGCGCCCGGCCTTAGGGCCCGCGCAAGAATCACTACCGGTTTTCGCGGATCTTCTTGCCCAGGTCCGCGTTGCGGAAAGCCGGTGGCATCGCTGATTCGAACCGGCTTCCCGCAACACGAACCTGAACAAGAACTTCGCGGCGAAACCCGGGAAGCTATTCTTGCGCGGGCCCT
>JAFGQW010000127.1 GCA_016935485.1 Planctomycetota bacterium | reverse complement strand
GCGGAAAGCCGGTGGAATCTCTGATTCGAACCGGCTTTCCGCCACACGAACCCGAACAAGAATCTCGCGGCGAAACCCGGGAAGTTACTCCTGCGCGGGCCCTAAGGACTGCCCGAAGCGCGCGCGTGACGGTATAAACCGCCGCCTGAAAACGAAATACCGTAGCCGACTCGGGCCGCCTGTTTGCTCTGGACCGCCGGCGGCTAGGACTGTCGAGGATTATATCCGCCGACCCGGACAGGCAAAGGAAAAACCCGCCGTCTTCCCCCTCGCTCCGCGCAACGGGTCGAAGGAACGTGCGGCTGCGCGGGCCGCTCGCCGGCGGCTTCCAGTCGGAGCCCGGATGCAGGCCGACCGAGGGTGGCAGGACCGCGGACGCAGGCTGACCAAGGGCGGTGGGACCTCGGTGTGGCGCTTGCGGGGCGCGTCACGGCCGGCGGGGCCTAACGGCGGGTAGGCGATGGGCCCGGCGCGCGCTATCATGGATCGGCGTAGCCATCGCCGACACCGCGCGGGGATTGCCCGCGGCCCACAGCGATCAGCCGTCAGCCGTCTGCTTGCGCCGCGGCGCCGCCGGCAGGGCGGCTGACCGCGGTCCTGCCCGGCTCCACGTTCCTCGGAACTCGAGCCGCACGGCGGGCCGGTTCGCCGGCCGCCCTGCAACCGATGCCGGTGGACTGTCCTGCGGGGTTTCTTCGCGCGGCGCGAAGAACCTCGGGCTTGACGGTGTGGCGCCACGCTCCCGGTAACGGACGACCACGATGCTCGACCAGAAGACGCTGGTGCTGAATCGATCCTGGCGCGCCATCCACGTTACGACCGTGCGGCGGGCGCTGGCGCTTCTCTACCAGAACGCGGCCAAGGTCGTCTCCCCCGACACGTTCGAGATGCACGACTTCGAGTCGTGGGCCGATTTCGCCCGCCGGCGCGGCGCCGACTGTATCCGGACCGTAACGCTGAAGATCCCGATCCCCGAGGTGATTGTCCTCAAGGGGTACGACGGCGTCCCGGTGCGCCGGGTCTCCTTCTCGCGCCGCAATATCTACAAGCGCGACAACTACACCTGCCAGTACTGCGGCACGCGCCGCGCCAGCGAGGAGCTCAGCATCGATCACGTGGTGCCGCGCTCGCGCGGCGGGCGGATGTCCTGGACCAACTGCGTGCTCGCTTGCCTGCGGTGCAACGTGAAGAAAGGCAACCGGACGCTCGCCGAGGCGGGCATGCATCTCATCCGGACGCCGACCCGCCCCGACTGGGCGCCGTATCTGGAGCTCACCCTGGGCTACCGGCGGCAGAGCTGGGAGAAGTTCATCTCCGATCGCTACTGGGACACCGAGCTAGTCGAGTGAACCGCGGCGTGGGAAGCGAGCCATGGGTAAGTGCCTCTGCGGGCGGGGAACAAGGGCGTGACCGTGGTCGGTGCGCAGGTCGAGCACGTCGACGGGCGGCCGCGCGTGCGGATCGGCGCGCGTGGCGTGCGGCGGCTTGGCTTGGCCTGGCTGGCGATCGGTCTCCTTGCCTGCGCCGAGGCGCCGCCCGCGGTGCCGCTCCCCCGGACCGTGGATGAGTCCTTCTTCCCGCTCGCGATGGGGACGTGGTGGGAGTTCGAGTCCGAGCTTCCGGGTTTCCCCGGGCGCGGCCTCCGGGATCGCTTCGTGCTCAAGGCGCCCGATGCGAACGGACGCTTCGAGGTGGGCATGCAGACGCTGAACATCCACCCCGGCATTCCCGCAGGCAAGCTGGAGCTGCAGCACTCCGTCGGCGGTGTGCGGATGTTCCGCGACGGCGATCCGGTGGACATCCTGCGCTTCGGCGCCCGCGTCGGCGACACCTGGTGCTTCAACCCCGCGCGACCGCAGTACCGGGCGCACCTGTGCAGCCTCGGTCTGGAGTTCGTGCTCGACGAGTGGCATCCGGTGGCCGAGGTGCGCCTGCACGCCGGCGGGATCGACGCGCCCGTGGTGCGGACGTTCTGGTTCGCGCGCGGAGTCGGCTGGATCCGGATCCTGCAGCAGCGCCCCATGGGATCGCCGGTGACGACGACACTCGTCGACGCACACGTCCGCCGTCCCGCCGGGCGCTGAATCGACCCGGTCGGCCCGGCGGCGGGCGGGCTCCGAGTGGAAGCGGCGATCCCCGGCGGGTATAGTTCCAGCGCCGACCGATGGGAATCCCGGGGGTCAGGGACTTCCCGGCGCGCGACTCGATGCGGGCCGGCCGGGAGAGCGGGCCGAGCCGGTCGTGCGAGCGCCGGTCCGCCGGAAAGGACGGAATCACGGGACGATGAACAGCCTTCGCGTCGCCCTCCTGCTGGTGCTGTGCTGGCCCGGACCGGCTGCGGGTGCACCGGACGACACCCTCCGGCCGGCCGCACCGGACCCGAGCTCGCTGGAGCGGCGCCAGGCGTTGCTCGATCTGACGGAATCGCTCCGTCTGCTGCAGGTGGCCGTGCGTCCTGGTGACGAGGACGCGGCGCTCCTGGCCTGCTATCGCCGGGGACGCGGCGTGCGGACGGCCATCGCGTGGACCACGTGCGGCGAGGCGAGCGACGACGGCGCCGTCTTCGGGCGGACCGACGCGTTGCGGGTCGTGCGCATGGCGGAAGCCAGAGCGGCCGCGGCGAAGCTCGGGGCCGAGGTGATGTTCCTGCATCTGCCGGATCCGGGCGAGGCGCCGGACCGCGGGGGCGTGCTCGCGTCCTGGGGCGAGGACCGCCTTCGGGAGCGGCTGGTCCGCGCGCTGCGCCACTTCCGTCCGCACGTGGTCGTCTTTCCGCCGGCGAGCGAGAACGCGGCCGATGGACGCCACCGTGCGGTGCTCGCGTCGCTGGTCCCCGCGGTCCGCGACGCGGCGGATCCGGGCCGGTTCGACGATCACCTCCAGGAGCTGCTGTACCCCTGGCAGGTGCGACGGCTATTTGCCGGCTGCCTTCCGGAGGAGGCCGGGGCGGCGGTGGCCGTGGAAGCACGCGATCCAGCGCTGGGCGTTTCCTACGCCGAGCTCGGCGACGAGGCGCGCGCCAGCTACGGCTCGCGGGGCTTTCGCCGCCGGTCCGCGGCCGAGCTCGCTGCGGCTGTCCACTACCGGCGGCTGGTGCCCGCCGCCGCGGCGAACGACGCGGTGGCGGACGACCTTGTCGCCGGCCTGGTCGGCCACGACCAGGCCGAGCTCGAGCTTGAGCGCGAGGACGACTTCCGCCGCGCCTTCGCGGTCGAGCAGAGGATCTCGGAGGCCGGGCGCCGGCTGCTCGCGCTCGCGCCGGAGGATCCTGCGGGACTCACGCTCTTCGCGGAGGCGCTGGCGGCCATCAACGAGCTCAATCGCCGGCCGTTCGCTTCGCGCGAGCTCGCGCCGACCGAGTGGTTCGACGAGAAGGGCTACCAGCACTTCTTTCGCACGCGCACCAACGAGCTGTGCCACGCCCTGCGCCACTGGCTGCGCATCGGTGTCGCGGTCACGGTGGGGGCGGAGCGCCCGGTGGCCGCGGACGAGCGCTTCGCGCTGGATGTGAAGGTGACCATCGGGTCGAACGCGACGATCGACAATGTGGGTGTGCGGCTGGAACCGTCGCCCGCATTCACGCGCACGTACGTCGAACAGCGCAACCGCGCGCTCTCCCGGGAGCAACCGGTGTTCGCCTACTTCAAGGTGAAGGTGCTGGAGGAGGCGAAGCCGACGTTGCCGCGGGAGCGCGCCTGGCGCGAGCGGGAGTCGTTCGCGCCGGCGCTGCGCTGCGAGATCGGCGGCCGCGTGCGCGACCAGCTGTTCGTCTTCACGGTCGGCGTCGCGGCGCCGGACGTCGTGCCCGCGGTCCAGCTTCGTGCGCAGCCGGCGCGCGTGCTATGCACCCGCGCCGCGATGACGGAGCGCGGGACGGTGGTCGACGTCGCGTTCGTCACGCAGGGACCGCTGGATTCTCTCGGCGGCCGGCCCGACGACCGTCCGGTGCGCTTCGAGCTCAAGGCGGAGGCACCCGCGGGCCTCACCGTGCGGCCGGCGTCGGTCGTGGTCGAGAACGAACAGTCCGGCGCCGTCTCGTCCCATCGGTTCGTGCTGGCGGGCGATCGCGCCGTGGCGGGCGGCCTCCTCACGTTCCGCGCGCGCGCTTTCGGCAAGGAGCCCGGCACGTTTGCCGGGCCCGAGTTCACCGCCACCGTGCCGCTCGACGTAATCGAGTGCGCGGTGGCCGCGGGGCGGCGCATCGGCGTCGTGGCGGGAGACGACGCGGCGCTCGTGGAGGGCCTGCGCGCGCTCGGCCTCGAACCGCGCGTCCTGGACGCGACCGCGGTGGCGGCGCTGGGATCCTCCGCGACGGAGGCGGAGCTGGACACGGTGTTCGTGGGGACGCACGCGGTCACGGCCGTCCCGCAGTTCGCGGCGCTCGCCGGTCCGCTGCTCGCGTTCGCCGAGCGCGGCGGCGTGCTGGTCTGTCTCGGGCAGCGCCCCGGTGCATGGAGCGAACCGTCGCCGTGGATTCCCGTGGTGCTGGAGCCGGGCGGGATGCGCGTGGCCGACGCCGCCAGCGGGGTGGCGCTTCTCCAGCGCGAGCATCCGCTTGTCCGCGCGCCGAATCGGATCGACGAAAGGACGTTTTCGGGCTGGGTCGGCGAGCGGGGCCGCGACTTCCCGGTGCGGGCGGATGCCGGTTATGCGGGGCTGCTTGCGGTTTCGCTGGCGGCGCCGTGGGAGATCACGGACATGGCGCTTCTCGTCGGGGCGCACGGCCAGGGCGCCGTGATCTATACGGCACTCGCACTCGCCCGCCAGCTCGATGCCGCGGTGCCGGGCGCATTCTGCTTGCTGGCCAACCTGGCCGCCTACCGGCCCGAGAAGGGATCGTGATCCGCGATGTGGCCGCCGGGGCGCCGGGTCTTCGTGGTTCTTCCCGAAGGGCGGAATGCGCCGCGGCTCGGCTTTCTTCGCGCCTTCTGGATCTGGTTTCGCCGTGACTTCGTGCTCCGCCGCCTCGCGCTCGTGGTGAGCGGACTCTGCGTGCTGTTCATTCTCGGCTACCTGCTGCTGCACGTGATCCTGCTCGCACCGGCGCTGCTGCTCGCGGTGATCTGTTTCCTCTACGGCATGTCCGGATCGCGGCGGGCCGAGCCATGAGGCGGGCAGTGCGCCTGTGCGGGTCGGCGCTGCTCGGCCTGCTGGCGGGGGCGGCCGCCCGGGCCGAGGAGTGGCAGGAGCTCTCCGGACCAGGCGTGATCGTCGAAGCGGCGCCCCGGTACGCCGGCTTCGCGGAGAGTCTCGTGCGCTCGTTTCCGGCGCGTGCCGCGGAGGTGCGCGCGGCGCTCGGGGCGGGCCCGCCGGCGCTCGTGAAGGTGACGGTGGCGCGTGATGCCGCGGAGCTTTCCCGCCGGCTCTCCGTCCCGCTCCGGCCGTGGGTGGCCGGCGTGGCGCTCAAGGGCAAGGCGCACGTCGGCCTCAACGCGGCGAGCCTGCGGCCGCCGACCGGGCTGCCTGCGGCGGTCATCCTCCGGCACGAGCTCTCCCATCTCGTGCTCGGCGAGCGCCTGGGTCCGGAGCGCACGATTCCACTGTGGCTCGAGGAGGGCGTCTGCCAGTGGGTGGGCGGGAGCGCGTATCTCGGGCAGCGGTCCGACCTGGTCTCGCGGCTGAGCTTCGGCGCGCTGATCCCGTGGGGTGCGCTCGTGCGTTCGTTCCCCGACGACGCCCAGCAGGCCGCGCTCGCCTACGTGCAGTCCTACGCCTTCGTCGACTACCTCGCCACCGCGCGCGGCGGCAGGTTCGTGCTCGAGCTGGTCGACGCCGCCGCGTGCGGCACGCCGGTGCCGCGCGCGGTGTTCGAGCTGACCGGCGAGGCGCAGGTGGATCTCGAGAGCGCGTGGATGCGATACGAGCGCGAGCGCGAGCGCCGGCTGCTCTACTTCCTGCAGGCGGTCAGTCCGCTCGTGGTCGGCGCGGTGCTGGTCGTGCTTGCCTGGCGCCGCCGCGCGCGGGTAGCGCGGTTCCTGCTCGAGCGGATGGAGGAGGAGGAGGCCATGCCCGCGGCGCTGCCGCCGGTGGGGTGCGGGCCGGTCCGCGAGCCATGACGCGCCGCTCCCGCCGCCGGCTTGCCCGGCGGGTCCTCCGGCGCCTGGCGCTCGCCGCGGTCCGGCCGTTCGGCGCAGGAGCGCTGCGCATTCTGGTCGGGAGCTGCCGCGCGCGTGTCCACGGCTGGAACGAGCACGTGGAGACCGAGCATGCGCGCGGCCGGGCCGTTCTCTTCGCGCTCTGGCACAATCGCCTCCTGGTCCCGGTGTGGCTGTTCCGCGGCCTCGGCGTCCACGTCCTGGTGAGTCGGCACGAGGACGGGGAGATGATCACCCGCATCCTGGAGCGCGTCGGCTTCCGGGCGGTACGCGGCAGCGCGGAGCGCTCGCCGCCCAAGCACAGCAAGGGAGGAATTCGGGGGCTGCTCGCGATGGCCCGCGCGGGACGCCAGGGGCACGACCTTGCCTTTACCCTCGACGGCCCCCGGGGGCCGATCTACAGCATCGCGCCCGGGGTGTTCACGCTGGCGCGCCGTGCCGGAACGCCGGTGGTGCCAGTCGGCATCGAGATCGCACGCGGCTGGCGGCTGCGCTCGTGGGACCGGTTCCGCGTGCCGAAGCCGTTCTCGCGCGCCGTGTGCGTGTTCGGCCCGCCGCTCGTGCTCCCGGAGGACGAGCCGGCCGCCCGCGCGCAGCTGATCGAGGCCATGATCCGGGTGAGCCGCGAGGCGAGCGCGGAGCTCGGCGTCGAGGATCCATTCGCCGACGCAGGCGGCGCACCGGTAGGGGGGTGAGGAGGGAGGCCAACTGGGGTCTGACGCCGTTGCGCTTCGCAACGGGGTCTGACCCCCGATCCCGGTGAAGCGTGCGGGTGCGGGTGCGGGTGCGCGCGCGAAGTGCGCGCGCTGAGGTGGCGCGGGCGGACTGCGCCCGCGGGCTACGGCAAGGCCGGGATATCCAGCGTGAAGAGCGGCAGGATGCAGGCGCGATGCACCTGCCCGACGGCGAGCCGTCCCCCCAGATGCCCGATGATGGCAAGCGTGAGCGCGAAGGCCGGATCCAGGTCCGGCGAGGTCCGGCCGAGAAAGGCCTGGCGCCGCGCGCGCGCCGCGGACTCATCGGCGGAGAGCAGCGCGCCTCGCGGCAGGATCGCGAGTCGCGCGCTGCCGTCCTCTCTCGGCGTCACACGGGTGGCCAGCCCCCGGCGCGGCGAAAACTCCTCCGCCCGGCAAACCAGATCCACGAGCACCAGATGCCAGAGCGCCCGCTTGCCGCGAATGCGCAGCCGCTGCGCCGACGGGTTGACGGTGAGCCCGACCTCTCCCGCAAGGTAGTAGCTCTGGCCGTCGCGGCACGCTTCCTCGACCAGGCGGTGAAGATCGAACAAGGCGGGCCGGCGCCGGCAACGGTGGGCCTCGAGCGACGCCACGGCCAGGGCAGACTCGATCTGGCGGGTGAGGTTCTTCACCACGCGCAGCAGGAAATCGAAGCCGGCGATCCCGGAGGGCAACCGACCGGCCTTGATGCCCTGGCGGACCCGGTCGGTGATCCGCGCGATGCTGTGCAGGCGCGGGATCAGGCACTCGAAGTAGGTGAACACGGTCGCGGACATGAGGTTCTCGGGGGCGCTGAGCCGCGCCACGAGCTTGCGAAGATCGCCTGCCTGCGCGAGGAACTCGGCCGCCTTGCGCTTGATGCGCGCGGCGGTCCGGTCGCGCTGCTGCCGGGTCCGGCGGTGGGAGGCGTGCGCGGGCCGCGCACCCGCTTCCGGCGCGGGCGGGCGCTGCCGTCCGCGCGAGCCTGCGATCGGATCGATGTAGACGTCGAACGAGCTGTCGGATGCGTTCTGCGCGCTCATGCGCTCATCCCCATGCCGTCCCGGTTGCGGAGCGAGCGTCGCCGCCGGCCGGGGCGCGCGACGCGGACGATCCGGCCTGGCTCTCGGGACGAGTTCCCTCTCCCGGACATCCCCTGATATCGTCATCGTTCGACGCGCGGTGTAGCCCGGTTGTTGCTGCACCCAACGGGCGGTAGACTTCCCGCGGCGCCGCGGCCGGCGTGTTGTCGGCGCGCGCGCGGCGGGCTTCAAACCGTATCGCGGAGCTCTTGCGCGTCGAGCGCTGCACATCCGGACGCTTCCTCCGGGGCGGATCCGGCAAGGGAGGGCCCCCGGGGCCGATGGAGATCATCACCTTCGTCCTGAACGCCGCGGAGATCGCGGAGCTCCGGTCCCGACTCGAGAGCGGAGGCTTCGACTTTCGCGCGCTCCAGTACGGCCACTTCGCCGCGCGCGGCCCCGGGGTGGTGGTCAATGCGTACCGCTCCGGCAAGGTGGTCGTGCAGGGGGCCGCGGCCCGCGCGGCGTGCGAACGCTGGTTCGAGGGGCTGGGCGAGACGGCGACGCGCGCCGCGGCCCGCGGGCTTCCGCACGGTCCGCTGATCGGCAGCGACGAGGCCGGCAAGGGAGACTACTTCGGGCCGCTGGTGGTGGCCGCGGCGGGGATGGATGCGGAGGCGGAGCAGGCGCTGCGCGCGCTCGGCGTGCGGGACGGCAAGACTCTGTCTGATTTCCAGGTGCGCGCGGCGGACGCGCGGATCCGCGAGGTCGTGCCCTGCGCCTGCGTGGTGCTCGAGCCCGAGGAGTACAATCGCCTCCACGGCCAGGTCGGCAACGTGAACCGCATCCTCGCCGAGGCCCATGCCGATGCGATCGCCGAGCTGAGCCGGCAACTCCCGCAGCTACGCCGCGTGCTGGTCGACCGCTTCGCCGAGGAGTCGCTGGTAGCGCGGGCCCTGCAGCGGCGCGGTCTCGAGCTCGAGCTCATCCAGAAGCCGCGCGCGGAGGGACATCCGGCGGTGGCCGCCGCGAGCATCGTGGCGCGCGCCGCTTTCCTGCACACCCTGGCGCGGCTGAGCGACGACGTGGCCACGGACCTGCCGAAGGGCGGATCGAACCCGAGGATCCTCGAGGCGGCCCGGCGGGTAGCGGCCATCGTCGGCCGGGAGGGACTTGCGCGGGTGGCGAAGCTGCACTTCAGGACGACGCACAAGCTCGGCCTGGACCCCTGAGGGCTCGCGCGCGAACCGCGGCGCCGATCCGGGGCGGGTTTGCGGTTCCGGTTCGTGCCGCGAAAGGCGGCCTCGACTCCGCGAAATGCCGCCGGGTTGGGGCCGCGCGGAACCGGGCAGGCCGATCCGCGAGTCCGGCAAGCCCTTGCGGCGCGGGCTCCGCGCTCCGAACGGCGGCCTATCCAGACGCGCGGGTCCAGAGTAAGATGCACGCTCGGCGGTCTCGAGCGACGAAGGACGGCCACCATGCGACAGGGCAGCCTGCGGTTCACCAAGATGCAGGGCGTCGGCAACGACTACGTGTTCGTCGACGGCTTCCGGGATGCGTTGCCGGCCGAACTGCCGGAGCTGGCGCGGCGCATCAGCGCGCGGCACCACGGCGTGGGCGGGGATGGCCTCATTGCGCTGGAGCCGGCCGAGCAAGCCGATTTCGGCATGCGCATCTTCAACGCCGACGGCTCCGAGGCGGAGATGTGCGGCAACGGGTTGAGGTGCGCCTTCAAGTACCTGCGGGACCGCGGCGTGCTCACCGGGGAGCGCGCGCTGGCGCACACGGGCGCGGGGCTCCTCGAGGTGCGTCTCGTCGCGCGCGGGCCGGACGCCGACATCGTCGGGGTCCACCTGGGCCGGCCCCGCCTGGAGGCGGAGCCGGCCCGGCGCGCCGGCGCTGATCCGCGGCGAGTGCCGCTCGAGGCCGAGGGCCGGCGCTTCGAGGCCGCCTGCGTGTCGGTGGGCAATCCCCACGCGGTGATCTTCCTCGAGGAACCGCTTGCGACCTTCGACGTGGCGCGTTACGGCCCGCGCATCGAGCGGCACGCATTCTTCCCGGAGCGAACCAACGTCGAGTTCGCCCGGTGCCAGGGCCGGCACGAGGTCACGCAGCGCACCTGGGAGCGCGGCAGCGGCGAAACCGCAGCCTGTGGCACCGGGGCCTGCGCGGTCGTGGTGGCCGGCTGCCTCACGGGGCGTCTGGAAAGCCCGGTGACTGTGCACCTCCGGGGCGGCGACCTCAGGATCGAGTGGCCCGGCGAGAACGAGGCGGTCTACCTGGAGGGACCGGCGGTGGAGGTGTTCGAGGGTGAGTGGCGCCTGTAGTCCGGATCCGATCCGGTTCGAGAACCTGGATAGCGCCGGGCAGACCTTCCGGATCGCGGTCGCGCTCGCGGCCGCGACGGGGCAGGCCTTCGAGGTGCGGCGCATCTGGCGCGGCGCCCAGCATCCCGGGCGCCACTCGCAGAACCTCGCCATCGTCGAAGCCGCCGCCGCGGTCTGCGGCGCGCGCGTGGAGGGCAACGAGCTCGGCGCCACCCGGTTCGTGTTCGAGCCCGGGCCGGTCGTGCCGGGCGACTACACCTTCGACGTGGGGACCGCCAGCGCCGCGGCGCTGCTGGCGCAGGTTGTCTGCTTGCCGCTCGTCCTCGGCGGCAGCCCGTCCACGCTCACCGTGAGCGGCGGCACACACGCGCCCTTTTCGCCGCCCTATCCGTACCTCGAGGACGCGTGGGTCCCCGCGCTGCGCGCGTTCGGCATCGAGGTGCGGATGGAGCTGCTGCGGCCGGGGTTCTTCCCGCGCGGCGGCGGCGCGCTGCGGCTCACCCTCGGCGGCGACGGGATCAAGCGGTCGATCCGCCTCGGCGAGATGGGGGAGCTGGAGGGGGTCAACGTGCGCTCCATCACCGGCAACCTGCCGTTCCACGTCGGCGAGCGCCAGCTCGAGCACGCCATCGAGCGGCTTCAGGCGAGCGCCATCCCCGCGGTGGGAGGGACCGAGACGCTCATCAGCGAGGCGCCCGGCGCTGTCGTGCAGCTCATCGGCCTGTTCTCGAGCGGCCAGCGGATCGTGTGCTCCTCGCTCGGCAAGAAGGGCCAGTCGGCCGAGGAGGTGGCCGGACTGGCCTGCGCGGAACTCCTGGAGTTCCTGACGACCCGCGGCAACGTGGACGTGCATCTGGCCGACCAGCTCCTCCTGCCGCTCGCCCTGGCGCCGGAGGCGGGCGAGTACGTGGCGCCGATGATGACGCGGGACCTCTCGGCCGGCGCGCGGGTCATCAACACGTTTTTTCCCGGGCGGATCGTGCTGGAGCCGATCGGGCGCGGCTCCGTGCGCGTGCGGAACGAGCCCGGGAGCGGCGCGTCCGCAGGTCCCTCGGGATCGTAGGCGCCGCGGCGATCGCGCCCGCCGAGCCGGCCGCGTTCGACTTCCGTTCGGGATGGGAAGCCGCGCGGGCGACCGCGCCCGCACGGCGGCACAAATCGGCTCCCGGGCTGGCAATCCACCGCCGGGATGGTTACGATTCCGCCTCGAGACCGTTTGACCGGAAGGCAGAGACCAGACCATGGGGCCGACGATTCGAAGATACCCGCGCACTGGAATCCCCAACCGTTCCGAGTTTCGCTGCCGGGAATGCGGCTACGTGTTTCCCGTGGGCGCGCGGGCGAGCTCGAACCGCAAGCTCCATCCGCTCGCCTACCGCACCTGCCAGTCCTGTCACCTGAGAATCTGGGGGACGCGCGAGCCCCGCGCCTGAGGACCGACCCGGGGCGGGCGGGGCGACCCGCGGCAGGCGGCGCGGGCGCGGCGATCCTGCCCGGCGGGGCGCTTCCACCAGAGCGGTTCGCTCGAGGCGGGCAACGTCCATGACCGCACATCGACTCGATCCCGTCACGCCCCGCCGCGTGGCCATCACCGGGATGAGCGTGGGTTGCGCGCTGGGCTTCGAGGTCGACGCGCTCTTCGAGGGCCTGCTCGCCGGCCGTTTCGGGATTGGTCGCATCCGCCGCTTCGCGCCGGCCGAGGCGGGGCTTCCGGTGGAGATCGGCGGCGAGATCCCGAGCGAGGTGCTGGCCGAGGCGGCGGCGCGCTACGCGGTGAAGGACCCCGACTGCGCCACGCTGCTGGGGATGTATGCCATCGGCCGGGCGCTGGAGGACGCCGGGCTCGCCACGGACGGCCGCGCGCCTCTCCCCTACGACCTGATCGTCGGCACGGGCCACGGCACGCTCCACTACCACCACGTGGCGCACCAGGCTTTCCTCGAGCGGGGCTACCGGGCGCTCCGGCCGACCTCGGTGGTTCGCACCATGTTCAACCGGCTCTCCAGCCTGGGCTCGATGCGTTTCAAGCTCACCGGCTCCAACTACGTGGTCAGCTCGGCATGCGCCACCGCAGCGGTGGCCTTCGGTGACGCATTCCACCGCGTCCGGTTCGGGCTCGCGGAGGGCGCGGTCGCGGCGGCGGCCGATTCGGGGCTCGATCTGCCCACCTTCGCGGCCTGGAACCGGCTCGGCGTGCTCTCGACCATCGCCGATCCCGAGCAGGCCTCGCGTCCGTTCGACCGCGGCCGCCGGGGACTCGTGCTCGGTGAAGGCGCGGCCGCGTTCGTTCTCGAGCCGTGGGAGACCTCGTTGCGGCGCGGCGCAAGACCGCGCGCCGAGGTGATCGGCTACGGCAGCTCGTCGGATGCCGGCCACATCGTGCAGCCGGATCCCGAGGGCCAGGCGCGCGCGGTGCGCGCGGCGCTCCGCGCCGCGGCGATCGGCCCGGAGGCGATCGACTTCATCAGCACGCACGGCACCGGCACGCTGCCGGCCGACGCCGCCGAGGCTCGCGCCATGCATCTTGCTCTCGGCGAGACGCTGGCGCTGCGCATTCCCGCCTCCAACCCCAAGGCGCAGCTCGGTCACCTGATGGGCGCCACCGCCGGCGTCGAGCTGGCCGCCGTGGTCCGCACGCTGGAGACCGGCCGCATTCCCGCCTGCCGCAACCTGGACGACCCGGATCCCGAGTGCCGGCTGGGGTTCGTGCGGGGCGCTCCGCTGGCCGGCGCGGTACGGATCGCACTCAAGAACACCTTCGCCTTCGGCGGCAACAACGCCGCGGTGCTCCTCGCGCGGGCCGATCCGGAGTAACTCCGGAGGCGCGCGGGCGCGGCCGGCGGAATTCCCGGCGGCCCGACCGGACGGCGACTATCATTGCGGCGGTCCGGCTCCCGCCGCTCCCGAGACTGCCGAGAACCGACCATGTTCCCCGTCCTGCAGTTCTTGATCGCCGTCTTCCTGGCCAAAGTCTACCTTCACGCCGACAAGAGCTGCTGGCTTGAGGATACCTGGTGGACCCCCCTCGGCACGCTGCTGGCGGTCCTGGCGGTCCTTCCGGTCGGCGCCTGGGTGCGCGGCCGCCTCGCCGCCGGCCTGGCGCGTGCGCGCACGGAGCCGCTCGTATGGGAGCCCGCGCTGCGGCGGCTGTACCGGCTGCAGAGTCTGTTCCGCGCGGCGCCCATCGCGTCCTACCTCGTGGTTTGCGAGGTGCTGGGCTGGCCGCGCTCCGTGGCGAAGGGGGTGCTGGGCGGCACGATCCTGCTCGACCTGGTGGCGGCGCTGCTCCCGTTCCTGGGCGCGCAAGGGCTCGCGTGGGTGCAGCAGTGCGGCATGGACCGCCTCCTGACCGGCCGGTTCATGCGGCTCTGGCCCTACTTGCGCTTCCACGCGCGGCAGGTGGCGCTGCCCATGACGCCCGTGCTGGGTCTGCTGGTCCTCTGGGACTTGATCGAGGCGTCGATCGTTCTCCGTCAGTACCTGCTCGCCTGGCCGTTCGTGGCGTGGCTGCTCGTACTGGCGGTGCTCACCGGGATCTACCTCTTCAGCGGGCCGCTCATGCGGCTGGTCTTCGGGACCCGGCGCCTCCCGGACGGCCCGCTGCGCGCGCGTCTCGAGGCGTTCGCGGAGCGCGTCGGCTTCTCCTGCCGCGATCTGCTGGTCTGGGACACGGGCCTTGAGCTCGTCAACGCCGCGATCGTCGGCGGCCTGGCGCGCCTGCGCTACGTGATGTTCACCGAGGGCATGGTCGCGAGCTTCACGCCCGAGGAAGTGGAAGCCGTGCTCGCCCACGAGGTCGGCCACGCCAAGGGCGGCCACATCCATCTCTACTTCGTGTTCGCGCTCTCGCTGCTGTTTCTCTTCCTCCTCCTGGTGGAGGGGCTGGCCCGCATCGCTCCGCCGGGGCTGCTCGACCACGAGTGGACGCAGATCGCGCTCTTCGTGCTCACGGTGCTGGTCTACTGGCGGGGGATCTTCGGCGTGGTGAGCCGGCGGTTCGAGAGGGAGGCCGATCTGTTCGCGGCGATGGCGCTGGGCGATCCCCGCCGCTTCACCGACGCGCTGGAGGAGGTGGCGCGCAAGGGGGGCGGCGTGCGCACGCTGCCGTCCTGGCGGCACTACAGTATCGCCGAGCGTGTGGCGTTCCTCGAGCGCGCGTTTGCCGACGTCGCGGTGCTGAACGGGTTTCGCCGCGCCGCGCGCCGCGTCAAGGGAACGCTCGTCACGGTCTTCCTGGTGGCCGCGGCCCTGTCCTTGCGGGATGTGGACGACGTCTATGCCTCGGGGCGGTGCTTCCTCGGGGCGCTCAGGGCCATGGAAGCGGAGGACCTCGGGGGCGCGCGGGCGGCGATCGCGCGGAGTCTCCAGGATCCCGCGCTCGCCGCACCGCTGCTGTACGCGGCCGCCGAGTACCAGGCGATGGTGCGGCCTGCGGATCCTCAGGCGCGGAACTTGCTGATCCTGGCGGAAGCGTTCCTCGCCGCGGGCGAGCCGGAGCGCGCCCGGAATGCGGTGGCGAAGGTTGCGGCGCGCGTGGACTACCTGCTGGAGCGCGGCGACGTGGCGGGCGCGCTGGCGCTGTTCCGGATGGTGCGCGAGTCCCGCGGCTGGGGGCTCGTCGAGACGGCGGCGGACGGCACGCGGCTGTTGCGCCGCCTCCGGCAGGCGCGGGACGGCGAATCGGCGCGGTAAGCCCTGTGCTGCAAGCCGCTTGCGTGCGTATTCCGGACTTGACGCGCGGCGTCCGGCGCGCTATGCTTCGACGACCCACATGCGTGTGCTCCGGGGTTCCTTCTGCGCTCCGAGTCACAGCTCGCCGGGGCGATTTCGCGCGCGACCAGGAGCCGCTCGATGACCGACGCTACGCCCGCCGCCCCGCCGCCCGTCGGCCAGGTCCGGGACCTCCTCATCGAGGAGGAGATGAAGTCGTCGTATCTGACCTACGCGATGAGCGTGATCATGTCGCGCGCCCTGCCCGACGTGCGCGACGGCCTCAAGCCTTCCCAGCGTCGCATCCTCGTGGCGATGAACGACTTGAACCTCAACCCGCGGGGCCGCTACACCAAGTGCGCGTCCATCGTCGGCGAGACCATGAAGAAGTACCACCCGCACGGCGACTCCGCGATCTACCCGACGCTGGTCCGGCTGGCCCAACCGTTCAACACGCGGTACCTGCTCGTCGACGGGCAGGGCAACTTCGGCTCGGTGGACGGCGATCCGGCGGCGGCCATGCGCTACACCGAGGCGCGGATGACGGCGCCGGCCACCGAGATGATGGCCGACCTCGATCTCGAGACCGTCGACTACCAGCGCAACTTCGACGACTCGCTGAACGAGCCGGTGGTCCTGCCGAGCCGCCTGCCCAACCTGCTCGTGAACGGCGCCACCGGCATCGCGGTGGGCATGGCCACCTCGATGCCGCCGCACAACCTGGGCGAGGTGTGCGATGCGCTGGTTGCGCTCACGCACGACCCGGAGCTCTCGGTTCTGGAGCTGATGGAGTACATCCGGGGACCGGACTTCCCGACGGGCGGCATCCTCTGCGGCCGCGCCGGAATCCAGCGCGCCTACGCCACCGGCCGCAGCCAGGTCACCGTGCGGTGCCGGCACGAGATCGAGACCCATCCCAATGGCCGCGAGTCGATCGTGATCACCGAGATCCCCTACCAGGTCAACAAGTCCGTGCTGCTCGAGAAGATCGCGGACGAGGTGAAGGAGGGGCGGATCGCCGGCATCGCCGACGTGCGCGACGAGAGCGACAAGGACGGGATGCGTATCGTCCTCGACCTCAAGCGGGGCGAGGACGCCAATGTGGTCCTGAATCAGCTCTACATGCACACGAGCCTCCAGGACACCTTCAGCATCATCGCGCTCGCGATCGACCGCGGGCGGCCGCGCACGCTGACCCTCCGGGACCTGCTGCGGGCGCACATCGCGCACCGCAAGGACGTGATCGTCCGCCGCACGCGCCACCTGCTCACCAAGGCGCAGGCGCGCGCGCATGTGATCGAGGGGCTGCGCATCGCCGTCGGCCAGATCGACGAGGTGATCGCCCTTCTCAAGGCGTCGGCGGATCCGGTCGAGGCGCGCGGCCGGCTGCGGGAGCGCTTCGGGCTGAGCGAGATCCAGGCCCAGGCGATCCTGGACATGCGCCTGCAGCGGCTGACGGGGCTGGAGATCACCAAGCTCGAGGAGGAGTACGCCGCGGTCCAGGAGGACATCCGCAACCTCAACGCCATCCTCGACAGCGAAGCGCGCGTGCTCGAGCTGATCCGCGCGGAGCTGGCCGAGCTCAAGCGGAAGTACGCCGACCCGCGCCGGACGGCGATCGAGGAAGCCGCCGAGGAGATCGACATCGAGGACTTGATCCAGGAGGAGACGGTTGCGGTGACGGTGAGCCACGCGGGCTACATCAAGCGGATGCCGCTCGATGCCTACCGCGTCCAGAAGCGCGGCGGCGTGGGGCTCAAGGGCAGCACGACGCGGGAAGGCGACTTCGTCGAGCGGATCTTCACCGCCTCGACGCACGACTATGTCCTGTGCTTCTCCTCGGCCGGCAAGGTCTACTGGCTCAAGGTCTATGCCGTGCCGGCGCTCGGCCGCACCGCCCAGGGCCGCGCCATCGTCAATCTCCTCGGCACCCCGCCCGGCGAGACGATCACGTCGATGATCCCGGTGCGGAGCTTCGACGAGGGGTACCTGATCCTGGCGACCGAGCGCGGCGTGGTCAAGAAGACCCGGCTCGCGGCGTTCGGCCGCCCGCGGCCGAGCGGGCTGCTGGCGATCCTGCTCGACGAGGGCGACCGCCTGATCGGCGTGCTCAGGACCGATGGCGACACCGAGGTGATCCTCGGCACGGCCGGCGGCCAGGCCATCCGGTTCCACGAGAGCGACGTGCGCGCCATGGGCCGGGCGGCCCACGGCGTGCGCGGGATCCAGCTCGCCCCGGGGGATCGGGTGATCGGCATGGTGCCGGTGAGCCGGGAAGAAGGCGCCGAGATCCTCACGATCTGCGAGGGCGGCCGGGGCAAGCGCACGCCGTTCGACCGGTACCGGCGCACCCGCCGCGGCGGCAAGGGCATCCGGAACATCAAGACCGACCGCAATGGTGCAGTGGTGTCGATCCAGGACGTCTGTCCCGAGGACGAGGTGATCGTGATCACGGCCAACGGCCTCACCATCCGGACCGACGTGAGCGGCATCGGCTCGAAAGGACGCGACACCATGGGTGTGCGCATCATCGGCCTGAAGGAAAACGACCGCGTGGTGGCGCTCGCCAAGATCTCCGAGGACGATCAGGGCGCCGACAACGGGCCCGGCTCCGGCGGCGAGCGCGCCGTCGAGACCGGCCGCTGACCCGGAGCCAGGGCCCGCGAAAGGGGGGATCCATGTCACCGGTCGAGACGATTCGGGCGGCGGCGCGGCACGCACGCCAGGTGCGGCGCGCGCGGCACAGGTCGCGGCTCGGCAGCCGGGCGCTCGGGGTCGCTCTGGCGGCGCTGCTCGGCGGCTTCCCGCCGGCCGCGGCGGCCCAGGAAGCGGACCTTGCGCTGGAGGTGCTGTCCGCGCATCTGCATCCGCGCTGGCTCGCGACGGAGGTGCGGCCGGACGCCCCCGACGGCGAGGACCTGCTCGGGCGGACCGAGACGCTACAGCTCCCCAAGCCGCTCCGCCGGCCCGCGTTGCTGCTGATCTACTCCGAGGAGGACCAGGTCTCCGAGAGCGCGTTCGAGCAGATGCTCTTCCAGCATCCCCGCCTGGTGCTGACGGCGCGCGTGTTCAAGATCCTCCGCCTGGATGTGCGCAAGAATCCGCGGGTGGCCGAGCGCTACCGCGACGCGATTCCCCGCTTTCTCGTGTACGACATCCAGGGGCGGCGGCGTGGCGACATCTCGATGGCCGGGTTCCGCCAGCGTCCCGAGGCGCTGCTCGAGGTCATGGAAGGCGTGGTTCGCGACCACGGGAGCATGACGATCGAGAAGTTCCGGGAGCGCTACGCGGTGCTGCTGCGGGACCTCGTGCCGATCGAGGCCGCGCTGCAGCAGCTCGACAAGCGGCGCGCGGAGCTCGGGCGCGCGGCCGGTTCCGCCCACGACGCCGAGCGCGGCGCGCTCGAGGAGGAGCGCAAGCAGCGGCTCGCCGAGAAGGACGCGTGGCTCGCGCGCGAGAAGGCGCTCCTCGAGGAGTATCACCGCAAGAACAAGCCAGGGCCCGCGCAGGAGTAACGTCCCCTGCCCGCAGATCTTCTTGCCCGGGCGCAGGCCCTGACGCCGGCGGCGGCGGGTTGCCGGTCGCCGCCGGGTCCGTCAGTCAGGTGTTGAGCTCCACCACGTCCTCGTCCTGGAGCCGATGGTCCGCCTTGACGTGCTGGCCGTGGTACAGCGCGGAGCCCCACACCCGGGCGGACTTCAGGTTCTCGGCGAAGTCCTGGTGGAGCCGGGCGGCGAAGTCGAGGACGGTGGCGCCGCGCGGGAGGTAGAAGGGGCTCGTCCGGTCGGCCTTCTTGCCGTGGGGCTGGGAGTAGATGCGGATCACCGCCAGCGCTTCCCATATGGCCTTGCGGAGCGCTTCCATGTCCTCCGGGGCGAGGGTGTTCACCGGGTGGATCGCGAAGCGTTCCGCCACCAGCTCGCGCAGCAGCTCCAGGTTCTCCCGCGCCGCGGCGACGTCGGCGTGCGTGCCGACCAGCAGGGTGCGAAGCGCGACGCTCCCGTCCTCGCCGTCCACCTCCTCGGAGCAGTGGTGCATGAGCCGGGTCCGGCGCGCCTCGAGGCGGGCGGTGATGCCGTCGACGGCTTCGAGGAGGGTGTCGTCGCTCAGATCGAGCACGAGCAGACACAGGCGGGCGCGGCGGAGCAGCGCGACCAGCTCGGGATCGACCTCAGCGAGGGTGACTGGAGGGGTGTCGATCAGTTCGACCTGGGCGTTCTCGTAGGGCATCATGGCCGGCAGTGGAACCCGCGTGGTGAACGGATAGGGGGCGACTTCGACAGCCTTGCTGGTCAGCGCGGCCACGATGGCGGACTTGCCGGCGTTGGGCAGGCCGATGAGCACCGCCTGGCCGGCGCCCGACGGGAGGATGTGGTACGGGCTTCTCTGGCGCGCGCTGCCCTTCTTCTGGCCCTTGCCTGAGCGCAGCTTGGAGAGGCGTCGCTTGAGATCGGCGAAGAGGTGATCGGTTCCCTTGTGTTTGGGCAGGAGCCGGATCATCTCCTCGAGGGCGGCGATCTTGTCCTCGCTACTCCGTGCCTCGCGGAAACGCTGCTCGGCCTCGCGGTACTGGGGGGTCAGGTTGGCGGGCATGATCGCGCCTCGGCGCCCCGGCGGCGGACGGCCGGCGGACGGCCGGCGTAGCGCTCCTTGGGCGGCAGCGGGAGCACGGCCGCGGCGGGAAGCGCGCGTGCGGAGCGTGCTCGGGCGCGCCGCTGCCGCGCTTGGATTCCCGCGGAACGCGTGCGTGTGGGCCGGGGCGGGATGACGACGGTGTCCTGCTCGTCAAGCACGGGTCGCAACGGGAACTCAGTAAAGCCAGATCTGGTTCAGGTCGACGATGGCGTGACCGGCGAGCGCTCCGCAATCGGGCGGGCAGGTGTAGTGCTCGCGCGTCTCGCAGTTCTCGCTCTGGATATACCGCAGCGGGCTGCCGGCCCGGCTGCACGAGACCTGCTCGCATTCCTTGAACCCCTGGCCCGGCTGGGCGCCGGCGCGGATCTCGGACTCGGTCGCTTCCAGCCGACTCGTGCCGACGATCCCGCTGGGGAAGCGAAGGGTGTAGATGCAGTCGTTCAAGCGCCGGTGCACGACGATGCCGTCGCAATACGGCCAGCCGTCGTCGTACATCCCGAACCCGAGCGACCAGAGTCCCACCTCGCTGCGCGGGATCGTGACCGTCCACGACTTGACCTGGCCGGACAGACACTCGGTCCGGTGGACGCGCTCGAGGAACCCGGATGTGGCATCGAGGGTGGCGACGGCGATCGGCCCCTGCTCGTTGTGCTGGACGAAGAAGATCCGCTGCCCGCCGGCGCGCACGAATCCCGATCCGGAGGCCATGAGGAAAACGACGTACACGCTGTCGCCCTCCGGCGCCACCAGGATGCGGACGCCGCTCACCTCGGCCGGGCGCGAGTAGTAGTCGAAGGGATCGCTTCCGGTGGCGAGTTCGTACCCGTCGCGGTGCCCGTCGCCGTCGGTGTCCGCAAGCCCCGGATCACAACCGTGGTAGGCGCTGTCCGCGACGTTGGGGATCCCGTCGCCGTCGTGATCCTCCAGGGGGGCGAGACCGGAGGCGGCCTCGAGGGGCGGACAGCCCCCGGATCCGAGCTGGACCATGAGCCCCGCGCCGACCAGCAGGGCGACCAGCGGCAGGAGTGCCCGGAAGGGCCGAAGCCTCGACAGAAGGAGCGGGCACGTGCGTCGCATGGGCCGATGCGCCAAACCGCGGCGGCACTCCGAGGAACCCTCGCAGTGCACCTGTTTTCTCCCGGGACCCATCCACTCCTGGCGACCCTCGTTCTTCAGGGTCGCTCCACAGATGGGTCCGCTGAAGTAGTGTAACCGAGCGCCGGGGAAGAGACAATTCCCGGGGCGAAGAATCCCGGACTTCCCAGACCGGACGCGTCGCAACCCCCCAGAACCGCCGAGTCCCCCAGCATGTTGCGTCCTATTGTGGAATCCGCGGGGAATCGACCGGGAGCGGCGGCCGGGAACGGACCGTTCGTGGGCTTCGAGCCGGAGGCCGCGGGCGCGCCATAAGACATTTTCTTGCAGTCTCTTGGGGCGTCGAAGGCCTCGAATTCGCGCGCGTCGAATCGGCAGTGCAGGCGGCTGGGCGGGCGGCAGACCGGGGGCACGGGGAGTCTGCTGCCGGCCGATTGCCGCGGGTGGTAAGGCGAAGGCTTGCGTTACGGTCCCGTCCGGGTGGGCGCCGCTGCCGTCGCCTCGAGCGCCTCTCGACCGGCGGCATGGAAGACAAACGCGGCCACGGCGATCAGAAGGTAGAGCTCGTAGGCCGCCGCGCCCGCGGCCATTGCGAGGGCGGCGACCCGGCCGAGGACAACGACGATTCGGGTCGCGTTGCGGTCGCCGATCACCAGGGCCCGGGTGCCGCGGAGCAGGCGGCCGCCGTCCAGGGGAAACGCCGGTATCGGATTGAAGCCGGCGAGCAGGAGATTGATTCCCGCCAGGAGCTCGAGTCCTTCCGTGCGGCGAATCAACCCAGCCCAGCACCCCGCCGGCGCCGAGAAACCAACCGGCCAGCCCGAGGTTGACGGCCGGCCCGGCGGCAGCGATGGCCACTTCGGCGCCGCCCGAGACCCGCACGTCTTCTATCCGGGCCATGCCGCCGAGCAGCCAGATGGTCCCGTCGACGACCCGCACGCCCAGCCGCTGCGCCGCGAGGGCGTGGCCGAACTCGTGGAGGACCACGAAGACCAAAGCGGCAGCCAGCACGAGCGGCGGAAGGAAACCCCCGGCGGGCCCCGGCCGGAGGACCAGGTAGGTGCTGCAGAGTCCCCAAGAACCACAGAAAGCCCCTGGATCCGCACCGCCACTCCGAAGGCCGAGCCGATCGGGAAGGACCAGAACCGCAACCTGGACACCATGTCGGTGGGCTCCGTGCACGCCGCGAGCGCCGCCGTGCGTCACGACCGGGCTTCGTCGCGCGGCCTCGGCGTGCGCGACGTTCCGACCGGCCCGCAAGCGCAGTTCCAAACGCGGGGTGTTTCTCTCGTGCGGAACTCAAAGGGTGCCGTGTCTACTTGACTCGCGGGGTCCGAGCACAGTATCAACGACGTCGGGCTTGGAGTAGCCAACGCGCCAGAGGGTACGCAGCGCCTGGGCGGAATAGACGTGGCGGAGCGGGAATAGAAGGCGGAGCCGACCGACGGCTTCGACCAGTGCGCTCATGGCCGATGACTCCTGGGAAGGAGTGAGAGCGATGGCTCCCACGGTCTCTGTGGTCGACTCGCTGAAGGCCCTTCGGGGAAGTACCACGGACGTGAGCTTCCGCGGCATGCTCGAGTACCTGATCGCCAAGACTCCGTCGACCGTGACCGAGATGACGAAGGAGCAGGCGGCGGAGATGTTCCGGTCCACGACCGACTGGGGAAGGGTGACCCGAGCTGAGATTGCGCACCTCGAGAAGCTCTACCACGACGTGAGAATGACACCCAGCTGCAACAGGTACCTGCGAGATCTAGTGAAGCGGCTGAAGGCGGGCGGTGGAGACTGGTGCTTCAAGCGCATTACCGTTCACCGGAAGAAGCTGCTCAAGGATAAGAATGGAACGGTATGGGGCATCCGAGGGCGTCTCTATGTCGGCCTCCGGGACCAATGCGACACGCTTGAGCGCCCGCTGACCGGCCCGAAGCGGTGCATTGCGGCGGGGACGTACACGATGAGCCTGCGGTCTGTTTATTCGTCCCTCAAGACCGATGGCATGCCGCCGACCAGCAAGAATCACAGCCGTATCCAGGTCCCGAACAGGCAGTCGGAGCGTTCGGGAATCCAGATTCACTGGGGGAAGGACATCTCGTGGAGCGACGGCTGTACGCTCGTTGGCCGGTACCAGGGCGATGTGTGGCAGCGCCAGGAGAGCGAGAAGGCGTACAAGGAACTGCTCGAGGCGATCACCGGGATGAAGACCACGTACCAGCCCGCCGATCTGGCGGAATGGACTCTCGTGCCGAAGGTGAAGCTCGTTGCAACGTTCGTCGGGGAGCCGAACTGAACGCACTTCCCGTTTCGGCCGCGCCTCGACCACCCGCTCTACGAGCGGAACCGCGGCACGAGCGGACGATTGACCGCCAGGGGCTGTGGGCGGCGCGCGAAGCCCGCGCCATGGAGGTGCTTGGTGCACTCCCGGGTGCACTTCCTGCTTCCTGCTCCTGTCCGCTCCTGTCCGGATGGGCCCGGCGCGAGGTCTTCGAGAAAACGCGTAGCGCTGGGCGTAACTCGTGGCGCCAGGTCGGGTGCGATCGGACTTTGGTCGGGGCGCGTGATTCGAAACCCCCTGGACGAGTCCGGCGTTAGGGCGCTGCCAAGGGGTCTGGTCTTGTCGGGGTGTACGGGTCCGGCGATTTCCGGGGTCCGCTTCGGTGGCCTCCACAAGCGTCCGGTCCCGAGGTCATCGGGTTCTCCTCGGCGGAGGGCTGCGGCGCTTCCAGGGGAACGTTCATGGACCACTCCCCAAGGTTGCCGGCAGACGGTCGGATCCCGCGTGCTCCACGCCGTCTCGGTGGCCTTCATGGCTTTGACCCGGGCGTGCGGCGCCGGGGCGACCAGCCGGCGGCGGAGGACCTGGCTCGGGACCGACATGGACCGAGCCGAGACCGAGATCACGCAAGCCCCAGCCTCCGCCCCGATCAACCGCCGGCCTTGTGATCACCCCGAGTGCCAGGTCCTGACTACACGCTCGAGATCGACGGCGAGGTCTTCACGGGGAAGACGAACGCGGAGGGGCTTGTGGAGCAGCGGCTACTGCCCAACGCG
>JAFGQW010000009.1 GCA_016935485.1 Planctomycetota bacterium | reverse complement strand
TCAGTCTGGTCGTGCAGCCGGGGAGCTGGCGGTGCCCTGTACCCGCAATCCGCCTCAGCGGGGGTGATGCCGAACCGAGACTCGCGTTCTGGGGAGTTCTCCCGAACACGTGGTGTTGACGGTCGAGTCCTATGCAATGGGGCAGCGTGAACCGGATCAGGGGCGGAAGCCAGCAGTCCTAAGCGTTTCGCCGCATGTGCCGTAGGGGTGCTCGACTCGAGCTGGCGATTCGGGGTGAGCCCGGGTGCGCGGGCCGAAGGGAGGCGCACGACCTTTTTCTTTTCCGGCCGCGCGCCGGCGGGCGGCAGGGCCGCGCCGGCGGTGCGGGAGAGGTGGCGCCATGGCGTATCTCGTGCTGGCGCGGAAGTACCGGCCGCAGAGCTTCGCGGAGGTCGTCGGCCAGGAGGAGATCGGGCGGACGCTCGAGCGGGCGATCCGCCAGGATCGCGTCGGGCACGCCTACCTGTTCACCGGCCCGCGCGGCGTCGGCAAGACCTCGATGGCGCGCATCTTCGCCAAGGCGCTCAACTGCCCCGAGTGCGGCGCGCCCGGCACGCCCGGCAGCGGCCGCTCCTGCAACCGGTGCGCGGTGTGCGCGGACATCGCGCGCGGCGCCGACGTCGACGTGATCGAGATCGACGGGGCCTCCAATCGCGGGATCGACGAGGTGCGGGGGGTGCGGGAAGGCGCCAAGTACCTGCCGGCGCGGGTGCGCTTCAAGATCTACATCATCGACGAGGTCCACATGCTGACGGGGCCGGCGTTCAACGCCCTCCTGAAGACGCTCGAGGAGCCGCCTCCGCACGTGATCTTCGTCTTTGCGACCACCCATCCCCAGGCGTTGCCCGACACGGTGCGCTCGCGCTGCCAGCGCTACGACTTCCGGCCGATCGGTGCTCCCGAGATCGTCCGGCGCCTGGGCCAGATCAGCGAGGCGGAAGGTGCGGCGGCCGAGCCCGAGGCGCTCGAGCTGATCGCCGCGCTCGCCGACGGCAGCATGCGGGACGCGCAATCGCTGCTGGATCAGATGATCGCCTACGGCGAGGGCAAGGTGGAGCGGGCGGCGGTGGAGCGCATGCTCGGGCTGGCGCCGGGCGCACTCTGCCTCGATCTTCTCCAGGCGCTGGCCCGCGGCGAGGGCGGCGCCGCGCTCGCGCTCGCCGATCGGGTCCTCCAGGGGGGCGGCAGCGCCGAGGACTTGGCCGATCGCCTCGAACGCATCGCGCGCGACCTGCTCGTGCTCGCCACGGTCGGCGACACGACCGACGTGCATCTCCTGGCGGGCGTGGGCGCGGCGACGCTCCGGCCGCTCGCGCGGGAACTGTTCGATCCCGAGGCGCTGGCCTACCTGGTGAGGCTGTTCCTGGAGGCGCGGGGCGCCATGCGCCCGCCGGGTCCGCCGCGCATCGCGCTGGAGCTCGCCCTGATTCGCGCAGCCGCGCTGCGGGATTTTCTGCCCTTGAAGGAGGTGATCGCCGCGGTGCACAGGCTCGCGGAAGCGGCGCCTGCCCACGCGGCCCCGCCGCCCGCGGGCAGGCGGCCGGCGCCTGCCGTCCCGCCGCCCGGGTCCCGCCCGGCGGCCGAGGCTGCCGGGAACGAGGACCCGGAGCCGGGCGGCGGCCGCGGCGCGGCGCCGGCGCCCACGCCCACGATCCGCGATGTGGAGGCGCAGTGGCCGGCGGTCATCCAGGGGGTCATCCGGTCGAGACCGAGCCTGGGATCGCTGCTGGCGCGCTCGCGGTGCGCGCGGCTCGAGGGCGACTGCCTCACCGTGGAGCTGCCCGGGCGCAATCGGTTCGGCCAGGAGCGGCTGAGCCAGGCCGACAACCTGCGCACGATTCAGGATATCCTCTTGCAGCTCACGGGCCGATCGCTGACCCTGAGCATCGTGCTGGCGGATCCCGCGGCGCCGCCGCCGGCCGACCAGGAGAGCGCGGCGCGCGCGGCGCCGACGTCGCTCGAGGACGGGGTGCGGCGCGCACTGGACATTTTCGACGGCGGCGAAGTCCCGCCCGGCGGCGATGACGTGCCGTGAGCGGGCTCGCCGCGGCCCGAGGAATGGAGCCTCGCGATGAGCCGTGGTGGTTTTCCGGGGATGGGCCCGGATTTCGGCGGGCTGATGAAGCAGGCCCAGAAGATGCAGAAGGAGGTCGAGCGCATCAAGGCGGCCCTCCAGGAGATGGTGGTGGAGGCCTCCGCGGGCGGCGGGGTGGTCACCGTGCACGCCAGCGGGGCCCAAGAGATCCTCGGCGTGAAGATCCGCCCGGAGGCCGTCGACCCCGGGGACGTGGAGATGCTGGAGGACCTGGTGCAAACCGCGGTGAATGCCGCGCTCGTCCGGTCCCGCGAGCTCGCGGACAAGGAGATGCGCGGCGTGACCGGCGGGTTCAACCTGCCCGGCCTGTTCGGATGACGCGCATGGCGGAGCCGCCGGATCCCCTGGGGCGATTGATCGAGGAGTTTCGCCGCCTTCCCGGCGTGGGGGCGAAGACCGCGGAGCGGCTGGCGTACCACGTGCTGCGCAGCCCCGAGGCCGAGGCGCTCGCCCTGGCGGTCGCCATCCGCGACGTGAAGGAGCGGATCGGCCACTGCCCGGTCTGCTTCCACCTGAGCGACGGCGGGATCTGCGCGATCTGCCGGGCGCCCGACCGCGATCGGGCCACCGTGCTGGTCGTGGAGCAGCCCAAGGACGTGATCGCCTTCGAGCGCCTGGGCACGTACCGCGGCCTCTACCACGTGCTGCAGGGGCGCGTGGCGCCGATCGACGGCATGGGGCCCGAGGACCTGACGATCGAGGCCCTGCGGCGGCGCGTCGCGGCCGGCGGCGTGCGCGAGGTCATCCTCGGCACGAACCCCGACCTGGAAGGCGACGGCACCGCGCTCCACGTGCGCCGGGCGCTGGCTCCGCTGGGCGTGACCGTGACGCGCATCGCCCGCGGCATCCCGCGGGGAAGCGCCATCGAGTTCGCGAGCAACGTCATCCTCGGGGACGCGCTGGAAGGCCGGCAAGCGCTCGCGGACGCGGAACGGGATTGAGGCCCGTGCGGGGGGCCGGGAGGCGCGCGCGAGCGGCGTCGGGCCCGGCGCCGGTGCCGCCGGTCGGGCGGAATCCCGCCCTCGGCGCTCGGATTCGGCGCCGGTTCGGGTTACAGTAGAAAGGTGCCGTCCGCGCCCGGCTGGTCGGTCGTGCCGCGGGAGACGGCCCCGATGGGCGGGCGGGCGGCGGCGCGGTTCCGCAGTCCCGGCCGCGCGCGGGGGGCCGGCCGGCGGAGCCGATCGTCGGCCGGAGGAACCGGATGCGGCTAGAGCTCTCGATGAAGGCGCGCCTGGAGCAGCAGCTCCGGCTCGCGCCGCAGATCATCCAGTCGATCGAGATCCTGCAGCTTCCGACCCAGGATCTCCTCGAGCTGATCGAGCAGGAGCTGGCGGAGAACGAGCTGCTCGAGCGCCAGGACCTCGCCGATCCGGAGACCGCGCCCGAGGAGCCCGACGGCGCGGCCGCGACGTCCGAGGAGGACACGCGCCTCCAGGAGACCCTCGACCGCCTGGAGAGCCTCGAGGACTGGAGCGATGACTTCGCGCCCCGTCGGCGGGCCGGGGCAGACGAGAAGGACCGGAAATACGAGGCCCTGCAGAACACGGCCTCCCGGCCGGCGACCCTGGAGGAGCACCTGCTGGGTCAGCTGCGCCTCGGCGAGGCCGCGCCCCGGATCCGCGGGCTCGCGGAGTACCTCGCGCTCAACCTCGACGAGTCGGGCTTCCTGACGGGCGAGCCGGAGGCGCTCCTGGCGGGCCGCCGGGAAGACTACACCGCGGCGGAGACGGAGGAGGCGCTCGCCCTGCTCCGGTCCCTGGACCCCCAGGGCATCGGCGCCCGCAACGTCCGGGAGTGCCTGCTCCTCCAGCTCGACCCCCGGTGCAAGGACTACTACCTGCTGCGCGAGCTGATCGAGCACCACTTCGACGACCTCAACAAGAACAAGCTGCCGCGCATCGCCAAGGCCACCGGCCAGCCGCTCGAGAAGATCACGGAGCTGCGCGACTTTCTCGCCACGCTCGACCCGGCGCCGGGGACGGCCTTCCAGGAGGCGCGCGCGGTGCCGATCCAGCCCGACGTGGTCGTGGAGTGGGTGGACGGCCGCTACGAGATCCAGGTCCAGGAGAACTACTTCCCGCGGCTCGGCATCTCGCCGCGCTACCGCGAGCTGCTCGAGCGCGAGAAGAACAACCCCAAGGTGCGCGAGTACATCCGCAAGAAGCTGGAGAGCGCGCGCTGGCTGATCGAGAGCATCGAGCAGCGCAAGAACACGCTCTTCAAGGTGAGCCGCGAGATCGTGGACCGCCAGCGCGAGTTCCTCGACAACGGCATCCACTACCTGAAGCCCCTGAAGATGCAGGAAGTGGCGGACGCACTGGGCATCCACGTCTCCACCGTCAGCCGGGCCATCGCCGACAAGTGGCTGCAGTGTCCGCAGGGCATCAAGCCGCTCAAGTTCTTCTTCACCGGCGCCACCGATGTGTCGGGCGGGGGCGTCGAGAGCCGGGTGAGCGTGAAGACGCACATCCAGGAGCTGATCCAGAAGGAGGATCCGAAGAACCCGCTGAGCGACGAGGACATCATGCAGACGCTCTGCCGCGACCTCGGTCTACACATCGCCCGGCGCACCGTGACCAAGTACCGCAAGGCGCTCGCCATCCCGTCCTCGCGGCAGCGCAGGCAGTTCTGAGGGCCCGGCGGGCCGGGACGCCAGCGAGGACGGGAGTACGGGTGCGCAACCTCAAGGCGGTTCTCGAATACGACGGCACGGGCTACCTCGGCTGGCAGCTCCAGCCGCGCGGGCCGACCGTGCAGGGGGAGCTCGAGGCGGCGCTCGAGGCGCTGACGGGCACGCGGGTGCGGGTCATCGGCAGCGGGCGCACGGACGCGGGCGTTCATGCGCGCGGCCAGGTTGCCAGCTTCCGCGTCGCCCGCGCCGGGATCGCCACGGATCGCCTCGCGGCCGCGCTCAACGCGCACCTCTCGCCGGACATCGCCGTGCTGTCGGTGACCGAGGCCGCGGCGGACTTCCACGCGCGGTTCGACGCGCGCGCCAAGCACTATCGCTACGTCGTCCTCGAACGGCGCGCGCGCGCGGCGCTTGACCGGCATCGGGTCGGCCGCGTGCCGGTTCGCCTCGACGCGGCGGCGATGCAGCGCGCGGCCGCACGCCTGGTCGGCCGGCGCGACTTCCGGTCCTTCGCGACCGCGGCCTCCGGCGGGGCGCGGCGCGGCGGCGAGCGCGAGCTCTACGTGGCGGCGGTCCGGCGCCTCGGGGATCGCGTCGTCCTGGACTTCGTGGCGAGCGGGTTTCTCCACAACATGGCGCGGTGCCTGGCGGGCACGCTCGTCGAGATCGGACGGGGCCGCTGGCCCGAGGACGAGGTGGACCGCATCGTGGCGGCCCGGGATCGCCGTGCCGCCGGTCCGAACCTCCCGCCGGGCGGTCTCACGCTGATGCAGGTCTTCTACCGGGAGTTCTCGCCGGCGGGCTGGGAGCCTCCGGACGACGAACCGCGCGGCGCCATCGGCGTGCGGTCGGACCGGGGCGGCGATGCGGCCCCGGGCGCGGCCGCCGGATTGACGCCGGGGGGATCCTGCCTATAATGAAGCACGTGGACGGTCAAGGCGACGTCAGCCCGGCGGCGCGCCCCATCGACGGGGCGGGGGGCCGGGAAGCGCTCTCGGGGTCGGACCGGGAGGGAGGGCGGATTCCGGCGCGGATGGCGGACCGCGCGGCGCGACTCCCGGTCGGAGAAGCACGCCCCGGGCCGCGCGGCGGGAAGCCGGCGCGGCCGTCCCGGGCGCCAGCCCCGGATGGGAAGGAACGCCTCTTGAGAACGGCGACCTTCTCCAGACTCTCCGCTTGCGGTTCCGGAACCGGGGCCGCGCTCCTTCTCGCATCCTGCCCGTGCCGGTCCGCCTCCGCGCGCCGCACTCCGCGCGCGTGGGCCTCTCCGCGCCGCGCACCGCGCCAGGGTGCTCCGGGCCACTCTCACGCTTCTGACCAGGACCGCGTGTCCGCACGAAAGGAGCCATTAGGTGAACGTGAACATCACCGGTCGACACGTCGACATCACCCAGCCGCTCAGGGACTACGTCGTTGAGAAGGTGGAGCGATTGGCGCGTTTCTTCGATCGGATTTCCCGCCTGCAGGTCACCCTCAACATCGAGGGCGACCGGCACATCGCGGAGGTGATTCTGTCCGCCAACCGGGGAGTGACGCTGATTGCCGAGGAGGTCGCCGGCGACATGTACTCGGCGGTCGATCTCGTGGTGGACAAGCTCGGCCGCCAGCTCAAGCGCCACAAGGGCAAGCTCAGGGGCCCCCGCCGCGGCGCCGCCCGGCGCGAGGCGTCCATCACCTACGTGTCCAAGGACGGCCGGGAAGGGGACCTGCTGAGCTACCAGGAAGCGATCGACGGCGGGATGTGAGGGTCCGCACGAGCGGCGGAGCGCCGGATGGAGCGAAGGGCCGAACTCGTCGTCGCGAGCGCGCGCGGCATCCACCTGATCAGCGCCTCCCGCATCGCTGCGCTGGCGAGCCGGTTTGGCGCCACGATCGAGCTGCGCCGGGGCGCGGTGGCCGTGAATGCCAAGGACGTCGCCGACGTCCTGCAGCTCGCGGCCGGCCCGGGGGCGGAGCTCGAGTGCGTGGCGCGGGGCGAGGATGCCGCCGCGGCGGTGGCCGCACTGGTCACGCTTTTCCAGGAGCGATTCGGCGAGTCGTGACGGGGCCCGCGGCCGCCTTGCCGGTGGGTCCCGGGGGCCCGCTCGGCGCCAAGTTGCGGGCGAGGGACCGCGGGGCGGCCGATCGCGCGAAGTGGATCCGATACCGACAAGTCCTTGTCCCGAAACCCGTTAAGGGATTCCCCACCCTTCTTGCCTCCCCGCGCCTTCGCCTCGGGCCGCGCGGTGGTCAAGTCGCTCGCAGCCGATGTCGAAGAGAGTCTACATGGTCGGGGGAAGATCCCCCGTGAGAAGTCCTTTGCGGTTGGGCGCGACCAGACAGCGAGGGTGGCCATGTTTCTCAAGCGCTCCAAGAGCATCGTCGGCCTGGACATCGGTTCCCATGCCGTCAAGGCCGTCGAGCTCACCCAGGTGGGCAGCGACTACGTGCTCACCGAATACGGCAAGACCCAGATCTACTCCGAGGGGAGCATCTCCGACGCGATCGCCGAGCTGCTGTCTCATTGCCGATTCCGCACCAAGCGCGTGGTGACCGCGGTGAGTGGCAAGTCGGTGATCGTGCGCTACCTCAGCCTCGTGCAGATGAGCGACGAGGAACTCCGGAGCGCCATCCGCTTCGAGGCGGACAAGTACATTCCCTTCGACGTCGACGATGTCGTGCTCGACTGCCAGAAGCTCCACATCGCGCCCGGGGCCGCGGGCATCGATGCGGGTCAGGACAACGAGATGCGCGTGCTGCTCGTGGCCTGCAAGCGCAGCCTCGTCGAGGACCACTTCACCCTGCTGAGCGGTCTCGGGCTGCAGCCGGAGATCATCGACGTCGACGCGTTTGCCCTCGGCAACGCCTACGACTTCATGAACCGGCTCGGCGACAACTTCGCCGACGAGGACAAGGTCGTGGCGCTGGTCGACATCGGCGCCAACAAGACCAACATCAACATCGTCTGCGGCAACACCTCGTACTTCACCCGCGAGATCTACCTCGGCGGCGACGACTTCACCGGCGGGATCGCGAAGAAGCTCAATCTGGATCTCCACGAGGCGGAGGTCTTGAAGCGCGATCCCGGTGAACAGATCGAGGAGGCCAAGGAGTCCGTCTACCCCTACATCGACGACCTCGGCAACGAGATCCGGCTGAGCTTCGATTACTACGAGAACCAGTTCGACCGCGAGGTCGAGGAGGTGTACCTGAGCGGCGGCGGGGCGCGTCTGGTGTTTCTCGAGGAGGCGCTCGAGAAGACCTTCGAGAAAAAGACGACGCTGTGGAATCCGCTCCAGCACCTCAAAAGCTCGGACCGGGTGGATCGGGACCTGCTCGAGGAGAACGCGGCGCAGCTGGCGATCGCCGTCGGGCTGGCCTCGCGCCTGAGGGCGGCCTAGCCCGTTCGCAACGGAGAGAAGACGATGATTACCGTCAACCTGATCCCGAAGGAAATCCTCCGCAAGGAGCGCACTCCCGCCGGCCAGTTTGCCGCCATCCTGCTCGGCGTGCTTGCCGTCGTGGGGTCGATTGCCGCCTGGGGCTACATGGAGTTCGGGCGCCTGGCGGAGGTCGAGAGCGAGCTGAAGAAGGTCACGGCTGAACTGGACGTGGAGCGGCCGTTTCAGCTCCACGCCGACCGGCTCTTGAAGGAGAAGCTCGAGTACGCGCGGCGGACGGAGACCATCCAGGGGATCGGCGCGGCGCGGGTGCTCTGGTCGAAGAAGCTCGACCAGATGTGGGACGTCATCCAGAACAACGGGGACAGCGATCGGCACCTCGTCTGGCTCACGACCCTCGGTGCCCGCAGCCCCGGCAAGGGCTCCGGCAAGACGCTGAGCGACGGCCTGGTGAACATCGCGGGCTACAGCGCCACCGACCAGTCCAAGAGGCTCAGCAACTTCCACCGGGACCTGATGGAATCGCCGTTCTTCGAGGGTTTCTCCGAGATCAACGATCCGGAGGGCAGCGTGACCTACTTCAAGGACGACAAGGAGCCGAAGGCCGCGTGGCGGTTTTCCTTCCAGATGCGGATGAAACCGCCGGCGCCGCCGCGGCGGGTCGCGGGCGCCAAACGACCGGTGCCGAAGAAGGCCCCGTAGTGTGAGGGAGATCCTGGGGTTGGAGGGAATCGGGCCGGCGCGCACGCCGCGCCGCCGAGCGGAGCGAGGACCGGAGGTGGTCGCGTGGTCAACCTGGGCGAAAACAGAGTCTTGCTGATGGGCATCGGAGCGGCGGTGCTGCTCACGGCCGGCGCCCTGTTTCTCACCTTCCGCTCCTATCAGAAGGCGGAAGAAGGCAAGCGGGCGATCGCGAACGTGCGCCAGAAGATCAGCGAGGCGCGGGAGAAGAGGCGCAAGATCCCGGCGCTCGAGAAGGACGTGATCATCCTGCGCTCCAACGTGGAGGAGTACGTGAAGATCCTCCCGGAGGACAAGCACATCCACAATTTCATCAACACGATCAACCGTTTCGAGCAGGAATCCGGCATCACGATGACCAAGCTCGACGCCCCGGGCAAGCGCTCGACCGGCGCCAAGTCCAGCGTGGCGTTCGACCGCATCGTCTACAAGCTCAAGATCGCCGGCTCTCTGAAGAGCATGCTCGGGTTCATCAACAAGTTCGAGAACTACGAGCGCTTCGTGGCGATCGAGGACTTCCAGTTCCGGCCCGAGCGCCAGACGGAAGACGACCAGAAGGAGGTCCTGCTCGCGGGCAGCCTGGAGCTCGAGACGTACGTGTACAACGGCGCCGGCGGGGACACGAAGCCGGTCGAGATCCGGGACATCGAGCAGAAGCGCGAGGCGCTGCGCGAGCAGATCATCGCCCAGCGCAACGCCGTCGAGATCCACCGCTACCGGCTCGACCCTGTCCTGGTCGAGGCGCGGCGCGACCTCTTCCGCGATCCGCGCCAGACGCTGGCCGCCGCGACCAAGGGTGGCTTGCCGACGGCCGAGCGGCTCGAGAAGCAGAAGCGCTTCGTCGCCTGGACCAAGGCCGAGCTCCAGGAGATCCAGGAGATGATCGCCGCGGAGGATGGCGAGCCGCTGATCATCCGGCAGATGGAGCTGAAGAAGCAGATCGACGAGCGGGTCGGCAACCTCAACGGCCAGCTCGTGGCGGCGCGCAATGAGCGCCAGATTACGGCGGCGCCGCTGCTGCAGGAGATCGAGCGCGACGTGATCGCGCCGCTCGAGCGCATCATCAAGGAGCGCAGAATCGCGGTCCGGACGGGCCTGCTCGCCGAGGACCTGCAGATCATCCTGGGCAAGATGGAGCACTTCTTCCAGAAGGGCGATCTCGCTCAGGTCGTTTCCCAGTTCGACATGGTGGCCAGCCAGATCGGCAGTGCGGACACCGAGGACGCCGAGGTCCGGCGCCTCGTGCAGGAGATCTATGCGCTGAAGAACCAGGCGATGGTGATCACCGAGTTCTCGCTCCGGCCGATCAGGATCCACGGCATCATCGCCCAGAAGGGCGGCCCGGTGGCGATCATCAACGGCCGGGTGTTCGAGCAGGGCCAGATGCTGGATGGCGAGGTGAAGATTCACGATATCCGTCCCGAAGAAATCGAGTTCGTCTACCGGGAAGTGCGCATTGTCCGGAGATGGGAATGAGAGCCGGGGCGGGAGGGACGATTCTGGGGAGGCATCCAATGGCAACGATTCGGGTGCGGCGCGCCGCTCGGTGGGCGTCGACGGCGCTGGTGCTCGCGGCTCTGGTCGGTGCGGCCCGGGCGCAGGACAAGGGCGATCCGGAACTCGCCGCGCGGGGCGGGGGGAAGGTCCGCCAGACGGCGATCACCATGGACGTGAGCGGCCGGCCGCTCAAGGACGTGGTCGACTATCTCCAGGACGTCACCGGAGCCAACATCTTCGTGGTTTCGGGCGGCGAGGAGCTCGTGGACTTCAAGTGCGACAAGCTCGACTGGAAGAAGGTGCTGAAGTTCGTGGCCGACTACGCCGGCTGCGTGCTCATCGAGGACGGCGTCAACGTCTTCAGGATCGAGAAGCCGCCGCGCGTGAGCTTCTTCTTCGAGGACGCGGACGTGAAAAAGGTCATCGACGCGATTTCCCGGATCGGCGGCGCCAACATCATCGTCAGCCCCGAGGTGCAGGGGCTGGTGAACGTGCGGCTGACCGACATCCCGTGGCGCGATGCCCTGGAGACCATCGTCAAGACGCTGGGCTTCACCGTCGTCGAGGAGGCCCGCGGCATCCTGCGCGTGGTCTCGCCCTCGAGCCTTCAGGAGCAGCTGGAGACGCGGATCTTCGAGCTCCGCTACCTGCGCCCGCCGGGCACCTACACGGCCTACATCAAGACCGACTACGCGGTCGGGCAGCCGGACAACAGGAAGCAGGATCCCACGCTCGTCGAGAAGAACTTCTTCCTCTTGAAGGCGCTCCAGAAGGCGCTCTCGAAGCAGGGCGTGCTCGACTACATCCTCGAGCGCAACGCCATCATCGTCAAGGACACCAAGCCCGTCCTGGACGAGATCGCGCGCATCATCGAGCGGATCGACGTCGAACCGGGCCAGATCTTCCTCGATGTGAAGTTCGTCACTACTCGCAATTCCGATCTGTTCGACTTCGGCATCGACTGGGCGCAGGGCATCAACGTGTTTACCAACGGCGGCATCATCCCCTCCCGGCTGCCGTTCGATATCGGGCGGGGTGGCTGGGAGGACGACATCCTACCCCGGCGGACCGGCCCGGGCGCCAACAACTACGGGCCGCTGGCGCTCGAGGACGACGCGCTGCGCGCCGCGACCACCTACGGCGTGATGGACTTCTCCCAGACCATGGCGACGCTGAGGCTGCTGAAGAACGACACCAAGTCGACCATTCTCCAGGCGCCGAAACTGATCGCGCTGGACCACCAGTACGCCACGATCTTCGTCGGCGACACGGTGCGCTACGCCGAGTCCGAGGCGGAGCAGGGACAGGCGGGCGGCCTGTCGTTCACGATCAAGGAAGCCAAGAACTCTCCGGTCCAGACCGGCTTCCAGCTCTTGTTCATCCCGCACATCATTCCGGGCACCGAGAAGATCATCATGACGGTGATCCCCGAGTCGGAGTCGTTCGCGGCCGGCACCAACAGCCCGACGCTGGCGGGCTTCAACCGTTTCGAGATCGGCGACCTGTCGATCGATCTGCCCCAGATCCAGAGCCGCACCCTGGTCACCAAGATGATCCTCGAGAACGGCCAGACGGCGGTCATCGGCGGGCTGGTGACGGAGGACGAGTTCGAGCAGGTGCGCAAGATCCCCTTCCTCGGCGACATTCCGATCGTCGGCTACCTGTTCAAGTGGAAACGGGTGCGCAACACCAAGGAGTCGCTGCTCGTCTTCATCACGCCGTACCTCATCCGCTCGCCGGAGGAGACCCAGAAGATCATCGAGCGCGAGGTCGAGAAGCGGCGGGAGCAGATGCGCGAGGAAGAGGAGCGTATCTTCCCCGAGGCCGTGCTGTCCGAGACGGCGCCGCCGCCGGCGAACTGAGCGGAGGTGCGCCCCGCCGGCCGCGGGCGGGGCGACGAACCCCGGAGCCGCGAGGCGGCGCCGGGGTTCGTCGTTTCCGGGGCCGGCGGCCACCAGAGGGCGGAGCCGTTCCCGGCTGTTCCCGGTCGCGCCCGCCGCCGGTTGATCGGGGGCCGAACTGGACTATACTGGGAGTTCGTATCCTCTCGTGTCGGGAACGTCGTCCCGGCCTCCGGGCGAGCATGGCGTGCGCGCCGGCTGCCCGGGGAGAAGGGCGGGACGCGGCGGCGGGGCCCCGGAGGCGAGGTGGCGAGCCAGGAAGCGCTGAGGGAGACGGGCATCCGCCTGCGGTTCAGCAGGGGCAGCGCCCAGCGCTTTCTTTCTCACCTCGACCTGATGAGGCTCTTTCACCGGGCTTTCCGGCGCGCACGGCTTCCCCTGGCGGGCTCGCGGGCGAGCGTTCCGCGGCCGCGGCTCCGCATTCCGTATCCCCTGCCGCTCGGCGTCGAGTCGGATTGCGAGATTCTCGAAGCGGAGCTGGAGTATCCGCTCCGGCTCGAGGAGGTCCGAGCGCGCCTGGATCGATGTCTCCCCGAGGACATGGCCGTCCGGGCGCTGCGGACCCTGGCTCCGGGCGAGCGCTCGGTCCTGGTGGGGCTGCGCTACCAGGTGGAGGGCGCAGGATTGCCCGGCGACGACCGCCTGCGTGCCTTCCTGGCCGCGCCCGTCTGGAAGGCGGACCGCCGCCGGGCCGCGGGGCGGGTTGCTCGGGACATCCGCCCGCTCGTGGCGGCCGTGGTGCGCCGCGCCGCGTACCGGCTCGACCTGGAGTTCACCGTGGCGGAAGGACGCTCGGCGCGGCCCGACGAGGTGCTCGGCGCGCTTGGGCTCGACCCCGCGGCGATCGCGGAGCTCAGGATCGTCAGGACCGGGATCCTCGAGGCCGAACCTCCCGGGGCCGGCGACGGCCGGCGGGGCGCGCCGGAGGACGGTGCCCCGGAGGCGACCGGGACGCGCATGGCAAGGAGCAGGGTGCAGGAGACGTCCGAAAGATGACCAGCGAGAAGGACCCGGGTGCGGCGCGCCGCGCGCGCCGTGCTCCGGAGCGGCGGACCCCGGGAGAACCAGTGGCCCGGCAGGGCGGCGGCGGGGCGGCCAGGACGCGGTCGGAAGAGGTCCCGCCCGGGAGAACCAGGCGCAACAAGAGGACCCGCGCGCCGACGGATGGTCCGGCCGCGCAGCCCGGCCGCGAACCGGCATCGGCAACGACATCGCCGGCCGCGCGCCCGAAAGCGACGCCGGCGGCGGAGGGGCGAGGGACCGGAGCGGCGGGTCCGGATGGGCGCGCGGCGGGCGGCTTGTCGCGCGGCACGGCGACCGCGCCGCAGGGCTCCAGAACGCGCGACTCCGCGGCGGTGCGCCCGGCGAAGAAGCTGAAGAGCAAGGCCGGGGAGCCGGCGGCTGCCGCCGCCGGGCCGTCCGCGGCCGGTCGCCGGGCTCCGCATGCGGGCGCGCTCAAGGAGGTTGCTCGCCGGAAGTACGCGCCGGGCGAAGGCCGCGCCGACCGCCGCATCCTCATCTGCACGCGCGAGGACCAGGAGCGCCGGGTCGCGGTGGTGGCCGAGGGCCGGCTCGAGGAGCTCTACCTCGACCGCGTGGGCGAGAACACCTTGCTCGGCAACGTCTACCTCGGCAAGGTCGTCAACGTCGAGCCCTCGATCGGCGCGGCCTTCGTCGACTTCGGCGAGGGCAAGAACGGGTTTCTCCACGCGGCCGATATCGTGCCGGCCGCCGGCGAGAGCCGGGTGGCCGATTTCCTCGCGCTCGGCGAGGACCCCGCCGCCCGGGCCGCCGGACGGCGGAACGACGAGCGCACAAACATCGACGAGCTGATCCAGGTGGGCGAGGAGCTCGTCGTGCAGGTCACCAAGGACGGCATCGGGCACAAGGGACCGACGCTCAGCACGTACCTCGCCGTGCCCGGTTGCTATCTCGTGCTCATGCCCAACCTCAAGCGCACGGGCGTGAGCCGCAAGATCTCGGACACCGACGAACGCCGCCGGCTGCGCGAGATCCTCCGCGGCCTCGAGCTCCCCGAGGGGCTGGGCTTCATCATCCGCACCGCGGGCGAGGATCACGCACGCCAGGATCTGGAGCGCGACGCCCAGTTCCTCATGAAGATGTGGACCCTGATGTGCCGCCGCCTGCAGGGCGCCCGCGCGCCCGCGAGTCTGTATCGCGAGACGGACCTGATCCTGCGCTCGCTGCGCGATCTCTTCACGCCGGACACGGTCGCGGTGGCGGTCGACACGGAGCGGCACTACAAGCGCTGTGTCGAGTTCATGAAGAACATCATGCCGCAGTACGTCGATCGGGTCGCGCTCCACGACAAGCCCAAGCCGCTCTTTACCGAGTACGGCATCGACCAGGAGGTGGAGAAGGTCTACCAGCGGAAGATCCCGCTCCGGAGCGGCGGCACCATCGTGTTCGACCAGGCCGAAGCGCTCGTGGCCATCGATGTCAACAGCGGCAAGAACAAGGAAGAGGCCGATCTGGAAGAGACGGCCTTGAAGACCAACCTCGAGGCCATCCCGGAGCTGGTCCGCCAGCTCAGGCTGCGCGACCTGGGGGGGCTGGTGATCATCGACTTCATCGACATGGTGGAGGAGCGCCACCGGCGCCGCGTCGAGCGCGCGCTGCTGGACGAGCTGCGCCGGGATCGGGCCCGGTTCAGGATGGAGCGGATGAGCATGTTCGGGATCATCGAGCTCACGCGCCAGCGGGTGCGCCCGAGCCTGTTCGTCGCCGCCTCGACCACCTGTCCCGCCTGCGGCGGCCACGGGACCGTCAAGAGCGCGGAGTCGGTGGCGCACACGATTCTGCGCCGCATCCGGGGCGAGCTCACCCGCCAGCGGTGCACCGAGATCGAGGTCCGCCTGCATCCCCAGATGGCGACCTACTTCCAGAATGTCCGGCGCGCGGTGCTGCTCGAGATGGAGGAGCGCTTCGAGAAGCTGATTCGGATCACCCCGGATCCGATGCTTCGGTACGAGGATCTGCGCCTGGCCTACCACGAGCGCCCGCGCGATCTGGAGACCGAGCTCGAGCACCATTTCTGAGGGTCGGCCGGAATCCGGGAATCCGCTTGCCCGCGGGCCGGGGACGGCTCATCTGTTCCGGCGCCGGTCGCCAGGGGATGTGGTGGCAGGGCGTGGATCCGGGGCGAGCGGCCGGTTGGCGGAGAGCGGACGAGACCAGCATGGGCACCTACGCGGTTTTCAAGACCGGCGGCCGTCAGCTCCGGGCCGCCCCGGGCGACACGGTCCTGGTGGATCGGCTGGATGCGGAGCCCGGCGAGGAGGTTCGCTTCGATCAGGTCCTTCTGATCGGGGGCGACGACCTCAAGGTCGGCGATCCCCTGGTGGCGGGGGCGGCGGTGGTCGCCCGGGTGGAGGCCGAGGTCAAGGGGGACAAGCTCGTCGTCTTCAAGTTCAAGCGGCGCAAGACCTACGCCCGCAAGCGGGGCCACCGCGAGCGCTACACACGCCTCAAGGTGACGCGGATCGAGGGGTGACGCGATGGCGCACAAGAAGGGCCAGGGTTCGACCCGCAACGGCCGGGACTCCAACCCGAAGTACCTCGGCATCAAGCGCTACGGCGGCCAGCGCGTGACCCTCGGGTCGATTCTCGTCCGCCAGCGCGGCACGCGCTTCCATCCCGGCCGCAACGTCGGCCTCGGGCGCGACTTCACCCTGTTCGCGCTGTGCGACGGCGTCGTCGAGTTCGACACCCGCCGGCGCATCCACGTCGTCCCGACGGCGAACTGATTCGCCCGCCGCGGCCGGCGGTCCGGCGGCCGGCGCGCGGCCGCCCGGCGCCGTGACCCGGCCGACTTGCCCGCCCGTTTCCTCACGCGCCGGCCGCCGCCGGCGCCGCGGGCCGGGTTGCTGAGAGACGCCATGTTCCACGATGAAGCCGACGTTCTGGTCGAGGCCGGCAGAGGCGGCGACGGCTGCCTGTCGTTCCGGCGGGAGCGCTACGTGCCCAAGGGGGGGCCGGATGGCGGCGACGGGGGCGCCGGCGGCAGCGTGGTGTTCGTCGCCGACCCGGCGACCGGGAGCCTCCGGCACCTGCGTCAGAACGTCCACATCCGCGCGGACAAGGGCCGCCCCGGCGAGGGGCGAAACTGCACCGGGCGTGGCGGCGAGGATCGCGTCGTGTGCGTGCCGTGCGGGACGATCGTCCGCGACCGCGACACCGGCCTGGTCGTGAGGGACCTCGTGGCGGCCGGCGATCGGGTGGTGGTCGCCCGCGGCGGCCGGCCCGGGCGGGGAAACCGGCACTTCGCCACCGCCACGAACCGGACGCCGCGCCGGTTCACGCGGGGCCAGCCGGGCGAGAAGCGGTGGCTCCGCCTCGAGCTCAAGCTGATCGCCGACATCGGCCTGGTGGGCTACCCCAACGCCGGCAAATCCACGTTTCTCGCGCGGGTGTCCGCCGCGCGGCCCAAGGTGGCGGACTACCCGTTCACGACGCTCGCGCCCTACCTGGGTCTGATCGAGCTCGCCGATCACCGGACCCTCGTGGTCGCCGACGTGCCGGGGCTGGTCGCGGGCGCGCACGAGGGCCGGGGGCTGGGGCGCCGCTTCCTCCGCCACCTGGAGCGCACCCGAGCGCTGCTGTTCCTCATCGATCCGACCGACGGCGACGCGGCCGAGGTCTACCGCGTGCTCGACGCGGAGCTCGCGCACTGCGACTCCGGACTGGCCGCCCGGCCGCGGGTGGTGGCCGCGACCAAGGCCGACCTCTGGGGGGAGCGCGACCATGCGGCCGAGCTCGGGACGCGGATCGGAAGCAACGTCCTGGCCTTGAGTTCCGTGACCGGGCGCGGCGTGCGCGAGCTGGTGGCCCGCCTGGCCGCCCTGGTCCTCGAGCTCCGCTGAGCCGGCGGGTTCATGCGCCGCCGGCCGGGTTCCGATAAGAGGGGCGGTAGTGCGCGCGGGGCCGCCGGCCGGCACGCCGCTCCGTCCTCGCCCGCCGCGACCCAACCGGAAAGAGCCGGCCACCATGATGGAATTCGACGACCTGCTCGGGTACATGGTGCAGGAAGACGCCTCGGACTTGATCCTGAAGACCGGCGGGCATCCGAGTGTCCGGATCGACGGCGTGATCAAGTTCCTCTCGGAGGAGCTGCTGTCGGCCGAGTACAACAACAACGTGGTGCTCCGCATTCTGGACGAGGACCTCTACGAGCGGTTCATGCGGGACGGCGAGGTGGACGCCGTGTTCGTGCTCGACGGGGTGGGGCGGTTCCGCGTCAACGTCTATCGCCAGAGCGGCGAGGTCGGGATGGTGTTCCGCTACATCAAGTCCCACGTGCCGGACTTCGAGTCCCTCCACCTGCCCGCGGTCCAGCTCAAGAAACTCGCCTCGCTGCAGCGCGGCATGATCCTCGCGACCGGGGTCGCGGGCTGCGGCAAGTCGACGACGCTCGCCGCGATCGTCGAGCACATCAACCGGAACTTCGGCCGCCACGTGGTCACCATCGAGGATCCGATCGAGTTCGTTTTCGAGGACCGCTGCAGCGTGATCAGCCAGCGCGAGATCGGGCTCGATTCGCGCAGCTTCACCTACGCCTTGAAGCACGTCGTGCGCCAGAGCCCCGACGTGATCATGATCGGCGAGATGCGCGACAAGGAGACGATGGACGCGGCCATCAATGCCGCGGAGACCGGCCACCTGGTGCTGAGCACGCTGCATACCGTCAACGCCGTCCAGACCGTGGAGCGGATCATCTCGCTCTACCCGCCGCACCAGCACGAGCTGATCCGGCTGCAGCTCGGCATGGTGCTGGAGGGCGTGATCAGCCTCAGGCTGATCGCGCGCAAGGACGGCCGCGGCCGGGTGCCGGCGGTGGAACTGATGATGAACACTCCGACCATTCGCGACTGCCTCGTCGAGGGCCGGACCAAGGAGATCGGCAAGTTCGTCATGGAGGGGGCGTACTTCGGCAGCCAGACCTTCAACCAGTCACTCCAGGAACTGTTCACCTCCGGGATCATCACGTACGAGGACGCGATGTCCGCCTCCGACAATCCCGACGAGCTCGCGCTGGCTTTGCGCGGCATCACCAAGGGCACCCGCGCCGCCCACCACGGCGTCCATTCCTGAGGGCCCGCGCGAGAATAGCTGCCCATTCTCGCGGATCTTCTTGCCCAGGTCCGCGCGGCGGACAAGCCGGTGGAATCGCTGACTCGAACCGGCTTGCCGCCCCACGAGCCTGAACCAGAACCTCGCGACGAGACCCGGGAAGGTACTCTTGCACGGGCCCTGTGGCCGGCGGTGCGCCGCCGGCTCTGGCGGCCCTTGGCGGCCCGCGCGCGGGGTGGTATCGTTGCCGCATCCGCTGGCCCCGCGGCGCAGGTGCGCGGGGAGGCTCCGGGGGAGGGCGGCGGCGGGAATCGCGGGCAAGATCCCGGAAGGCCCCCGCCCGACCGGTCGTCCAAGCGGCTTTGCGGTGCCGGGATCCGGTCTGGCCCCCGGAGTTCCGGCCGCGCCCGCGGACTGGCGGCGAAACGAGCGACATGCGTATCACCGACCTGAAACAGATCCTCTGGTGGCTGGCCGCGGGGCTGCTGATCTGCACCGGCGTCCTGGCCGGCCTGATCGTGCTCCGCCCGAGCCGGGGGCACGCCGGGGAGTTCAGCCGGTGGGCGGCGACGCAGCTCGCCCAGGCCCGCAAGGTGGAGCTGGGCCGGCAGAGCGCGAGCTGGGATTTCCGCAAGACCTACGCGGCGACCTACGCGGTGAAGATCGATGGCGTGGCGCCACCCGTCGAAGTGCCCGTCTACGAGGAGCCGACCCGGACGATCGAGAAGGCGCGCCGGCCGCTGGCCGACTTCATCGACGTGATCGCGCTGTGGACGGACGTGGCCTTTTATCGCCTCAAGAGCCGCGCCGACCGGGTCGAGGACGTGGCGGTGGGCAAGACCATTCCGCCCGCCCACGTTCCCGAGCTCGGCGCCGAGGCGAAGCTGCTGAGGATCGAGTGCGCCCGCTCGCCCTTCCGCGCGGTGTTTCTCGTCCACGGCGCCGAGGAAGTCTTCGTCATTCCCCAGGCGGCGGTGCTGCTCGACCGCGTGGCGCAGGCGAGCGCGCCCGCCGCGGAGGGGGATTACCGCGGTCCGCCCGGCGCCGTTTCTCCCCTGGTGCGCACGGTGGCGCCGGTGGGAATCAAGGTCTCGGACCGGGGCGTCGAGCTCGGCCGCGACATCCAGGACATGGTCAGCACCGACCCCGAGAGCTTCTTCCGGGACGTGGCCTGGGACTCGACCCGGCAGGGCATCGCGGTGGTGAAGATCGTCAAGGGCAGCCGCCTGGACCTGCTGCTGCGCGAGACCGGTGGGATCCTCCAGGAGGGAGACGTCGTGGCGCGCGTCAACGGGGTGCAGGTCGAGAGCAAGGCGCAGATCATCAACCACTTCAAGCAGCACCCGCTCAAGGTAGGCACCCCGGTGGTCGTCGAGATTCTCCGCAAGGGCAGGACCGTCACCCAGACGTTCTACGTGCCGCGAAAGTAGCTCGCGTTGTCCCGGCCGCGCGTGATCCTCCTGGCCGACATCGGCAACCGCTTCCTGAAGCTCGGCACGGCCCGGGGCGCGGCGGGCGTCGAGATCGACTACTGCCTGCCCGCGTCGCCGTTCCTGGACCTCGGCGGCATCCGGTGCGAGCCGCCGCCGGACGCCGTCTGCTACGCTTCGGTCAATCCGGCCGGCGACGCGCCGCTGGAGGCCTGGGCCCGGGCGTGCTTCGGGCTCGAGGCTACCAAGCTCGGGCGCGACCGCCCGATCCCCCTCGCCACGCGCTGCCGCGGCGCGGGCGCCGACCGGCTCCTGAACGCGCTCGCCGCCGTGGAGCGCTTCCCCGGGGGCGCGATCTGCGTGGACGTGGGCACGGCGGTGACCGTGGATGCCGTCTCGCCGGACCGGGAGTTCCTCGGCGGTGCCATCCTGCCGGGCCCACTGCTCGGCGCCTGGGCGCTGGCCGCGCGCACCGCCCAGCTGTTCGAGGTCTCGCCGACCGCACCCGAGCGGGCGATCGCGCGGGATACCGAGGAGGCCATCCGCTCGGGGCTGCACCACGGCACGATCGGCGGTGTGGCGCGGCTCGTGGAACGGTTCCGCGAGGAGCTCGCCTTCGAGCCGGTGCTGGTGCTCACGGGCGGCGACGTCGGTCGCTACGTGCCGGCATTCCCGGAGGCGGTCCATGTCCCCGCGCTCACGCTCGAGGGAATCCTCGCGGCCGTGCGGTAGACTGCCGGGGGACAGGATGCGCCGGGAAGAACCGACCCTTGCCGTGCTCGTGAGCCCGCCCGGGCGGGGGGCCGTGGCGCTGATTCACGTGAGCGGTTCCCGGGCCCGGGAGGTCGTCGCACGGGTGCTCGAGGGCGGCGAGCTGCCGCCCCCGGGCGGTCTGCGCCACGCCTGGCTGGTGGATGGCGCCGGGGAGCGTCTGGACGACGTCCTGGTGGTCGCGGAGGACGCGGGCACGGCGCTGGCCGGTCTGCCGCTGGTCGAGCTGGGCGTTCACGGAGGGCCGGCCGTGGTGGACGCCGTGTTCGCCGCGCTGGTGTGGGCCGGCGCGCAGGCGGGCGACTGGAAGGAGCTGCTCGGGCAGGCGTGGCGCACGGGCGCCCGGGATGCGCTCTTCCTGGCGGCGCACCGGTGGCTGGGCCGTGCCGTCTCGGGCACGGGGGCGCGCATCCTGGTGCGGGCGCTCAGCGGCGAGCTGCAGGCGCGGATCCGGGCGGCGCTCGAGCCGGCGGTGAACCTGGAGGCGCTCGGCGCGCTCGAGGCGGCGAGCCGCCGGGCGGCGGTCTGGTTCCGGCCCCTCCGGGTGATTCTCACGGGCCCCCCCAACGCCGGCAAGTCCACCCTGTTCAACGCGTTGCTAGGCTGGGACCGAGCGACCGTCTCGCCGCAAGCCGGCACCACCCGCGATGCGGTGGAGGAGGATCTGCTTCTCGGAGACCGGCCGGTGCGGCTGGTCGACACTGCCGGCGACCGGGGTGGGGCGGGGGGATGCGGAGGGCCCCGGCGGCGTCAAGTTCAGTTGTTCCTGGCGGACGGGACGGTGCCGGGCTTGGCAGCCGCCGACCTGGCGGGGGCAGGTCCGCCCGGCGGGGCCTCGGTTCGGGCCGTGAACAAGCTCGATTGCCTCTCCGAGGCGGCCCGCGCGGAGCTGCCGGCGGGATGGCTGCCCATCAGCGCCCGGACCGGGGAGGGGTTGGAGGCCCTGGTGGCGGCCGTGTTCGCAGCCGCGGACGGGGCCTCCGGGCCGGGGGAGGCCGGAAGCGGGCCGGTTCTGTTCACCCGGCGCGACCTCCGGTTGCTGGCGCAGGGGCTCGGGGAGGGCGCGGCGGCGCGCCGGGCGCGCCGGGAACTGCTTGGCCGCGCCCGCCCCGGTCGGGTCTCCCACCCCGGTCGAGTCTGAGACGGTGCGGTCCGCCCCGGTGGGGCCGCCCCGGTGGCCGCGGCCGTTTCCGGTAACCGGATTCCCGACTGCCCGGTTGCCTCGGCGAGCACTCTCCGATATACTGCCGCGCGCGCAGGTCCTCTCCCGGCGAGAGGCAGGCGGCAGTCCGGTCCGTCAGCCCGGCTTCCAGGGTGTGCCCCGGTGGTTTCGGGCGCGTGCGGACGGGGCGCCGAGAGCGCGTCTTGGTGCAGCGAGGCTCGCGTTACGGCGCCGTCGCGCCGCGGAGCGAGCGGGCTGCGGATGGCCGATTGCCGTGAGGGCGTGCGAAGCCGGCGTGGTGAGTTGCAGAGCACGTGCGGCTGGATCTTTCGAGCGGGTTCTTCCTGCAAGGGCAGCGGCTGGTGCAGGGATATCAGGAGTGACGCGGATGTTGAAGCAAGGGATGGTGGGCTGGTTGGCACTGGGGGCGGTGGTGGGCGTGCTGGCGGGGTGCGGCGGGG
>JAFGQW010000008.1 GCA_016935485.1 Planctomycetota bacterium | reverse complement strand
TCGATCGTGACGCAGCGGTCGGTGTCGTCGAGAACGCCCATCGCCGAGATCAGCAGCGTGTGCGGCACGGCGATGGTTGCCCCGCCGTGCGCGAACTCGTTGTTGAGACTGTCCTTGCCCGAGACGAACGGCGCGCCGAACGCCACGGCCGCATCGTGGCAGCCCCGGCAGGCCCGCACGAGCGCGCCCAGCACTTCCGGCCGTCCCGGATTTCCCCAGGTGAAGTTGTCGAGCAGCGCGGCGCGGTCGGGAGGGCAACCCACTGCGGCCAGGTTGCGGAGCGCCTCGTCCACGGCGTTCACCGCCATGTGGTAGGGGTCGAGATCGCCCTGGTGCGGGTTCATGCCGCACGCCACCGCCACGCCGCGCGGGCTGTCCAGCAGGGGTTTCACGACCACCGCGTCGCCCGGCCCGGCCGTGCACACGCCCTGGAGGGGCTTGATCACGCTGCCGCCCTGGACCTCGTGGTCGTACTGGCGAATCACCCACTCCTTCGAGGCGATGTCGGGCATGGCGAGCACGCGCGCGAGCACCTCGCCCCAGTCGGCGTCGTCGGGGACGGCCGGCGGCGCGACCACGGGCGGACTCCACGTCGCTTTGCGCGTGACCCGGGGCACGCCGTGGTGGAGGAACGCCATGGGCAGATCGCAGACGCACGCGCCCTCGTACGTGATGTGGAGGCGGCGATCCTCGGTGAAGGCGCCGAGGTCGGAGACCTCTACGCCCTCGAGCTCCATGATCTCCTTGAGCCGGGCCATGTTCGCGGGTGGCACGGCGAGCACCATCCGCTCCTGCGCCTCGCTGAGCCAGATCTCGGCCGGGCTCAGCCCGGGGTACTTGAGCGGCACGTGGGCGAGCTCGACGCGGGCGCCGAGGTCCTCGCCCATCTCGCCGACCGCCGAGGACAGGCCGCCGGCGCCGCAGTCGGTGACCGCGTGGTAGAGGCGCTCGTCGCGCGCGCGGAGCAGCCCCTCGAGCACCCGCTTCTCCATGATCGGGTTGCCGATCTGCACGCTGGTGGCGCTCACCACCTCGGACTCCGAGGTGAGCTCCACGCTCGAGAACGTGGCGCCGCCGATCCCGTCGCGGCCCGTGCGGCCGCCGATCGAGACGACCCGGTCGCCGGGGCGCGCGGCCTTGGCCACGCGGTCGCGCGGCAGGATACCGAGGCAGCCGCAGTAGACCACGGGATTGCCGACGTAGCGGCGGTCGAAGTAGAGCGCGCCGCTCACCGTGGGGATGCCCATGCGGTTGCCGTAGTCGCGCACGCCGGCGACCACGCCCTTGAGCAGCGTCCGCGGGTGGAGCGTGCCCGGCGGCAGGGCGGCGGGGTCGAGGTCGGTCGGCGCGAAGCAGAAGACGTCGGTGTTGAGGATCGGCCGGGCGCCGAGTCCGGTGCCGAGCACGTCGCGGATCACGCCGCCGATGCCGGTGCCGGCGCCGCCGTAGGGCTCGATCGCGGAGGGGTGGTTGTGCGTTTCCACCTTGAAGGCGAGCGCGTGCTCCTCGTCGAAGGCGATCACGCCGGCGTTGTCCCGGAACACGCTCAGACAGTCGGGGCGGGCGAGCGTGCGCGTGGCGCGGAAGATCGTCTCCTCGAGGAGGTTGTCGAGGATCTCGCCGTCGAGATCGATCCGCGAGCGAAGCGTCTTGTGCTTGCAGTGCTCCGACCAGGTCTGCGCCAGGGTGAGCAGCTCCACGTCGGTCGGCGCGCGCCCCTGCTCGTCGAAGAACCTCTGGATCGCCTGCATCTCTACCCGGGTGAGGCTCAACTGGTACTCGCGGCTGATTGCGTCGAGCCGGTCGCCGTCCGCGTCCCGGAGCGCGACCTCCACCTTGCGGAAGCGATACGGCGCGGGCGGCCGGTGCGGCGGCGGCGGCGTGGGGCCGATCGCGATCTCCTCGACGACCGGATTGGCGAGGAGGCGGGCGACGAGCGCTCGGACCGTCTCGCCGTCGAACGCGGCGCCGCCGGGCGGGCCGAAGAAGAGGAGCTTCCGGCCGGTCTCGACCCGGGTTTCCGGAAAGCCGCGGCGCCGGAGCGCCGCCTCTGCGCTGAGCCCCACCGGGTCCATCACCCCCGGTCTCAGCCGCACCCAGACCACGGCGGCCGGCTCCCCCTCCGGAAAGACGAGCGGCTGGCCGGCGGCGAGCGACTCCACCACGGGATCGGTCAGCAGGCTCCGCGCCGCCTCCAGCCCGCCGGGGTCCGCGAGCCCGGCGCCGGTGAGGTCGAACGTGCGCACCAGCCGCACGGCGGCGAGATCGGGCAGCCGGCCCGACGAGGCGGCTTCCTCGTGGGCGGCCTGGGCGTGGGGATCCGGGAATCCGGGGAGGTTTGCGACCTCGATCAGCACGCGGTTGGGATCGGTCAACGGCAATCCCCCAGGGAGGATCGGGCCGGGCCCGCGGCCGGCGCGAAAAAGAAACACGGGCTCGATGCGGCGTCCGCAGCTCGGCCGCTGCGGCGGGAATGCGGCAGATTATGGGTTGGCCGCGGGTGGGGGTCAAGCGTGGAACCGCGCGGTTGCGGACCTCGCGCGCACTTCGTAGAGTGATCGCCCTGGACCGGCCGGCGCCGCAGGCGGACGTGCGGCGCGCCCGGCACGCGGCCGGTCCGCTGGACCGCCGGAGGATCGAATCGATGCCTTTCTGCCCCCGTTGCCGTGAGGAGTACGACGCGTCGGTCGCGCGGTGCGCGGAGTGTGGCGCGGAACTGGTGGCTTCGCTCGATGCGGCGTCGGCCGCGGCAGGTTCGCGCGAGGCGCGAATCCTGGTCGAGGACGAGCAGGTGGGCCGGAGCCTCGTGGACGCCCTGCTCGTGGAGGGTCTGCAGGTGAACCTGGACGCCGACAAGCACCCCTGGCGGGACCGGATGGTGCCGGCCGTGGTCGTGCCGGCGGATCTCCAGGAGTTCGTGGCCGTGCTCGTGACCCGGAGCGACCGGTTCCAGGTGGTGGAAACCGACGAGCAGGGGCGCGGACTCGTCGGGTTCTTCGATCCCACCTCGCTCGCGGCGCTCCGCCGCCACCCGCTGATCCGGAGGAAGCCGAAAGACATCGCCGCGATGGGCGAGGCGGTGATCCCGGAGCTGGTGGAGCTGCTCGCCGCCGGGGAGCCAGAGATCCGGCGCTGGGCGAGCCGGCGGCTTCTCGACCAGGGGGCGGCCGGCGCGACGGCGCTGCGCGGCGCGCTGTTTTCCGGCGTGAGCCAGGGGGATCGGGACCTGGTGTTCACCGCGATCCGGGCGCTGGACGAGGCCGAGGCGGGGGGCGTGCCGGTGGACCGGAGCGTTCCGGCCGCCGTGCGCGGGGCGCTCACGGCGGAGGATCCCTCCGCGCGGGCGCTGGGCTGCCTGGTGCTCGGCCGCTTCGGCGCGCGGGACGACGTGGCTCGGCTCATCCCGCTGCTGGCCGACCCCGAACCGCTCGTGCTCGAGGAGGCGGTCGAGGCGATCGAGGCGCTGACCGGCGTCGCGCTCGGCCTCCATGCCGGCTGCACCGCCGAGGAGCGCGAGCGCGAGGTCGCCCGTCTCCGCGACGCGCTCACGCGCGAGGGGGGCGACGGCTGAGGGCGGAGGAGAAGCGCGAGCACGAGGAAGACACGTGCGAGTGCGGGTGTCGCGCGCGAAGTGCGCGCGCTGCGTGGCGCGGGCGGATGGCGCCCGCGGGGTCGGGAAAGTCGCGCTTTCGCGCTACTTCGCGATCTGGAACGAGAACGGGTTCGAGATCGACCGAATTCCGGACGGCGCCGCGGCATCGACGGTCACGAACGCGGAGTGGAGATGCACGCCGATCAGGCCGGCGAGATTCGGAATGCCGATGGCGGCCTGCGCCTTGCCCTGGCCATCGAGGACTCCGCGATAGCCGGTGAAGATGGCGGGGCAGGATCCGGAAACCGAGAGGAAGAGCAGGGCATCCGCAGCGAGACCGAGCCGGCGGGTATCGATCGGGATCGGCCCCGTGCCGAGTGACGAGCCGAGCGCATAGGGGAGGCCCGCGGCCGGAGCGTCATCGAGGTGGAGAGCGACCGCCGAGCCGATGCGTCCCGTACCGCTCCCGGCGAGGGTATCGCCCTCGTCCGCACCGATGTCGACCGCGCATCCGATCGGGCGGTCCTGTCCCTCGAAGTCGCTCGCCACGCGCGCGGTCGGGTTGAACGTGACCCAGGGGCCCGCCACATACGTGCTCGTTCCCCTGTCCAGGCACGGCGAGCCCGCTCGAAGGTGGAAATCGTAGGGCGCAGTCATGCGTACCAGACCGGGATCGGCCTCGATCGAGTGGTTGTCGTAGGAGCTTCCGCCGCCCGGCAGGATCGCCTGCGGGTTGTGCTGGAGCCACGTCTTCCACTGGGCCAGCGAGCCGCCGAAGCTGCCGTCGGCGAGCTGGACCGTTCCCGCCGTCGCGCTGGGCGCGTGGTAGCAGTTGTGGTCCAGATCGTTGCAGACGAGGCACATGCCGCTGGTGGTGATCTCGTAGCCGTAGACCACACAGGGGCCGGTCCCCAGGTTGACGACGATGTTGTTGCGCCAGGACTGACAGGCCGTCCAGGCCGCGCGGCTGCCGGCCTGGACCGCGGCGCGGGTCGTCTTCACCACGATCGTGTTGTGCCAGAACATGTTGCCGCACCCGCCGTACCGCTGGGAATCGAAGTAGAACGCGTGGCCGTCCGGGTGGCAATCGTGCAGGAAGCAGTTCTGCCAGACGTTGTCGGCGTCATGCGCCCACTGGGGATAGCTGTGCGCTGTATACGGCAGCACCAGCATCAGCGCGGCGCCAAGGCCATCGATCTCGCACCGGTCAAAGACGTTGGAGGTCATCACGGAGCACAGAATCGCACTGTGGCCGCCGGCGAAGACGCAGTGCACGAAGTCACAGTGGGACGCCATGGAGATCAGGGCCGCCGAGGCGGGAAACGTGTTCGTGGATGGGCCGATGAACGTCATGTCGACGAAGCGACAGTAGGCGGGGGTGTACGGATTCACGCCGTTCAGATTGAGCGCGTGGCTGCTGGCTCCCCGCACCACGAGGTTGCGGAAGACGAAGTGCATGGCCGTCGACTGCAGCGTGATCGTATCCGGGGCGCCGCTCGCGTCGAGGATGGCCGGAGCGCCAGGGGCCACGAACGTGATGGTGTGGGTGAAGGAAGCTCCGGGAATCCCGTTGAGAACCACCGTTTCCCGAAACGTGACCGGTGCCACCTGGAAGACCACGGGACCGGCAACGCCGGCCGCCAGCGCCTGTACCGCCGCCCCCCAGGTCGGGTAGTTCCGGGGTCCGGAGCCGTTTGGATCGAGCGTGTACGTGCCGCTCAGCTGTCCGGATGCCCGCGAGGCGGATGCCACCAGTAGGAGGCCAGCCAGACTGACGGCAAGCCGGCTTGTTCTCGTCATGGCCTTCACCCTTTGAAAGCGAGAAGCAGAACCGATTCTTCCCCGTCGCCGCCAGGATACTCCGGATGCCAGCGCTGCGCCAGAGGTCACGAGTGGGCCCGAGTGGGCGCCGGCGGGGTGGGAACGGGGTCTGACCCCGTGCCGCGGAAGCGTGCGGGTAACGCGCGCGGGGTGCGCGCGCTGCGTGGCGCGGGCGGATTGCGCCCGCGGGGTGGGAACGGGGTCTGACCCCGTTCCCGGAAGCGGAAGGCGGTGGGCGGCGGGCGAAGCCCGCGGTATAGTATGGCCCGGGACCCGGGCGGCTGCGGTCCCGAACACGTCGCTGGTCCGGCACTCGGGGAGGGATGCAATGGACAAGTACGTCATCCAGGGCGGAGCCCGCCTGGTCGGACGGGTTCGCATCGCGGGCGCCAAGAACGCGGCCCTGCCGATCCTCGCTGCGACTCTCATGACCGACCAGGAGTGCGTGGTCGAGGGCGTCCCCGAGCTCCAGGACACCGCCACCATGCTGGAGGTCTTGAGGAGCCTCGGCATGGAGGTGAGCCGCGAGGGCAGCGCGGTGCGAACCCGGCTGGTGAACGAGGATCTCTCGACGGCCCACTACGATCTCCTGAGCACGATGCGGGCCGGGTTCTGCGTGCTCGGCCCGCTGGTTGCCCGGCGAAAGCGCGCCCGGGTGAGCATGCCCGGCGGGTGCAACATCGGCCCGCGCCCGGTGGACATCCACCTGCGGGGGCTGACGCGGCTGGGGGCCTCGCTCGTGGTCGAGCACGGCTACGTCGCGGCGGAGGCGGACCGGCTCGTGGGCGCCGAGATGTTCCTCGGCGGCGCGCAGGGCTCGACGGTGCTCGGCACCGCCAACATCCTGATGGCGGCGACGCTGGCGCGAGGGACCACGGTGCTCGAGGGCGTCGCGATCGAGCCGGAGGTGCAGGATCTCGCGCGCTTCCTCGTGTGCATGGGCGCCCACATCGATGGCATCGGGACGCACCGCCTCGAGGTGGAGGGCGTGGAAGCGCTCGAGGGGACCCGCTACCGGATCATTCCCGACCGCATCGAGGCGGGCACCTTCCTCGTGGCGGCGGCGATCACCCGCGGCGACGTCGAGGTCGAGAACACCCAGCCAGAGCACCTCACGGCGGTGCTCGAGTTCCTGCGCGAGCGCGGGGTGACCGTGGAGAAATCCCGCGCGGAAATGAAGATCCGGGCGCGCGTGGAGCGGGAGCTGGTGCCGGGAGACGTGTTCGCCCTGCCGTATCCGGGCATCCCCACGGACATGCAGGCGCAGCTCATGGCGCTGCTGTGCACCATCGAGGGGACCAGCACCGTCCACGACAAGGTCTTCCCGGACCGCTTCATCCACGCCGGCGAGTTCATCCGGATGGGGGCGCGCATCGCCAAGGAGAACGGCTCGGCCACCGTCCAGGGCGGGCCGCCGCTGAGCGGGGCCCAGGTGCAGGCCTCGGATCTGAGGGCGGGGGCGGCCCTGGTCCTGGCCGGGCTGGCGGCCTCGGGCACGACCGAGCTGAGCCGGGTCTACCACCTGGATCGCGGCTACGTGCGGTTCGAAAGCAAGCTTGCGGCCCTCGGGGCCCGGATCCAGCGCGCCCGCGCGTGAACGGCGCACCCCGCCCGGCCGGCCGCCGCGCGCCGCGGGCTTGAAACCGGGCCCGGCACCTGCTTGATGTTGCCGTCTTGTGCGGCGGGCCGGGCACGGGTGGGGGCAGGGCGCCCCGAGGGTGACACCGCCCGTCCGGCGCAGATTTCGAGAACCATGTTCGAGAGCATCTCAGACCGCCTGAAGGCGGCCCTCAGCGTCTTCAGCAAGCGGGGCCGCCTGACCGAGCAGAACATCCGCGACGGGATGCGCGAGATCCGCAAGGCGCTGCTGGAGGCCGACGTGCAGTTCGACGTCGTCCGCGCCTTCATCCAGGAGGTGACGGACAAGGCGGTCGGCGAGGAGGTGCTCCAGACCGTCCAGCCCGCCCAGATGATCGTCAAGATCGTTCACGACGAGCTGACGCGCCTCATGGGTCCCGCCAGCGAGGGGCTCGCCTTCGCGCCGACGGGCCCCACCGTGATCATGATGGTGGGTCTCCAGGGCAGCGGCAAGACCACCACGGCCGGCAAGCTCGCCGGCTACGTGCGCCGCAAGGGGCGGGCGCCGCTCCTGGTGGCCGCCGACGTGCAGCGCCCGGCCGCCATCGACCAGCTCGAGACCCTCGGCCGCGAGCTGGACATCCCGGTCTACGCCGAGCGCAGCGGTCGGCCGGCGCGCATCTGCCAGCGCGCCGTGGCGGAGGCCGAGAAGACCGGCCGCAACGTCGTCATTCTCGACACCGCCGGGCGCCTCCACATCGACGAGGCGCTCATGGCGGAGCTCGGCGACATCCGGGCCCGGATCACGCCGCAGGAGATCCTGCTGGTCGCGGACGCCATGACGGGCCAGGACGCGGTGGTGAGCGCCAGAGAGTTCAACGAGCGGCTCGATCTGAGCGGCGTGATCCTCACCAAGATGGACGGGGACGCGCGCGGCGGCGCGGCGCTGAGCATCAAGCGGGTCACCGGCAAGCCCATCAAGTTCATGGGCGTGGGCGAGCGCCTGGACCGGCTGGAAGAGTTCCATCCCGACCGGGTGGCGGGCCGCATCCTGGGCATGGGCGACATCGTCACCCTGGTGGAGAAGGCCCAGGAGTCGCAGGACCAGGAGGAGGCGCGCGCCAAGGCGGAGAAGCTGCTCGCCGGGAGCTTCACGCTGGACGACTTCCTGGACCAGATGCAGGCCATGAAGCGGATGGGCCCGCTCAAGGACCTGATGGCGATGATCCCGGGCATGAAGGAGCTCACCCAGGGCGAGGAGCTCGATCCGGCGGAATTCACCCGGATGGAGGCGATCATCCGCTCCATGACGCCGGAGGAGCGGCTCCGGCCGGACATCATCGATCACAGCCGGCGCCGGCGCATCGGGCGCGGCAGCGGCAACGACGCCCGCGCCGTGCGCGACCTGGTCAACCAGTTCGGCCAGGCCCGCAAGCTCATGAAGCAGCTCAAGAGCTCGGGCGGACTGGTGGGTCGGATGGTCGCGGGCAAGCACGAGAAGCGCAAGTTGAAGCAGCTGAAACGCGCCCGGCGCATGGGCATCGACCCGCTGCGGGGGCGCGGCTTTCCGTTCAATCCGTAGACAGCGCCGCGGCCCGCGCGAGGCGATCGGGCCGGACGGCGTCGGAAGGAGACGAGGAACTCGGATGGCGGTCAAGATCCGGCTCACGCGGGAGGGGCGGCGCAACCGCCCCTTCTTCCGCATCGGCGCGTTCGACGCGCGCACCCGGCGGGAAGGCAGGAGCATCGAGGTGCTCGGCCACTACGACCCGCTCGAGAAGGACGACAAGAAGAAGGTCGTGGTGGACGCCGCGCGCGTCCAGTACTGGTTCGGCCAGGGCGCCATCCCCTCGGAGAGCGTGGTGAGCCTGCTGAAGCCTCTCGGGATCCGGCTCCAGCGCGTGCGCCGCAAGCGCTCGAGGAAGACCGAGGACGCGTCCTGACCGGCGCGCGGGCGGCGCCGCACGCCGCGTGGAATTCGAGCCCATCCCGCCGGGATGCGACGGGAAGCCGATGAGTGCCAAGCAGGTCGAACTCGTCAAGAAACTGCTCGCAACCCTCGAGAAGAACTACGGCCGCGCGACGGCGCTCGCCGGCGTGCCGCCCCTCGACCAGGTCGTCTTTCACCTGATCGAGGCGGCGGCGGGCAAGAAAGCGGCCGAGTCGGGCGTGGGGCGGCTGCGCAAGGTGTTCGTGGACTGGAACGAGGCGCGCGTCTCGAGCGACCGGGAGATCGCCGCCTGTCTGATCGACGTGCGCCGCGAGGAACGGCCGGCCATCGCGGCGACCGTTCGAGCGGGGCTCGAGCGGCTCTTCGAGGTGCGCTACCGCGAGCAGTTCGAGCTCGTGGCCACCGCCGAGGACCGCGAGAACGACGTCGTGCTCGAGCGTCTGGCGGAGCTCGAGGGCCTCGACCACGGGCGCGCCGCGCTGGTGCTGCACGGGATCCGGCCGGAGAGCTGCGCGTTTCTGCCGCTGGCGGCGATCGGACGGGTTCTGATCCGGGTGGGAGCGGTGCGCAAGACCACCAGCTTGAAGGCGGTCGTGGCCGCGGTGAACGAGCTGGTGGACACCAAGGACCTGGGCCGGCTCACCTATCTTCTCTCCCGCCACGGGCACGACGTGTGCGGCGTGAAGTCGTACTTCTGCACACAGTGCCGGGCGGCCTCGTTCTGCAGCATGGGCCAGCGCCGGGTGAAGATCAGCCGCGCGGGCCGCCGCCGGGCCGTGTCGGCCGGCGCCATGAGCGTCGGGGCCGAGCGGACGTTCCAGGCGGAATGAGTGCAGGCCGGTCCGGGCCGCACCAGCGTCCGGCCGGCGCGCGGCGGGATCGCGCCGGCGCAGGAGAACCCGACGTGCGCCGTTTCCGCGATCTCGATCGACCTCGAAGCGGGTGGCGCGCCGTGGCGGTGGCCGGGTGCCTGCTCGCGAGCTGGCTGGCGGCCACCTGCGCGGGCGATCGTCCGGTGCCCGGGCCGCCGAACCCGGCCGGCATCGCGGGTGAAGGCGGTCTTGCGGACGCGCCGACGGTGGTCCGGTTCGGCTCCCGGACGTGGCCCGCGATCGTGGTCAAGACGCATGGGGCGCGCGAGGAATTCGCGCTCCGCAAGGGGGATGGCGCATCCGGTGCGGCGGGAGATCCCGCGGGCTGGCTTTCTCCCGTGGACCGCGTCTGGTCCGCGCCGAGCCCGACGGTCGTCCTCTTCGCGTGGGCGACGGCCGTGCACCGGCCGCTCGCCCTGCGCGACGCGCGGCTGCGCCCGGTGGTCGTCGTCTTCCTGGACGGCACGGCGCGCGTCCGGGCGGTTCACCCGGTGAGGCTTGGCGCCGAGCGCCGGCCGCTGGACCCGGGCGGCCCCGTGCGATTCGTGCTCTTCCTGCGGCCGGAGGCGATCGCGGCCGGCGAGCCGCTCGAGGGCCGCACGGCGGTCCTTCCGCCGGCGGCGTGGCACGGAGCCGAGCCCGAGTACGTCCCGATCGAATCGCCGCCCCCGGCCGTCGTGCGCGTCGGTGCGGCCACCGTGCGTGTCGAGGTGGCGGACACGCCGGCCAAGCGCTTGCGCGGCCTCATGTATCGAGACCGGGTTCCCGAGGGGACCGGCATGCTCTTCCTCTACTCCGAGGACGACGTCCAGAGCTTCTGGATGCTCAACACGCGCGTGCCGCTCGATCTTGCCTACGCCGACCGGTACGGCGTGATCCGGCGCCTGGTGCGGCTCGAGCCGCACGCGCTCCGCGGCAAGTCGAGCGAGATTCCGGTGCGCGTCGCGCTGGAGTGCCCGGCGGGTTGGTTCGAGCGCCACGGCGTCAGGGTGGGCGACCGGCTGGAGTTTCCCCCGGACCTGCGCGGATGGCTCGATGCGAATGCGGGTGGGGAGCGGTGAGTCTCCGCGGTCGCCGCCCCGATCCCGCGCCGCTCGATCCTGCGGTGCTCGAGGACGCGCTGGGACGCGGTGCGGCGCGCTGGCCGGGCGTGCCGGTTTCGCACGAGAAGTTCCGCGAGCGGCTGGGCCGGGTGCTGGGGCCGCGGGCGGGTGATTCGCCGGGCGTGCTCGAGGCGATCCACGTCGAGGACCTCTACCTCGTGAGCGCGCTCGAGGCGGGAAGCAACGAGGCGTGGCGGACGTTCGTGCGCGAGTTCCGCCCGCACGTGGTGCAGGCGCTCGCGCGCGTTCTCCACGACCCGCGCGAGCAGGACGAGACGGCGGACGAGCTGCTCGGGGGGCTGCTGCTTCCCGGAGCCGGCGCGGCGGCAAGCCCCCTGGGCACCTACTCCGGCCGGGGTGGGCTCAGGGGCTGGCTGCAGGTCAGCGCGATCCGCCGGGTCTACCGGCGCGCTCGCCGGCGCCGGCGCGAGGGGTGGGTGGGGCTGGAGTGCGAGCCGGCGGCGCGGGCGGAGGAGCAGCCCGACGCCCGCCTGGGTCGTACGGAGGCGCTGGAGGCGCTCCGGAAAGCCCTCCCGGTTGCCCTGCAGGCGCTAACCGAGGCCGATCGAACCCTGCTTCGGCTGCGCTTTGAGCGGGGGTTCGGACTGAGCGAGCTCGG
>JAFGQW010000126.1 GCA_016935485.1 Planctomycetota bacterium | reverse complement strand
GAGCTCGGCGCAGCCGAAGCAGGGCGACCTCATCATGTGCGAGTACGGCTTTGGCGCGGGCGGGGGCCTTTTCTACAAGACGTGGCCCTCCGGGGCGGTCGTGACCTTCGGCCCTGCCTTGACGCTGGGGATGGTCAAGGTGGCGCACTCGAACAGCTACGTGTTGTCCTGCGGCGGCAACTCGGGCAACATCTACCGTTTTGACGGGACGGGTGCCCAGCTGACGCTGACCACCGTGATGGCCCAGCCCAAGGGGATCGGGGTCGATCAAGACGGCACCTACGTTGTTGCGAACTACACCGACAACACGCTCTACCGCCTCTCCGGCACTTCGTGCACGCCCTGGACCACGTTGCCGACCACGTACGGGGGGCCGAATGCGCTGTGCCGTGACGGCAATACCGGGGACTGGATCGTCGGCACGTTCGGATCGTCCTCCCCCCGGTTGTTTCGGGTCGACCGGCAGACAGGAAGCGTCTACGTCCTGGCCACCCTGAACTCTGGTGCCTACGGTGTGGACTGGATCCCGCAGACCGGCGAATACGTCGTCGCGATGAACGGGCGCGTCAGCTTTCTCCGGAGCGATGGCACCGAGCGCGCCTTCTACGTAACATCAAAGCTCTTCAACTGCGTGACCGCCGATCACAAGACCGGCCGCGTCTTTGCGGGGACCAACGCCGGATACGTCTACTACTGGACCTACAGCGGGACGTACCAGGGGAACCAGCTGGTACGTTCGGGAGCGAACATCTCCGGTATCGACGTCTGGGACGACCAGAACGTGTCGATGATGCTGTACGGGAGCGGATCGACCACGTACGCGCGCGCCACGCTCAAGTTCAGCGATTCGCCCAGCCGGAGCTACTACGTGGCGCTGTCCCTCGCACCGTTTTCCGGGATCAACCTGGGAGCACCCGGGTGGGTCAACCTGCAACCCGATGGTCTGTTCTTCCTGACGGCGGCGGGCGGGTGCCCGTACTTCACTTCTACCTTCTCCGGAGTTCTCAGTTCCTCCGGCCTGGCCTACGCACGCTTCGTGCTGCCGTACGGCGTGTCGCGCGTCTACCTGTCGGCCGTGGCCGTGAATCCGGCCAAGCCGGGCAGCATCGACGTCGGCAACGTCGAGGTCATCCAGGCCTGGTAATCCCGCGAAGCGGAGCCATCACGAAAGCGCCCTCTCAGGAGGGCGCTTCCCCTCGGACGATCGGGGTGTCCGCACAGCTGGGGTCTGACCCCTTCTGCCGCCGGGTGAGCGGGTGGGTGCGGGTGTCGCGCGCGAAAGGCGCGCGCTCGGGTGGCGCGGGCGAGCGGCGCCCGCGGGTGCTGCGCTATCTCCCGGTCAGCCGCCGCAGCGCGTCGAGCGCGGTGGCGTGGTCATTGTCCTGCGCGAGCACGCGGCGATACAGCGCGATGGCGCGTTCGCTCTCCTGAAGCAGCTCCGCCAGCCGCGCGAGCTCGAGCAGGCCGTTCAGGTGGACGTAGCCGTCCAGCTGGCCGGGGTTGGTGGCGCCACCGCCGGCTTCGGCCGCACCGGTGCCGGCCACCAGATCGCTGCGCGTGGCCTCGCGGTCGCCCTTGAGGAAGTGTCCGTAACCGCGGAGCGCGTAGCCTACCGCGTCCTCGACCGGCTCGCCGTCGCGGAGAAACGCCCGGGCGGCGAGGCGGCGCGCCTGCTCGGTCCGGTCTTCGATGCCCCGGCGGCTGAGCAGCGGCGATTCCCGCTCGGTGACGCGCAGACACTCCCGGTAGAAGGCCACCGCCCGGCTGTGGGCGTGCCCGGGGTCCTCGAGCTCCCGCCGCGCGAGCTCCTCGTAGTACTGCGCCACGTACAGGAACGTCTCGGGGAGCGACGGATCCAGCGCCAGGGCCTCCTCGCAGTCGTGGAGCGCTGCGCTCCAGTCCCCGTTCACCATGTTGACGAAATGGCGCACCAGGAACGCCTGCGGCTGCGCGCTGCGGGCCAGCACCGCCTCGGCATCCTGGAGCGCCGCCGCATGGTCGCCGAGGCGGAGCTGGATCCATGCGCGGTCGATCCGCGCCGCAAGAAACCCGGGCTCGAGCTCGAGCGCACGGTGGATATCCTCGAGCGCCGGCTGGAGCTGCTCGCGCTCGAAGCGGATGTGGCCCCGGGCCGCGAGCGCCCCCGGGAAGCGCGGGTCCTGCGCGATGGCGGCGTCGAGGTGCTCGAGCGCGCGGTCCCAGTCCCCGGCACGGTAGTGCACCAGCCCGAGCGCGTAACTCGCCTGTCCCAGCTCGGGCTGGAGCTCGTGCGCGCGCTCGGCGTCCTGGAGCGCGAACTCGTACTGCTTCTGCCGCAGATGGACCTCGGCGCGCAGCCCGAGCGCCCGGGCGTCGCGCGGCCGCTGCTCGAGCACCCTCTCGAGGTCGGCGAGCGCCTTGTTCCAGGCTTGCATCGCCGCTCGCCGGTCGCGCGCTGCGTCGAGGTTGTTGCCGTGCTTGAGCAGGAGGCGGGCGCGCAGCCGCCGTGCGCCGCCGAGAGCGGGGTAGCACTGGAGCGCGCGGTCCACGTCGCGGATCGCGGCGTCGAAGTCGCCGAGGTGGCCGTGGACCTGGGCGCGCGTCGCCCAGGCGAGCGCGAACCGATCGTCGCGCGCCAGCGCGGCGTCGAGATCGGCGAGCGCTTCCGGGAAGCGACGCGCCTGGGCGAGCACGTGGCCCCGCGTGTTGTAGGCGAGCAGGTAGTCGGGCGCGCGGCGGATCGCCTCGTCCAGGGCGCGAAGCGCGAGCGCGAGCTCGCCGGCCCGCCACAGGTAGAGCCCGCGCCGCCGCAGCAGGTCGGGCCGCACTCCCTGAATGCGCTCCACGAGCCTCAAATGCTCGAGGGCGCGGCCGCAGTCGCCCAGCCAGAAGCAGCAGCGCGCCGCCTGCGAGGCGGCGGTCAGTTCGACGCCGCGGTCGCCGCGCTTGAGGATCGCATCGTAGAGCGCGAGCGCCTCGGCCCAGCGCTCCTCCGCCATGCGAACCGCCGCCAGGACGAGGCGGTCGCGGTCGCTCGCCGGCCGCTCCGCTTCCGCCGCGCGGCGGAGCTCCGCCGCCTCGGGACGACGGAGCGCCTCCAGCGCCACCGCTTTCAGCAGCTTGACGCCGGGCGATGCCGAGCGGGCCGCGAGCCTTTCCAGGAAGGCCAGCGCTTCGGGCAGGCCTGCGGGCTCGATCCGCCCCAGGCGCAGCCGCACCTGGGCCTCGAGCAGATCCACTTCCTCGCGGTCCGCCGGGCCGACCTCGAGGCGGCCCAGCAGCTCGAGGCACTGGCGCAGCGCCGCGTCGTCGCCGGGATCGTCCCAGTCGAAGGCGAGCGCGCAGGCGCGGTCGAGCGCCTGGCGGAGGCGGAGGCGACCGGCAAGGGCGGCCGCTTCGACGTGGCCGGGCGCGAGCTCCAGGACGCGCTCGAAGTGGGCGAGCGCCTGCCCGTCCCGGCCCACCTCCACCAGCGCGCGGCCGAGACGCAGGTTGTCGTCGACCGAGACGGCCTCGCGGCGCATGCGGACGAACGAGGTGGCGCTCCAGAGGACCAGCGCCGCGCAGAGCAGCACCAGGAGCGCCGTGACCGCAGGCCGGCGCCGCGCGAGCTTGAACGTGCGCCGCACCGGCCCGGCGCGCGAGGCCAGGATGGGGCGCAGCTCGCTCACGGCCTGGAGGTCCGCCGCCATCTGGGCCGCCGACGCGTAGCGGGCGTCGGGATCCTTCTCCATGGCGTGCAGGCAGATCGTCTCGAGGTCGCGGGGGATGCGGGGGTTGAGCTTGCGCGGCGGCGTCGGTTCCTTGAGCGCGATCTGCCGCAGGATCTGCTCGAGGGTCTCGCCGGTGAAGGGCGGCCGTCCGGTGAGCATCACGTAAAGCGTCACCCCCAGCGAGTAGATGTCGGTGCGATGGTCGACGTCGATCCGCTTGGCGGCCACCTGCTCGGGCGAGAGGTAGTGGGGCGTGCCGACCATGTCGCCGGTCATCGTGATCGAGGCCTTGCCGCGCTCCTGCGCCAGCCCGAAATCGGTCAGATGCGCGTGGCCGTCCTCGTCGAGCAGGATGTTGCCCGGCTTGACGTCGCGGTGGACGATCCCGTGGCGGTGAGCGTGGTCGAGCGCGAGCGCGACCTCGCGGGCGATCCGGCACACGCTCTCCATGGGCGAACGGTCGCCGGGAGCGTGCGGCAGGTGCGGCTCCTCGCCGTCGGGCCGGTGGAGGGACCGCTCGAGGGAGTCGCCCGCGATGTACTCCATCGCCAGGTAGGGGACGCCGTGGTCCTCGCCGATCGAGTGCACCTTGACGACGTGCGGATGCTCGAGGCGGCCGATGGCCTTGCCCTCGCGCCTGAACCGCTCCACGAAGCCGGCGGACAGCCGGCCCCGGTGCAGGACCTTGAGCGCCACGCGCCGGCCGATGGAGCGCTGCTCGGCCAGGTAGACGATCGCCATGCCGCCCTCGCCGATCGGACGCAGGATCCGGAACTCGCCCACCACCTCGGGGGTTCCCGGATCAAGCAGCTCCGCCGGCCGCGCCGTCTTGGGGTCCTGCGGGGCGAGCAGCGCCTCGATGCGGCTCGTGGCGCCGAGGCGCGCGGCGCGGTCGATCCGTCCCTCGCCGGCCGTGCAGGCCGAGTAGGCGAGCCCCCGGCCCTCGGGGTGGAGGGCGAGCCGGAGCGCTTTGCCGTCCTGGAAGATGAGGAAGGGGTGGAGCGAGACCGGCCGCTCCTCCGCGCCGACGGCCAGGCAGTAGACCCGGCCGGCGTCGAGCTCGGCGCCGTCCAGCAGCAGGCCGCCCCGCCGCGCGAGCGGAATCGCGCCGCGCAGATCGATGAGCCCGTGGCGGAACAGCCGCTGGCCGATGCGCTCGACCGTGCGGACGAAGGCGCAGGACAGTCGCGGCAGCAGGGGGTCCTCGGCGAGGAATGCGCCGACGGCGGCCTCGAGGCGCTGGGCCGTGCGCTCGGCGTCCGGGCCGCGCACGACCGCGCGAGTTCCGAGCGCCGCGATCCGGCGGTGCGCGAGCACGGTCTCCAGGAAGCCGTGCACGGTGGGTGGGCTCTTGCCGGGCGCACCCGCGGCGGCGCCGGCCTGCCGGGCCAGCCGGTCCGCCAGCTCGCGAACGGCGGGCGAGGGCAGGGCCGCCGCCAGGCGCGCGCGGATCTCGTCCAGGATTGGCGCGCGTCCGCCGAGCGCCTCGCGGCCAGCCGGCGTGGACGCCCACTGCACGACGGCGTCCATCGCGTCGAGCCAGATGCGCGGCTTGCCGCTGCGGGCGAGTCGCCCGAGCGCAGCGGCGACGTCGCCGTCCTCGGCGCCGGCGGCGTCGTACGCGCCGACGGCGACGGACAGCAGGTAGATCGCGCAGGTCTCGACCGCGAAATGGGCGGCCTCGATGCGTTCCGCGGCGGCGCTCGCCTCGAGCATGGCCAACCACGCCTGGGCGACCGGCAGGGGAACCTGGTGGAGGGCTGCTGGAAGAACGGGTGCCAGAGCCGCCGCGGCCGGCGCGGCCGGCCGCGCGCGCTCCACGCGGGCGAGGAAGTCGCGCTCCGCCTCGAGTGCGGCGCGCCACTCGGGCCGCTCCTCGAGGATCCGCTCGAGCGCCGCGGCGTCGCTGGCCTGGGCGGCCTCGATCAGGCGGTCCAGAATCGCCGCGAACTCGGGCGAGGTGCGGAAGTCCCCGGCCGCGGGCCTGTCGTTCGGAAGGTGCATCCTGGGGTCTCGAGTGCTCCGAGCATCCGCTCCCATCTCTCGGCCGGGCGCGCCCCACGCTCCCGGCGGCGCCGGCCATCATCGATGGAATGGCCGGGCGCCGCAAGGTCTACCGGAAACTTGCGAGAAAGTCCGGTAGATCGGCGCCGGCTCGGCCATTGTCCACCTGGAGCGGGGCTCCCGAGCGGTGGCGGAAGCGTGCGGGGCCCCGCTCTGCCTACACCTTGCAGCCGGGGGCGGGGGCCGAACCGGGTCCTCAGGGCAGCACGAAGTGCTCCGTCTCGCTGACCGAGAAGATCCCGCACCGATCGTAGGCCACCCAGGCGGCGAAGAGCTGCAGTCCCCGCAAGGACCCGGCGGCCGGCGGCCGCTTGATCGTCACGCAGGCGTGGCCGCCGGGGTCGAGCTGGCCGACGGCGCCGGTGATGACGCCGGGCAGACTGCCCCACAGACACAGGAGGAACAGCGGATCCAGGGTCAGATGGATCCAGTCGTGCTGGGTGACCCTGAAGCCGATCGAGTCGGTCGAGAGCAGAAAGACGTAGTAGAGCTTCGCGGCGGCCGGATCGTTCAGAGCGAAGACGAGCGTGGCGGGGCTCGTCGCCGGGTTCAAGGAGACGTGCAGGCGATTGCTGCCGTAGACCTCGAAGCCCGTCGGCGTGAATCCGCTCGGGGTCTGGAGCTTCTGCGTGGCCACGGGTCGGCCGTCGCGATCGATCTCCTGGACCGTGCTGTCGTGGCCAAGGAGGAGGATCGTGTCCCGCTGCGTGGGGCAGTGGGCGACCGGGGCGAAGGCGAGCGTCGCCAGCGTGGTGTGGGATCCGCTGCCCGCCTTGAGCTGCAAGACCGCGCCGGCCGGCCCGCTCCCCCAGGTCAGGATCAGGTTGTCGGCCGCCACGCCGAGCCGGTAGTCGAAGCTGAGACTCGCCGCATTCCGGAAACGGCTCGCGTCGAGCACCGTGGCGAGCGCTCCCTTCTCGTCCACGCCGAACACGTAGGGAGCCGCCGCACCGTGGTTGAGCACCGCGAATTCGTAGTTGCTCCGGGGCACGCGGGCCATGTCCCCGAGGATCGCCGCCGCGGACGGATGGACGAAGAGCGTCGTGAGGGTGCCGGGCGTCTGCGCATTCATCACGAGCAGCGAGGGGCCGGCCGCGAGGACCAGGTTGCCGTCGCCGTCGCAGGCGAACGAGCCCGGCGCGGGGAAGCTCGCCCCGGTGGCAAAGCTCGCGAGCGTCGTGATGCGCGCGGGCGGTCCCGGCTCGTGGCGCAGCAGATGACCGGTCGGCGGGGTGCCGAACCTCTGCACCATCACGCCGAGCCCGCGGTTGTCCGGCAGCATGCCCACCCACACGGGCCGTTCGAGCCCGGGGGCGTACGTGTGGAGCCGCTCGACCGGTCCGCTCCGGGTCGGGTCGGCGGCGTACAGCGCGGCCTGGGTGGTGGTCCAGCCGGTGACGATGTAGTCGCCGGACTCCGGGGTGTACTGCGCGGTGGCGTGCGGGGCCGGACCGATTCCCGGGACCAGGACGAAGAGCGCGACCAGGAGGGCGGCAGCGACCCTTTTCATGCTGTCTTTCCCCGCAGCGAGCTCGGGGGCCGAGGCGCTTGTTCTTCTCGCCCCTCTTCATACCAGAAGGGCGGGCGGCGCGCAACGGGGTGCCCGCGGCGCGGGTTTCGACCCGGCGCCCGGGCCGGTCACGGCAGCACGAACAGCTCGGTCTCGCTCACCCGCAGGACGCCGGAGGCGTCGTAGACGACCCAGGCGGCGTAGATGACGAGCCCTCCGGTCTTGAGGCCGGACGGCAGAGAGAGCGAGGCGCTGGCGTTTCCGCTGCCGTCCAGCGTGCCCTGGCTGCCGGTCAGTCCGATGAGGGCCGGGGCATAGAGCGAGGTCCACAGCAGGGTGTCCCACGCGAGGTCGAGGTTGATCTGGGTCGAGCCCACCATGAGCTGGATGGGCGGAGAGGACTCGAACGAAAGACCGAGCAGGTAGCTCTTGCCGGCCAGCGCGGCGTCGTTGGTCTGCAGCGAGAGGAACAGCGGCGCGTCCCCGAGGAGCGCGCGGCCTCTGAGGTGCAGCATGTTCGTGCCGTAGATCTCGATGCCGGTCGCCTGGAAGCCGGTCGCCGGCCCCTGGAGCGGGACGGTTCGCTTGATGCTGCCGGTGGCGAGGTCCACCTCGAGGGCAAGGCTTGTGCTCGGCGCGGCCGTGGCGGGGCCGACGACCCACGCGGTCCGCTGCCGCGTCGTCTTGTGCGCGGCGGGAAGCAGCAGCGGTAGCGGCGCCAGCGTCACGATCACGCCGGTCTGGAAGTCGACGGCAAGCAGGTCGCGCAGCGAACTGGCGGCGCGGCCGCGCGTCACGAGAAACTGCCTTTGCCGGGGGCTCGGGACGCCGTAGCGGTACGAGATCGACGTGGCGGTGGTCAGGGCGGGGTTCGCGACCAGCGTCGTGAAGCGGCGAGTCACGGGGTCGAAGCGGTAGAGGAACGGGGCGCTGACGGTCGGGCTGCCGAGCTGCGGCAGCGCGTTCAGCGCGTAGTAGTTCTCGTCGAAGTGGAACCGCGCTCCGGGTGCCACGGCGACCGCCTGGAGGAGCGGGACGTTGGCGCCGGTGGTCGGGAAGCGGAACACCGGCGCCACGGAGCCGGGCGCGGCAGGGTCGTAGAAGAACAGGGTGTCGTCCGCCGCGATCAGCAGCCGGCCCTCCGGGTCCCAGAGCGCACCGCTCGGATCGGTGACCGGAAGCGTGGATCGGATCGGGGCCAGCGTGCTCAGCGCGCCGCGCGGGTCGAGCTGCTGCAGCCGGCCGTCGCGGAGCTGGGGGTCCAGGGTCAGCAGGCCGACGTGGCGATTGTCCTCCATCATGCCGACCCACTGGTCGATCGCGCCGGCGGTGAGGCTGCGCAGCGTGGCAGTCCGGCCGGTGGCCGGATCCACGATGAGCACGCCCGAGAACGGGGGGGTCAGCGTGAAGCCCGAGACGACCAGATCGCCGTACTTCGGGGCGACCTGCGCCGGGCCCGCGGCGGCAAAAGCGAAGGTCCCGAGCACAAGGAAGAACAGCGGCTTCGTACGCATCATCCACATGGCGAGTCTCCTCGACCGCACACGCCTTGCCGGTGTCCCCCGCGGCATCTCTCCGGACGCGGGTCGGCCCCGGCCCGATGCACACGCACCCATTGTGGCAGGAAACGTCGTCCGCGTCCACGGACGACAATGGATCGGACGCGGTCTTCCTGCCGGCAATCCCGCGCCGCCCGCCCTGGGCTTGCGTCCCCCTTGACCGGCTTGCGGGCGCTCCCTACAACAGGGGCACTCCCTCGGGATACCGCGGCGGCTCGCGGGGATGTACCCGCTGCGCCTCGCGGTCATCGCCGGCACCGGAGCGCCGGGCGCTTCTGGCCGGGTGCCCGAGGGCTCGGGATCGGCCGCGGGACCCGGCGGCGGCGGGCTCGGGCTCCGGCCGGAGCAAGGGGCACGGACAGGTGACACCGTGACCGTCTGGGAAGTCATCCTTGCGGTGCTGCTGCTGCTCGGGGTTCAGGCGGCGCTGGGCATTGTCATGGAGCGCCGCAGTCCGGTCGCGACCTGGGCCTGGCTGCTGATCCTCACGCTGATCCCGGTCGTGGGCGTGCCGCTCTACCTCCTCTTCGGGCGGACCACGATCAAGCGCAAGATCCGGCTCGGCGCCTCGGCCGCCCGCCAGCTCGGCCGCGAGGGGCTGCCGCTGGAGTTCCCGCCCTCCATGGTGGGCGCCGCGATCGACCTCGACCGCATCGAGGTCGGCACGGCGCGGCTGGCGGTGGGGCTCGGGGGCACGCTGTTGCGCGCGTGCAACCGGGTGGACGTGCTGCAGGACGGGCCGGAGACGTTCGCCGCGCTGGTCCAGGCCATCCGCGAGGCGACGCACTACGTGCACCTGGAGTTCTTCATCTTCAGTCCGGGGGGCATCGGCGCGCGCCTGCGCGACGCGCTCGCGGAGGCGGCCGGGCGCGGCGTCGAGGTGCGGATGCTCTTCGATGCGTTCGGCTCGTTCCGGTTGCCGGCCGCCTACCTCGCGCCGGTGCTGGAGCGCGGCGGGCGCCTGGAGTTCTTTGCGCCGGTGAGGTTCTCGCGGCTTCGCCGCCGGCCGGACTTCCGCAACCACCGCAAGATTCTCGTGGTCGATGGCCGGGTCGGGTTCGTGGGCGGGATCAACGTGATGGATGAGTACGTGGCCGACGTGCGGCCGGACACGCCGTGGCGCGACACCCATCTGCGCGTGGTGGGCCCGATCGTGCAGGACCTCGAGCGCGTGCTCAACGAGTCGTGGTTTCTCGCGACCGACGAGGTGCTCGCGGAGCCGCGCCACTTCGGGGCGCCCGCGCCGGCCGGCGACGCGCTCGCCCAGGTGGTGGCCAGCGGGCCCGACAACGAGTGGCCCGCGATCGAGAAGATTTACACCTCGGCCATCTTCGCAGCGCGCCGCAACATCCACATCGCGACCCCCTATCTGGTGCCGACCGACGCGGTGCTCTCGGCACTGGCGAGCGCGGCGCTCCGCGGCGTCACCGTGCAGGTGCTCGTGCCGTGCCGCGGCGACCACACCCTGGTCCAGTGGGCGGGCCGTTCCTACTATCCCGAGCTGCTGGAAGCCGGCGTGCGGGTCTTCGAGTTCGGCCCGCGCATCATGCACGCCAAGGTGCTCACCGTAGACGGGCGGTTCAATCTCGTGGGCACGGCCAACCTCGACATCCGCAGCTTCCGGCTGAACTACGAGGTGGGCATGATCGTCTACGACCGTGCGGTGACGGCCGAGCTGGACGCCGCCTTGGCGCGCGACGTGGCGCAGAGCCACGAGGTGGAAATCGAGGCGTTCCGCAAGCGCCCCTACCTGCAGCGCTTCCGCGAGAACACCGCGCGCCTGTTCTCGCCGGTCCTGTGAACGGCCGCCGCGTATCTGAAAAAAACGCCCCAGGGGCGTTTTTTTCACGTACGCCGGGCTATCTGAAAAAAGCGCCCCAGGGGCGTTTTTTTCAGTTGCGGCGGAAGCGGCCCAGCCCGAGGAGCCGCCCGAGGTTGGCGTTGCGCCGCACCACGGGGCGGATCACCGGGCGGTCGGCCGTGAGCAGCGTGGTGACGCCCGGGCCGTGGCCGGCGAGCACCGAGTCGGAGTGGATCACGATCCCCACGGTGATTGCGCCGCGGCGCAGCGCGCGGCCGTAGCGGTTGTCGTGGTCGAGAATCGCCACGAAGTCGCCGAAGCGGAGGCGGTCGAGGCCGTGCTTGCGGGTCGTCTCCGGGTCGGAGGTCATGATGTCGTAGTCGCCGAGCGCCGCGGGCTGGGAGCCGAGCCCGCTGCCCATCGCCTCGGCGGGGACGCCGGTGGTAACCGGGACCGCCAGCGTACCGTCGCGGTTTCTCTTGAGCCCCCAGCGCGCCAGCACGGCGGGCGCGAGCGAGAAGACGTGCACGTCGGGGAAATCGAGGAGCTTGAGCCCCTGACCGAAGGTGCGGATCAGGATCTTGTCGTCGAGCGTCATCCGCCGGAGATCGCGGTCGGTGAAATCGATCAGCACGTGCTCCACGCCGCCGTGATGGCCGATCACCGTGCCCCGCGCGCCCTTGGCGCCGCCGCTCACCACCCGCGCCTCGTTTCCCGCGCACGCCAGAAAGTTGAACGCCTGGTTCACGCGGTCGCTGCGCTTGTCGGGGTCGACAATGGCGGAAACTCCGGGCTCGATGTGGTCGCCCACCCAGCCGCACACCGGGTCGCCCACCTTGACGTTGTAGGTGATGCCGCCGAGCGAGGGCAGGGACTCGGCCTTGCCCTGGTGGCTGACCTCGTAAGGGCCGTAGAAGACCGCGGGGGCCACGCGGCCCTGGACCGCGATCTCGACCAGCTGCTTCTCGTTGGTCCGGAGCATGGCGTTTTCTCCCGCATTCGCGCGCCGCCGAGGTTCGCGCGCCGCCGAGGTTCGCGCGCCGCCGATGGCTGCGATGAGTCGTGTAGTCCGGCCGCTCCGCCGGGACAAGATCCTCCGGGCGGTCTTGATTCAAGCGCGGATTTCCTTTATACCAGCACCGCTCGCCGGGCGGCTTCCCGGCGCGCCGTACTGCGAGCGACCGCGTGCAGCGGGTACATTTCGCGCACGAGGCAGCCGTGCCGTCCGGTTCCCGGGCCGACCGCGGATCGGTCCGGGCAGCCGGTGAAAGCCGCGCTGGAATCCCCCGGGACCGAGGACCGGCAGCGCACAGCCCGATTCCTGAGCGAAAGGTCCACGATGAGCATCCAGGACAAGATCGACGATCTCCGCCTCCGACGCGCCCAGGCCCGTGCGGCCGGCGGCGCGGAGCGGATCGCCAAGCAAAAAGAGGGCGGTCGGTTGACGGCGCGCGAGCGGCTCGAGCTCCTGTTCGACGCGGGGACGTTCCGCGAGCTCGACGTGTTCGCGGTCCACCGCTGCCGCGACTTCGGGATGGACGAGAAACTCATCTACGGCGACGGCGTGATCACCGGCTTCGGCCGGATCCGCGGCCGCCTGGTCTACGCCTTCGCGCAGGACTTCACCTGCTATGGCGGCTCGCTCGGCGAAGTGTTCGCCGAGAAGATCTGCAAGGTGATGGACCTCGCCCTGAAGAACGGCGCGCCGATGGTCGGGCTCAATGACTCCGGGGGGGCGCGCATCCAGGAAGGCGTGGTGGCGCTCGGCGGTTACGGCGAGATCTTCTTCCGCAATACCGTCGCCTCGGGGGTCATTCCGCAGATCTCCATGATCCTCGGCCCCTGTGCGGGCGGGGCGGTCTACTCGCCGGCCATCACCGACTTCATCGTGATGATTCGCCGCTCGAGCTACATGTTCATCACCGGCCCGGAGGTCATCGAGACGGTCACCGGCGAGAAGGTGACCAAGAACGAGCTGGGCGGCGCCATGTCGCACAACACGCGCAGCGGCGTGGCGCACTTCGCGGCGGAGACCGAGGAGGCGGGGCTCGAGCTCGTCAAGGAGCTGCTCGCCTACATTCCGAGCAGCAACCGGGAAAACCCGCCGTTCGTTTCCACCGACGATCCTGCCGATCGCATGGATCCGGAGCTCATGAAGGTCGTGCCGGACGATCCGAACAAGCCCTACGACATGCACGCCGTGATCGGCCGCGTCGTGGACGACGGCGTGTTCCTCGAGGTGCACCCGCACTTTGCCCGCAACATCCTCGTCGGCTTTGCGCGCCTGGGCGGTCGCTCGGTCGGCATCGTGGCCAACCAGCCGACGCATCTCGCCGGATGTCTGGACATCGACGCTTCCTGGAAAGGCGGCCGGTTCGTGCGGTTCTGCGACGCCTTCAACATCCCGCTGGTGACCTTCGTGGACGTGCCGGGATTCCTGCCGGGCATCCAGCAGGAATACGGGGGCATCATCCGCAACGGCGCCAAGCTTCTCTACGCCTTCTGCGAGGCCACGGTGCCGAAGATCACGGTGATCACCCGCAAGGCCTACGGCGGCGCGTACGACGTCATGTGCTCCAAGCACATCCGCGCTGATATCAACTACGCCTGGCCGAGCACCGAGATCGCGGTCATGGGGGCGCAGGGCGCCTGCAACATCCTCTACCGGCGCGAGCTGAAGGAGGCGGCGGACCCGGCGGCGAGGCGAGCCGAGCTGGTCCGGCAGTACAACGAGCGGTTCGCCTCGCCGTATCTCGCCGCGGCTCGCGGCTACGTCGACGACGTCATCGAGCCGCAGGAGACGCGCCCCCGCCTGATCGAGGCGCTCGAGGCCAGCGCCTCGAAGTGCGACGCGCGGCCGCCGCGAAAGCACGGCAATATCCCGCTGTGAGCGGCGCCGGGCTCCGACGACGGGCCCGCCGGGACTTGCCCTAGGGTCTTGGCGCCTTGCCGGTCCGTCCGGTAAGATTGGAGCTCGAGTACTGGGGCGCCTGAGGCCCGGCCCGGGTCTCAGGGTCCGTGGTTTCTCCGAACCCCAAGCGGATCGCAGGGACGATCCGCGGTGTGAAGGAAGGGATGCAGCAAGACCCCATGCGAACCCAGCGATGCCTGTGGATCGCGGTCGGCCTCGTGGCGTGCCTCGGCGGCGCGCCGGCCGCCGCCGGCGAGATCGAACCCGCGTTTGCGATGAAGCTCGAGCGGAGCGCTGCCGACCAGCTCCACCCCGCCATCGTGATGATGGCGGACCAGGTCGACCTGCCGTCCCTTGACCGGAGGCTCGCCCGCATGGGTGCGACGCGGCCGTTTCGCCACGAGGTCGTGGTGACGCGCCTCCGCGAGAAGGCCCGCGTGACGCAAGCCGGCGTACGCGCGCTGCTTGAGGCGCACGTCCACGCCGGGTTCGCGCGGGACGTCGAGCCGATGTGGCTCGTCAACGCGGTGTTGGTCAAGGCCACAGCCGCGTCGCTGGTGCTCGTGGCGCAGTGCGACGAGGTCGGGATCGTCTACGACGGGAGCTGGCCGATCGAGCTCATCCATCCTGTGGACGAGGGCCCGAGCTACGCGGGCCTCGATGCGACGGAGCCGGGCATCGTGGACATCCGGGCGCCGGATCTGTGGAGCCTCGGCTACGAGGGGCAGGGGGTGCTCGTGTCCAACATCGACACGGGCGTCTACTACGACCACGAGTCCCTCAAGGCGCGCTGGCGCGGCAACGACCCCGGGGTTACCGTCGCCGAGGCGTGGCACGATCCCGTCACGAGCCATCCGCTGCCGCGGGACCTGAACGGCCACGGCACCCACACCATGGGCACGATCTGCGGCGCTGGCGGCATCGGCGTGGCGCCTCAGGCCAAGTGGATCGCCTCGGCAACGATCGACCGGGTGAGCATCACCCGGACCGTTCAGGACGCGCTGCTCTCGTTGCAGTGGGTGGCCGATCCGGATCAAGACCCCAAGACGGTGCGCGACGTGCCGGCGGTGTGCAGCAACTCCTGGGGACTGAGCCCGCTGATCTCCACCCACGGTGTGGCCAAGTGCAGTCCGACCTTCTGGAGCGCGATCGACAACGCGGAGTACGCCGGGGTCGCCGTGGTGTTCGCGGCTGGTAACGAGGGCGCGCGCGGCGCCGAAAGCCTGCGCACGCCGGCGGACCGCATCGCGTCGCCGGTCCATGTGTTGGCGGTCGGTGCGCTGAGCACGGTGACGACGGCGATCGCGTCGTTCTCCAGCCGGGGCCCGTCGGGCTGCGACAAGGTGACCGTCAAGCCCGACGTGTGTGCGCGCGGACAGAGCGTGCGCTCCGCTTCGCGGTCCGGCACCGCGAGCTACACCACCAAGAGCGGCACGTCGATGGCGTGCCCGCATGTCGCCGGTGTCCTGGCGCTGCTCCACCAGGTGTGGCCCGATGCTACACCCACGGAGCTCAAGACCGCGCTGCTTGCGACCTGCGACGACCTCGGCGCGAGCGGTGACGACAATGTGTTCGGCATGGGCCGCATCAACTGCCTGAGTGCGTACACCGAGCTCATCCGCCAGCGGCCGGATGTCTCCGCGAGCGTGCAGGGCACCGTGCACCAGTATCGCGAGGGCCAGACGTTCTACGGCCTCGTGGTGCTGACCAGCCACCTGAAGGCCGCCGAGACCGTGCAGGTGGCGCTCCAGTTCTACTTCAGGGGACAGCCCACCAGCCTCCTCATCGTGCCGCCGGGAAACCTCAGGGTGGCGGCGGGCTATTCCAACGCGGCCTTCCCGATCCTCGTGGCGCTCGTGATTCCGACGGGCCTGCCGGCGGAGGTGCTCGAGCCGGGCGAGTGGTCGCTGCGGGCGACGATCCGCAAGGCGGGCGGTGGCGCGCTGATCCACATGGCGGAGTATCCGTTCGTCATT